>DASXCH010000001.1:0-2887 GCA_036491275.1 Caulobacteraceae bacterium
CGCCCGCACCTTTGGGGCGTCGCCTGCGCCGGCGAGGATGGCGTCTTTTGGGCGCTGGAACTCTTCCGGCGCGAGATCGACCGCGCGCTTGCGCTCGGCGGCTGGGATGGGATCGCCAAGCTCGATCGAGAAGTTTTCTTCCGGGCCAAGCCCGGCGACAAGCTTTCTTTCCGCCCTCCTGCAGCCTCGAGTCGCTAGATCAGAACCGCCGGGCGCAAGTTTGCCCGGCGTTCTCTCCAGGCCCGGTACAACCGATCAACGTGTAAATTGTGGAACAAATACACAATGATTTGTGTACAAATTACCATTTCGTAATCTTACTCGGAACAAAAGTAGATCTCCGCAAGGCGGTTTTGCGGCTTCGCGCTCGCTTTTCGGGGTGATCGCCAAGCGGCGGAAGCCTTCCGAGCCCCGCCGCAGGCCTCCGAAGTCTACTTGCGCCTGCGTAAGCGGCGCGTCGACGACCGGCCTTCGGGCCGTCCTTTTTATTTCCGTGCTGTGACCTCCATCACAGCCAGGACGTGGCTTACGCTGTATCCCACTTAAACTATCGGAAAGTTGAAGATCGGAACTTTGGCTAGGAATCTTGCCAACGCTCAACGACAGGTTGCCGCCAAGCGTTACGGGCGTGGCGGCGCGTCGCGCGCGGGCGCGCGCGGACGATTTTTGGCGGTCGCCGGAGAAGTGCCCACAATGTTGGAACAGGCCTCAGGACGGAAAGCCCATCACGGGTTTGCTTCCGTGATCGAAATGAACCTTTCGCAAACCAACGATCCCCAAGAGGGCGCGCGGCTCGTCCGGGCCTTCTTACGGATCGCCGACGCTGAGGTTCGCTTGGCGATCGTTCACATGGTCGAGAAGCTGGGCTCTGCGCCCGCAGAATCTTAGGCGATCGCCCACGGCCGGGACGCCGCTCCTGTCCGCCACCGTTCCCCGGCGCTCGAAGCGACATCAGCACCCCTTGCAGATGCTTTCCTGCGTGCGGTCATCCTGTCTTTGAACGGAGCGGTCA
Source organism: Caulobacteraceae bacterium (assembly GCA_036491275.1). Classification (GTDB taxonomy): domain Bacteria; phylum Pseudomonadota; class Alphaproteobacteria; order Caulobacterales; family Caulobacteraceae; genus Acaudatibacter. The sequence goes on from DASXCH010000001.1 coordinate 1,013, forward strand.
AGGTCTGTGGTCCCCGACGCCTGGGGAACGCCGGGGTGCGGCAGGGTCTTCCCCGTCGGCGCCAAGTGATCCGAATTCAGGGGCTGCCCCGGCGCGCTGCCAGGCGGCTTCGGGACTGAGCCTCCGCCACCGGTCTCCTGGCCATAGGCTGGAAGTCCAAAGCTTGCGGCGAGGAGGAGCACCACGACATAAGTTGATCTGACCATGGTCTGACCCTGGCGAAGTTTCAGAACTCTCAACGCTCGAGCCAGAAGGGAGTTCCTGTCGCCAGCATTCACGACGGACACAACGCTGTGCATGGTCCACCGCGTCGATGCGCGATTGCTCACCACGCCAGGAGCGACAAGCGCGCGGGATAGGCCGGGGTAGGCCCGCGCGTTGTGGCAGAACCCCTATTCCGCCGCCTGGATGCTCAGGTGTCGGGGGTCGATCTCAGTCGGCTCGGCAGGCGCCACATGGGCAAATCTGGCGAAGCCGTAGAGCATCGCGGCGATGCCGAGATAGCTTACCGCCACCACGGGCGATTGGCCGATCCCAAGGTCCTCGGCGTGGATCAGGCCGAAGAAGGTGAGGACCGACCCCGCGAGCGCAAACGCCGCCGCCTTCTCGAGCTGGCGCTCGATGATGAACACGGTGACAGCGCCCAGAATGATGCCGGCGAGCGTCGCGCCGCCGCCAAGCGTCGCCAGGCCTTTGTACAAGATGCCGGTATTTCCGAGCTTGTCGAAGCCGACACTGGCGGCATTGGTGCCCGCGGCGCCGAGCGCGCCGTCGATCATGGTTTTGCCCCACGCCGCGATTTGCGGAATCATCGCCAGAATGATCGCGGGCGCATGGCTCCGCGGCGATTCCTGGAAGGCCTGGGAGCCGATCAGCATGCCGATGTAGAGCAGGATCGGCAGGATCGCGACCACCGGGATCAGGCTTGAGACCAAAGCCACGATGCCGAGCCAGGTCAGCACCAGCACCATCACGCCGGTCGCGGCGGAATAGCCGATCCGTCCGCCCATCGCCTTCCAGCCTGGATGGCCGATATAGACGGCGTTGATGAAGGGATTACCGAGCAGGCAACCGATCAGGCTGATCACGCCGTCGGCCGTCAGCACCTGGGTGGTCGGAAACGAGTCGCCGGCCGCAGCAGCGCTCTCGACGTTGTCCATCGCTTCGACGAGATCATAGATGCCGAACGGAATCGCGGTCACCAGGATGATTCCGATGAACTTGAAGCCCGCAAAGACGTGACCGACGGCCGGGACGGGGAACGAGAATCCGAAGTGCGAAAAGGCGTCGCCGACGCTGCTTACGCTCAAGCCGCCGTAGCCGAGACCGAAGAGGTCCGATCCCCAGGCGATGAGCGTGCCGGCCGCAATGGCGATCAGGCCGCCCGGCACATCCCGGAAGTAGCGCACGCCGCCGAACCAGTTCGCCAGGATGATGGCGAAGCACACCATGCCGATGAGCGGCGTCTCGAACACCAGCAGGCCGGGCCGCATCGAAATGAAGGTGATGGAAATGCCGGCGAGCGAGCCGAGCAGCGCCGCGCGCGGCGTGATCTTGCGAATGATCGGCGCGATGAAGCCGCCTGCCATCAGGACGAAACTCTGCACGAACACCCAGGTGAGGCCCGCTTCCCAGGCCTGGATCGGATCATTGGTCCTGAGCAGGATCGGCAGCATGACCACGAAGGTGACGACGAACATGTGCGGCACGCTGGTGCCGGACGGCAGAGCGCAAACGTCGGTTCTTCCGGTTTTCTGTGCGAGGCGATAGGCGAGCCAGGCGTAATAGACCGTGCTGAGGAACAGCATCAGCCCGAGCGCGGGAAGAATTCTGCCGAACACCAGCGAATCCGGCATCTTGAGAACGTAGCGGAGG
>DASXCH010000002.1:0-16949 GCA_036491275.1 Caulobacteraceae bacterium
TCATTCTCCTCGGCTTTCGAGAACACGTCGTCATTCTGCGGGGCGTTGAGTTGGGCCGTGTGTTCTGCCGCGACCAGCGCCATTGGCTGCTCGGGCGGCTCGCCGAGAGCTGCAACTACCGGCTTTCGGTAGAAACCCTTCCGGGCGATGAACACGGGGTCCGTGGCTGGGTCGAGCGAGCGAACCTCATTGCTGCGGCAATCGATGCAATGTCCGAGGCCTGGAATGGGCCGGTGAACGGACTTGCAACTGTCGCAGTGAACCCACTCGCCGCCGAATTCGAGCGAGAGTTCGCTGCCTCGCAGCCGCCGGGAGTTGCCGTCCGTAGCCTCGGTGAAAAGGTTGAGGAGCGTCGGGGCCCACTGGTCCCAGAACAGCTTCGTCGCGGCCTTGTCATTCAGGACCGCGTCCATCGCTTTGAACTTCGCTTTCTGGGAGTAGCCGCGGACGCTCGTTCCCTCAGAGCGCGGGCGACGCCACCATCCGATGGGCATGGTGTTGAGCCAAAAGCCGTGACCTTGCCAGCACCGAAGCCAGGCGCGAGCGATGCCAAGCTTCGCCTCGGGGGTCTCGGCGTAACCCGGAATGTTCGGCAGCTTCTCAAGCACCGCCCTGTGCTTTGACCGCTCGACGATCGACGCGAGTGCCAGAGCCTCAAGCCCGAGGAAGCGATCTTGGATCGTAGTGACAATGTTTTCGAGCAGGGCCTCGGGGGGACGTTCGGACCGGAACTCGAAGCAGAGATTGAGGAGGCCAGCATCATTCATGTCGTCGCCGACTTCGATGGCCCTCTCCACGACCATCTCGGCCTGGAAGTTCTCGCCGGACTTGAGTTCGGGCCGAAGCCGTACACTGAGCTTTTTCGATGCCAACAAAACAGCGAGGTATAGGTCTTCGAGACTCAGGTTCGGCTTGAGCGCTCCTACCGACTGAATCCGCGTGAAACCCCACGCGATCATGGGCCGGAGCGAGTCCCGTACCGAGTACATTTGTAGATTCGGTGCGAGCCGCGCGGCGACCTGACGGGAGTCGGAGAAGGCGAGAACCTTGCGTCCCTGCAAAGGTGCAAATGGCGTGGCGGGGACCGGGCCGGGCGGCTGAATCTGAATCTGCCGCGCGACGAGCGCCTGAAAAGGCTGATCGCCCTTTGTCTGATGGTCCTGCACGTAGCTTCGGCCAAAACGAGCTGTCTTTCCGCAAACCGCGCACGGGGCGAACAGGCCCCTCGTATCGAAGCTGGCGGAAGGCGCTTCGTCGTCTTCGTCAACGGCGTCGGTCGTGCGCTCGCCGCGGATGTGGACGCGGCGCATGCGGGACCCGTGCCGGAGCGGGTTGAGGCGGCCAGTCTCCAGGTCGTAATCGGCCGGCTCGGCGGCGGTCAACGCCGAGGGTTCCTCAAGCAGAAGATCGAGTGGAAGGAGCGGACCAGTTTCGCCGCCAGGCATGCGGAGGCGCTGGCCGGGTTCGGCCCACAATGCGGAGGGCTCGTCCACATCGTCAGAGTAGGCCCGTCCGTATGCCGTGCCGCAGTTGCGGCAAGTAAAGAACTCAAGGACCGTGGAGCCGCAATCGCAGCGTTCGCGAGGCTGGCTAAACATTTTCCCACAGATGCCGTCACGCTGATCGTCCGCGATTTCAGAACAGTCGGGGTCCATGCAGACCCACAAACCCGGAAGCCCCCTGAAGAAGTTGTGGACGCGGCACGGAAGAAGGCCAGGCGTGTTCGGTTCCAGTCGGGCGATGCTGCCGAGCGCCATGAGGACAGTAACAGCGGCGTCGGCCGTCGGCGGTTCCGCAGTGGGGAATGTGAGCGCGCCCAATTCTGCTATTGGCAGCGCCTGCTTCATGGTCGAGTTGACCAGAAGACCCATCGGGCCGAATTGGCCAAGGGCGCGGAACAGCGCTGCTTCCGGGTGAGGTTCTCCCGAAACACGCCGGTGATTGAGCAAAGGCTGGATCGCCGCTAGACGCTCGCCATCGTCCTCTGCGTTGTAGAACGCCTGGAGGTCGATCGACGACAGCACTGTCGCGTCGTGTTCGGAGCCTGGCGCGTTGTCCGGGCGGAAATCGAGTTCGCCGGTGATTGGGATGAACGTATCTGAGGCGAGGCCCGAGAGCTGTGATCCAAAGCTCGGCGCCTGCGTCTTGGCGTTGAAGCTCGCGGTCGCGCAGATGACTTGGAGGCGGTGAGGCGGGATGCCTAGTCGATCCCGCAGCCGGCGGAGAAGCAGCCCGACTTCCGCGCCCGACGCGCCGCGATAGAGGTGCGCCTCGTCAAGAACGACAAGGAATCGCTCGTTCGGGTTTCTCTCTAGCCACTCGCGGGTCCTATCGAAGATAGGCCGCTCGATCGGCCGCATCAGCATGTACTCCAGCATCGAGTAGTTGGTGACGAGGAGGTCCGGCGGCGCGGTTTGAACTTCGTAGCGGGTCAGGAGTTCGGAGTCGTCCGGCAGCGTGACAGCCCTGAGATACGCGCCTGTCTTCCGATCCTGCCAGTAACTCCCCTTCTCGCCATACCAATCGGAGAGGCTTGGCTTTGCGGGCCACTTTCCGCGCGCCTTCAGTTCCTGGCGCAACGCGTGAGCGTTGGCCTTGTCGTCCCCGTCCTCGTCTTGCTCGGCCCGCCTTTCGAGGTCGACGTAGAACTCTTGGAAGGACCTCAGCTTGGCGCTGTCCTTGTTGGGCGTCCTTACGCCTGCGTAGGGGGTGCGGCTCGTATACCTGGCAAAGCGAGGCGGCCTGCCGGACCAGGACTTGAACAGGCGAACCAGCCGCGGATCGCCGAACAAGGACCGGAGCCGCCCGAGCTGGTCGTTCACGAGAGCGTTCATCGGGTAGAGGACCATGGCCCTCATTGCGGGGTTCTCGCCGAATGCACCGCGCGTGGCCTCGGCTTCCCGCGCGAGCTTTCCCATGATCGGTAGAAGGAAAGCCTCCGTCTTACCGGAACCCGTGCCCGTCATGATCACGAGGTTCTTGCCGTCGATCAGGCAATGGCGAATCGCGTTAGACTGATGGCGATAGGGAGGGTCATAGATGAGGCGAGGAAGGTCGCCCTCGGACTTGGATAAGGTGCTGAAAACGGCGAGGGCCGCCTCTGGCAGCCGCGATACGCGCGCGAAAGACTCGCCCGTCTGATACTTCGGCGTGGATTCGAGATACGGGATTTGATGAATGACGCCGGGGTGCCTCAGAAGCTCTTGCCGCTGTGCTATCAGAGAGGGCGCTGAGACGTGATAGGTCGCCTCGATGTAATCTTGGAGCGATGCGTGTAGCTGCTGGATGGTTTCTTGCAGTGTTCTTTGCGTCGCCATCGTCAGCCTCCATCGACCTTGGCAGAGTTGAGCCAGACTCGCTCCTGAAGGAATCGTTCCTCGGCATCAGCCTCGCGCGGCGCAACGACATAAGAAAACAGGCAGTTGTGCCGCGGGACGCTCTTGCCGAAGATGATGAGGCGGCGTTGCGCCCACAGAGGAAGCGGCGAGAAGAAATCAAACCTCGCGCCATCAGCAGTATCTCTGCGGCGGTAGGTTTGTGATTCGCCGCGTAGAGAGTCGATCGCGAGCTGAAAGTGCCAGGCATGGTCACAGCCGCGCCACCGTGAATGGCGGGGCGGTAGGTCGAGTATTTGTCGAACCTCGCCCGCATTGACCATGGCCAGACACCAGATCGGACTGCCAAACTCTTGTGGCCGCCTCGCCACGTAGAGTCCGGTGTGACGGGCGTGAGGGGCCGTCCAACGCTTGGGGTAGAATCTAACCGAGGTCGTGGGGTCGATCAGGATGAGGTCACGGACAGTGCCAGCGGGAGGCTGGGCCTGCACCTGTCGTTGAACGACTTCGAGCATGGCAGCCGCAGGCTCAAACCGCGGAGCCCGCAGCCACACGGCCTCCGACACCTCAACGAGCCCAAGATCGCGGAGTTCCTGGGGCAGGTCTTCGGAGGGTTCGGGGTAAAGCGTTCGGGCGACGCCCTCACGATGCATACGCGAGGCAAGGAACGGCGGAAGGAAGTTGTCTTGATCGGGAACGATGCCAGCCAGAAAAATGCTGCCCGGCCTGACGATGTAGCTGGGAGGCGCGGCGAAGACCCAGGTGCTCCGCGCCTCCTGGTCGGCAGTAGCGACATCGTGCAACTCCAATAGGTCGCCGACGATAACGAGGTTCTCGATCGTCTCCTCGATGCGCTCTGCGAGCGCGTCGGGCTGGTCTGCCAATCCCCTTAGGCCTTCCGCGACCTTCGCCCGCAGTGTCGTCCGCGAGCACGGACACTCATTTCCTGCCGCCCTGCGGAGAAGCGACGCGATGAGCGCATCATCAATCTCGCGACCGAATGATGACGGCAGTCCGACCGTTTCCCGCGATTGGGCGATCACCTCGGCGGCTGTGATTTCGGTGAGCATCACCATGACCACCTCGGGAGCAGTTCGGAGCCAGGCTGGCCGCGATTAGCAGAAAGCAAAGCAAGAAGGCGCGCGCCGCGAAGCACAGCGGGATTGGCCGCTAGCTCCTCTGTCAGACGTTCGAGATCGCCGTCGGAAAGGTCGGCTGCGAGCCGTGCCGGATCGCTGGCGAACCAAAGCGCGGCTACGCAGGTCGCGGGTTGAGCGCAGACCTTATAGCGTCGCGATAGGTCGGCATACCACGCCGCGCCCTCAGTGAAGTTGCCGTCCATGCGCCGGAAGTGAAGGTTGATGACGGCGGCGAAACCAGTTCTTCCGTCGACATGGCTCTTGAGGTCATCGAGTGTGGTCTGACCACTGGAACTAGAGCGGAATGCCGCCTCGGAGCGAGCCCACCCTTCACCGCAGATGCGCTCGTAGATGGCTGAGACCAAGCCCGCTTTGACTTGGTCCAGGCGGACGGCTGCAAGTGGGCCGACCAGCCGAGCGTCTGACCAGCGTTTCAGCGTTGCAAGGGCTTGAGGCGCAGAAATCGCCCCGCTCTCAAGTTGTGCGAACGTGGGAGCGACGCCGAGGTCTTGCAGGCTGGAGCCGCGGGACGTCGTGCTGATGACGACGTGATCCTCGTAGTCGCCAAGCGACGCAACTAGCAGGCTGCCGGGTGATCCAACCTGGATCGGCTCCGCCGCCTCTCGGGGGGACAACTCATTCCCAAGAAGCGGGTTGCGCATGTCGTATCGGATGACAGTGGGCAGCATCCCTTCCTTGCCAGTATCGTTGACGAGGCGTGCGCTAACGGCACTGTCTTGCCGGCGAAGCTGCCAGCGGATGGGCAGCACGACACGTTCAAACGGAATGCGGAATTCGCCGAGGTCTTCGCCTTCGACGATAAGGCAGCCTGCAGTTGCCTCAACATACGTCGCCGCGGTGTCGTCATGTTGGGCGAACTTGCGGAACTGGCGGCTCCATGCCGCCGGCAAGACCGGCAAATTGAACGCCTCACCGACGGTCGCGGAAAGAACTTCCGTGCCGTCGCTCTTTGCCAGCGTGACCCGGCAATGAACTTGGCGGCTCTCAGGACCAAGGATGGTGAGGCTGATACGGTCATCCCAAAATGTGTCGAGATCTCCGTCGTTAGGATCGACGGTGACGATCAATCCCGTATGCAAGGGTTGGCCCGGATGCCACGGCTCCGGCTCACGCACGTTGAGCATGAGGTGCCCTTCGGCCTCGGGGGCAGGCGCTTCTCTCTGGAGCGACGGATCGCGGAGAGCTCTCGCTGAGAGAAAATGAACACCCGCCGGCAGAGGTGCAAGTCGCAGGAACGAGGGAAAGCCGACAGCGCCCGCCTCGATGATGGCTTCCGCGCCACCGTCGAGGCTGAGGACGTAACCCACAATTGGGTGATCATGAACCAAGCCGAGGCATGGCGACTCCGTCGTCAGCCATTCACTGCTGCCTTCGCCGTTCCAACCGCGCCCGGGAAGGCCGGCTGGCCAAACGCGAATTGTCTTGGCGAGTTGGAGCTGCGCCGACTGAAGGCGCGCGATCTCCTGGGCGGACACGCCGACTGGGACGTCGAGACGGCGCGCGGAGACTCCGGCGCAGTCGATGCCGGTCTCAGCGATCCATCCCTCTGGTTTCGGGAGAGCGTCGGTCCCGACCAGAATGTAGCTTTGACCCGGCCTTACAATGCGACCTGTGATCTCGCGCGCTATTCCATCTGAGCCGATGCGGAACAGCCACGACGGGCCTCTGCTGATCCGACAATCGGAGCCGAGTAGCCCCTCAACGACGGCGTCGTGCCGCTCGAACTTGACAAGCGGCCTATTGGCGTTTGGCCAGGTTTTCAGGACAACAGAGCGTCGGCTGCCGAAGAGCCAGCCAGCGGGTCGCGGCGTGTCCGCTCCGTTCAACTGGCAGCGCGTGGTGCGAAGGAACTCCCTTATCTCTGCGGTGGTGGCCAGTGGCCTCAGGTCTGGCAGGTCGGCCAACAGCGCCCAGGTGGCTTGGCCGGAGTACCTAAGGCTAAGGTTGGGTCGGATTGACGGGTTGCTCGGGACCTCATGCGGCGTCGATGGCGGTCGCGGCATTCCAGGCGCGGCACCGCGCGCCAGTCCGACGAAGCGATCTCTAACGACACGCCGGGCTTCCTTGAGCCACTCACGTGAAGCTCTGACCTCCTCAAGGTCGCCGACGATACGATCAAGCGTCGCCTTTTCGATCGGCTCGACGCCCCCTTTGGGCGTATGGCCTAGGACCGCGAGAACAATGCGGCCAGTGAGTTCCTCTTGCTGGAGAAACTCATGAAATCGGCTCGACCCGTGCGCCTGTGCGGCGAGGAGGTGTCCGATCGCAGCGGCATTCAAGCTGACCAGCGACGCCAATCGGAATCGCAGATCGTAAAGCGCGCGAGCGAATTGTCTCTGTAGGTATTGGGGCAGAATCGCGTGCGTAATCGGCCAGGCGATCAGTCGAAAGTGCGAAGCCCACTGACCAGTCGGCGCTACGCCGTAGTATGTCTCCTGGAATTTTCGGAACCATGCGGCAAGACGGTAGCGGTCGTGATCGTCCCAATACGGTGTCTTCTGCTCGAAGGATTGCCAATATTCGTCGCCCACGTAGGCGTATCCCAGTTCGGCACCGTAGATCGCCCAAAGCAGCCAAAACGGAGAGAGCGAGAGGTTTGACCGAAGACGTTCGCGGAGCAGCCTGGAGATTTCGTCGATCTCGTCGTTGCTCAAACCGTGTTCGAGCGCGAACAAGGGCAAACCGGAGCCCGAACGCGCAGTCGCTAGAGCGCGAAAGTGCGCTTCTTGACGGCTTTGCCATTGCTCAAGTGTCTGACCCACTCAGCCCCCGTGGCTACAGTCAACCAGCTTCCTTCAACCGCGCGCGGATTACGCGCGCGCGGTTTCCGAAGAGATCAATGAGCTTGTCGGGGTCCCAATCTCTGAACTCCGAACTTCGCTCTGAGCGGGGAACGACCCAGCGATTGAGCGCGAGCGAGGCGACCTCTCTCACGGGCAGCAATGAGCAGAGATCAGGTCTACCTTTGCCCGTCCTGAGAATCTCCGCGCTGTTGTCGGCGAGCATTGATATGAAGACTTCGCGCCGAATGCCGTGTCGCAGCATGTCATCGCGAAACCCGAGCGCCTCAAGAGCGGCGCGCGTCGTCCGCAGACGCCAATTAGGCCCCTGACCGAACCTGTGACGGTCTGCGTACTTGTGGCCGATGTCCCGCAGGTAGTCGCGGAGTTCGCCAAAGAGCTTATCGGGGATGTGAAAATGGCCCCAGCCGCCAGTATAGCCGATGGAATCAAAGTATGGGATGCCGCCGAGTTTGAGTCTGTTGTAGACCGAGGACCGGCCGAGCGAAGAGGAGGTCGTTACAGCGAGGAGGCGGGCGCGCTTTTTCTTGTGCGAAATTATCCCTTCCGTACCGCCGTACTGTTTCGCGAAATCCTTGTAGATTTCCCGGCTTCGCACGAGGCTAGCGACAAGCTTACCGCCCAGCAGTTGGCTGTAAGGCGGGACCGCTCCGAGAACGTAAGCGTCCATGACGTTGACAAGGCGTTTGCCCCTTTGCTCCACGTCCCAGCCGATCAGCGTGTCGCGAACGGAAAGGTTGAACACCGGATCACCGATAGCGATCAGGCCGATTAGCTTCTCGTTATGCTCGTCCCATACGAGGTAGCGAATGCGACGCCCGAAGCCATTCGAGACCGGCACGGACCAGGTGAGAGCGGCGAGTCGAAAGAGATCACCTTGCCATGTGTCTGAGGAAACCCGTTCCAAGGTGGGGCTGATGGCTTCAGGCGATACGTCGGACCCCGTCGCGAAGTACTTTAGGAGTTTCGGCGCTCTCTGACTTAGGAAGGCCAGGCTGGATTCGATCCGGACAGAACGTTGGGCTGAGTGAAGTGCACGAATAACATCCTTTCCCGCTCCTTCGATGCACAGGGAGCCGTCGTCGCCGCGCGTAAAACCGAGGGAACGTAGATGTCGCCTAAACTTGCGCTTTAGATTTGCCTCGCGCGAGGCAATTGTCACAACTTTTCCAGTCGCCAAACACTTCCCCCCCTCGCGACAACCTAGATTTGCGGAGCGTGCTGAATATCTAGGAAATTACTTCACTTCACTCAATCCTTGGGTCGTGTTCCCGTTGCTCTAGGCGATGGCGGACAACGCTACTTTGCCACAGCACCCTCGATCAGGATTCGATATCGCGAACATGGTCTAGCTGGCGAAGGACACAACCCCAGATCGGCGAAATGACGAGGCACCTCGACCCGTTATCATCGCCGGTGTTGCGGAAGAAGGATTGCGCGCCAGCAATGCGTGCGACGGGATCGAGCACAAGTCCTGCGGGTGCCGTGAAATTCCGCGGCAGACCATCGATCTGCTGGCAATTGAACACCGGGTAGCAGCCCTCGGAGGGCCTCTGAGCGGCCCGCCAGCGCCGTTGCCGCGGGATGGGGGCGCTGGGGTGGCTTGTGGCCCTGAGGTCGCTGAGCAGCCGGGCGCTCCCCCAAAAAGACCCAGCGCCTATCAGAGTGGTTGGGGTTGCCGCACCCGGCCGGGCAGTCTCTAGTTCCGGCCGGCGCGGGTCAGGTGCACGCCAGCCAGCAGAGCGTGAGCGAGTTACCCGGATTGTTACCCGTAGGTGTTCGGCGCGTCTCGTACCGCAGCCTAACTATTTGAGAAAATTGGCGCGCTCGGAGCGATTCGAACGCCCGACCCTCAGATTCGTAGTCTGATGCTCTATCCAGCTGAGCTACGAGCGCGCGCCGCCCCTTCCGGGACGAAGGGGCGATTTAGTCGGACGGGCGCGAAGATTCAAGCCGAGCCAGGCAGGGCGTTCTCCGGCCGGATAGCTTCGCCAAGCTCGGCCACGAGGTGATCGAAGAGGGCCTTGAGCCGCCGGTCGGCCTTCAGATCCTCGTGCATCACCACCCACATCTCCATGGAGAGGTTGATCTGGGGCACGTCGAGGCGCGTGAGGTTGGGATCGCGCGCGGCGATGGCCGGCTGGCAGGCGCAAAGGCCGATCCCGGCCCGCATCATGGCGAGCTGGCCAAGCTCGCTGTCGGTGCGGATATCGAAGAGATCGCGGGTGACCTCGAAGGGCAGGTCCTTGACGCCATCAATGCCCGAGAGCGTGCGGTCGAAACCGATCAAGGTGTGGCCCATGAGTTCGTCGAGGCTGCGCGGCACGCCGTGTTTCTGCAGGTAGGAGCGGTGGCCGTGGAAGATCAGCGGGACGGTCCCGATCTTTCGGGCCAGCAGGGCGTCCTGGGTTGGCCGGGCCATGCGCACGGCGATGTCGGCGTCGCGGCGCAGGAGATCCTCCTGGCGGTTGCTGAGCACGAGCTCGATGTCGATCTGGGGCCAGGCTTCCCGGAAGCGGGCGATGATCGGCGGCAGCACTTCGACACCGACGACATCGCTCGCCGCGAGCCGTACGACGCCGCTCATGGCCTGGGCCTCGCCGGCCGCCGTCCGCGCCAGGGTCTGGGCGGCGGCGGCCATGGCCCAGGCGTGCGGCTCCAAGGCCCTGGCCGCGCGCGTGGGCGTGAATCCGGAGGGCGAGCGGGTGAAGAGCGGCTCGCCGGCCAGCGACGCCTCGAGCGCTTCGATCTGCCGGCCGACGGTCGGCTGGGCGATGCCGAGGGCCCGGGACGCGCCGGAAAGACTCCCGGCCTCCATCACCGCGAGGAAGGTGCGCCACAGGCTCCAGTCGGGTTCGGCCATACGCAAATGTATATCGACCGCACGAACTTAGACAATTCCGAATAGCAGCCGCGCCGGGCATCAAGGCGGCGTCCAACCCGAGGACGAAGGAGATTTTCAGATGACCGACCGCACCGCCCTCATCATCGGCCCCAACGGCTCGTTCGGCGGCCACGCCATGGTCGCGCTGCTGCGCCACGGCTGGAAGATCCGCGCCATGGCTCGCGATCCGCAGAGCGCCGCTCGCCGCGCCGGGCAGAACATGCCCGTCGCGTGGGTCGCCGGCGACGCCATGAACAAGGACGACGTGGCCGCCGCCGCCCGCGGCGTCCAGGTGATCGTCCACGCCGCCAATCCGCCGCGCTATCGGCGCTGGCGTCAGCTGGCGATCCCGATGCTGGAGGCGACCATCGCCGCCGCCAGGGCCGAGGGCGCCCGCATCGTCCTGCCGGGCACGGTCTACAACTACGCCCCGGACGCCGGCGAGATGATCGCCGAGGACGCGCCACAGGCGCCCGTCACCCGCAAGGGCAAGGTCCGTGTGGAAATGGAAGCGGCGCTCCAGGCCGCAAGCCGCGACGGCGTCAAGGCGCTTGTGCTGAGGGCCGGCGATTTCCTGGGCCCGGCCGCGCCCAACAGCGGCCTCAACTGGCTGACCACCCGAAAAGGCGGCAAGGTCACTGGGGTCTATGAGACCGGGCCCGAAGGCCATGGCTTCGCCTATCTGCCGGATCTGGCCGAAACACTCGCCAGGCTGCTCGACCGTGAAGCCGACCTGGCCGACTACGACGTCTTCAACTTCCGCGGTCACTGGTTGCCGACCGGGAAGTCGCTCGGCGACGCCGTCCGGCGGGTCACCGGCGATGATCGGATCCCGATCAAGCCGTTCCCGTGGTGGCTGATCTACGCCGCCTCGCCCTTCGTCACCATGTTCCGCGAGCTTGGCGAGATGCGCTACCTGTGGACGCGGCCGATCGGCCTGGACGAGGCCAAGCTGCGCGCCTTCATCGAGGTTCCGGAAACGCCCGTCGACGGCGTCCTGCGCGCGAGCCTGGCCGATCTCGGCGTCGACCTCAGCGCCGCGGCGAAGGAACGCGGGTCCTGGACGTGCGAGGGGCCGCGACCCTATGTAGCCGCCCATGCCGGGACGCACGCTGTATGACAAGATCTGGGACGCGCACCTCGTCGCTGAAGATGGGGGCGAGGCCGTCCTCTACATCGACCTGCATCTCATCCATGAGGTGACCACGCCCCAGGCCTTCGCCGGGCTCCGCTCGGCCGGCCGGGGCGTGCGCCGGCCCGATCGCACCCTGGCCGTCGCCGATCACAACACCCCGACCAAGGGCCAGTCGCTGGGCGTCGCCGCCGTCGCCGATCCGGAGGCGCGACTGCAACTCCAGACCCTGGAGCGCAACGTCGTCGAAAACCATATCGAGTTCTTTCCCATGGGCGATCCGCGCAATGGCATCGTCCATGTGGTCGGGCCCGAGCAGGGCCGCACCCAGCCCGGCATGACCATCGTCTGCGGCGATTCCCACACCTCCACCCATGGCGCCTTCGGAGCATTCGCCCAGGGGATCGGCACCAGCGAGGTGGAGCACGTGCTGGCCACGCAGACCCTGCGCCAGGCCAGGTCGAAGAACATGCGGGTGACCTTCTCTGGCGCGCCCGGCCCGGGTGTCGGGGCCAAGGATTTCGCGCTGGCGATGATCGGCCAGATCGGCACGGCCGGCGGCACGGGCCACGTCATCGAATACGCCGGCGAGGCGATCCGCGCCCTGTCGATGGAAGGCCGCATGACCCTGTGCAACATGACCATCGAGGCGGGGGCGCGCGCGGGTCTTGTGGCGCCGGACGAGACCACTTTCGACTACCTGCGCGGCCGGCCAGCCACGCCCAAGGGCGGGTCATGGGAAGTGGCCCTGGCGCACTGGAAGAGCCTGGGCTCGGACGACGACGCGGCGTTCGACGCCGAGGTGACGGTGGATGTCTCGAAGCTCCAGCCGATGGTCACCTGGGGCACGAGCCCGCAGGACGTGGTCGAGGTCGGCGGGCAGACGCCCGATCCGGCCGCCTTCGATCCGGAGCGGGCCGCCGGCGTGCGCCGGGCGCTGGACTACATGGGCCTGGAGCCGGCCATGCCGATCGCGCAGGCGCGGATCGACAAGGTGTTCATCGGCTCGTGCACCAACAGCCGGATCGAGGATCTTAGGGCGGCGGCCGGGATCGTCCGGGGGCGAACGGTCGCCGCGCACGTCTCGGCGATGGTGGTGCCGGGGTCGGGCCTGGTGCGCGAGCAGGCCGAGGCCGAGGGCCTGGACGAGGTGTTCCGCGCCGCGGGCTTCGACTGGCGCGAACCCGGCTGCTCCATGTGCCTGGGGATGAACCCGGACCGGTTGAACCCCGGCGAGCGCTGCGCCTCGACCTCCAACCGCAACTTCGAGGGCCGTCAGGGACGGGGCGGGCGCACCCATTTGATGAGCCCGATCATGGCCGCCGCGGCGGCGCTGGCCGGCCACATCGTCGACGCGCGGGAATACCTCTGAGCGGCGACGCCTTGTCCGGGACAGGGAAGACGACGGGAAGAATCAGCCCAGCCGCTCGGCGATCCATAGCTTGATGAGCGCCTGACGGGTCACGCCGAGGCGGCGCGCATGGCGGTCCAGGCCCTCGACCACCCAGGCCGGAAAATCGACGTTCACGCGGCGCGCCTCCACATTCGGTCGCACGGCGTGCGACCAGTCGACCTCGGCGCCCACGTCCTCACCGGCGTCGAAGGCCGCATCGAACTCACGCGCTTTCATAATGGTCCATCTCCTGTCTCCTGGATCGCCGCACCGATATCAACCGGATCGCCTCGCCCCGCCTTACGAAAACGGCCGACCAGTGTCTGCCGTCTATCCTGCCAACCGCCAGAAATCTCGGTTCATCCTCGGTCCTCGCGGGCGCATCGATCAGCATGGGATCAAGCCAAAGCGCCTGCGCCTCTACGAAGTCGATGCCATGCCTGGCCTTGTTGGCCGCGCTCTTGATGGGAGCGAACGCAATCCCACAATCCTACTGCAATCCCAGGCTGGGCTGCCGAAGCCGCGGGGCGACGACGTTTACTTGGTCGCCCGCAACCACCTCGCCCTCGCGCTCGACCATGGCGACGAGGCCCCGCCGCCCCTGGGCGGCGCGGACGAACTCCAGTTCGAGCCTGGCCTGCCCAAATGCCTCGGCCAGCGCCTTGCCGGCGTGGCGGCAGGGGTGGTTCTCCTCGGTGACGAAGAGGACCGCCCCGCTGGGGAAGACCAGGCGCGTTGCCGGCGCCAGGCCCGTCAGGTCAGGGTCCCCCTCCAGCACCAGGTTGGCCCCGATCAGACGCGGCTCGACCTGGGCTATTCCAAGCCGCCGGGCGATCCCGGCGCACTCCTCGGTCGAGAGGATCGAAAGCTGGCGGGTGTTGGCGATCACCGTCCCGCGTGCGTGCCACGGCGTGCGCGAGCAGGATGGCCGGGTCAGGCCGAAGTGACGGTCGCCCTCGATGCCGCCGAAGAGAAGGCGCGCCCGCTCCACCGGCCGGGTCACGAACCCCGCCCGGTCCGCCGTCAGCACTTCGACCAATTTCAGCACGCGCCTGCTCCGCGATTGGCTGGAACCGCCATCCCTGTCTGTCAGAACAAGACCCGCGGATTCATGATCCGCTTCGGATCCAGGGCGGCGCGGATGGCGCGCAGCGCCGCGACCTCTTCCGGCGCCTTGTAGCGCACAGCCTCGGCCGTTTTCATCGTCCCCAGGCCATGTTCGGCGCTGATCGACCCGCCGAGCGAGGCGACGATGTCATGGACGATGCGCGCGCCCTGATCGCGGGCGGCGGTATGGGCGGCCTGATCGGCGCCCGGCGCGGAGAGCACGTCATAGTGGATGTTGCCGTCGCCCACATGGCCGAAGGCGTCGATCCGCACGCCGGGAAAGCGAGCCAACAGGGCCTTCCCGGCCTCATCGATGAAATCGGCGACGCGCGAGACCGGCACGGCGACATCATGCTTCCAGGCCGCCCCTTCGCGCTTCTGGGCGGCCGACTGGTTTTCGCGCAGGGCCCAGAACGCCTTGGACTGGGTCTCGTTCTGGGCGATCGCCGCGTCACTGATCTGGCCCGCCTCGAGCGCGCCTTCCAGGAAACGCTCCATGGCGCCCTCGGCGACGCCGGCGCGGGCGTCGGCGATCTCGATGAGGACGTACCATGGCGGCCGGCTCTGAAGCGGCGCGCGCGACCCCGGAATGTGGGCGAGCGCCAGGTCCATGCCCAGGGCGCCGATCAGCTCGAAGGCCTCGACGGCGCCGCCGGTCTCCCCCCGCGCCCGCACCAGCAGGGCCATGGCCGCCTTGGGACCTTCCACGCCGACGAAGGCGACGGCGCGGGACGACAGCACGGGGAAGAGCTTCAGCGCCGCGGCCGTCACCACCCCCAGGGTGCCTTCGGCGCCGATCAGGAGCTGCTTCAGGTCATAGCCGGTGTTGTCCTTGCGCAGGCGCTTGAGGCCATTCCACAGGGTCCCGTCCGGCAGCACCGCCTCCACGCCCAGAACCAGCGGCCGCATGGTCCCATAGCGCAGCACGGCGGTCCCGCCGGCGTTGGTCGAGATGAGGCCGCCGATGGTGGCCGAGCCCTCCGAGGCGAGGCTCAGCGGAAAGAAGCGCTCGGCGGCGGTCGCGGCCTCGTGCACGGCGGCAAGGGTCACGCCGGCCTCGGCGATCAAGAGATCGTCGACAACATCGACCTCGCGGACGCGGTTGAGGCGCTCGGTGGAAAGCAGGATCTCGCCGTCCGGGATCTGCCCGCCGACGAGGCCGGTGTTGCCGCCCTGCGGCGTCACCGCGACGCCCGCTTCGGCGCACAGGCGAATGACCTTGGCGACGTCGTCCGGCGTCCGCGGCAGAGCCAGGAGCGGCGTCGACCCGCTCCAGCGATCGCGCCATTCGACGAGATGCGGGGCGAGGCGTTCGGGATCCTGGCTCCAGCCGCCGTCGCCGAGCGCGGCCTCGAGGCGATCGAGAAAGGTCTTCGAAATGGTCATCGCCCGATCATCGGAGGCGAGGGATCATCCCACAAGCCCGGCCGCCCGCCGCAGGCGGTCGTTGATGGCTTCGCCCAGGCCCTCGTCCGGGATCGGGGCCACCGCGATCGCCGCGGGCCCACGAGCATCGGCCGCGCGCAGGGTCGAGAACAGGCGGGCCGCCGCCTCCGTCAGATCCCCGGTGGGACTGAGGTTGAGATCGGCCGGTCCGACCCCGCCAAAGCCGATGAGGGCTTCGCCGGACCGCGCTTCGACCGCGTCGAGGCGCAGCGGCGCGGCGGGGGCATAGTGTCGGGTGAGGCGCCCCGGCGAGCGGCGGGCGTCGGCCTCGGCTTCGGCCAGCGGCCCGATCAAGGCTTCGATCTGGCCACGGGTCACAGCGCCAGGTCTCAGCAGCCGCGGCGGGCCGTCGAGCAGGGAGACGACCGTCGATTCCAGGCCGATGGCGCACGGGCCGCCATCGAGGGCTGCGGCGGCGTAGCTCCCGGTCTCGGCTATGGCGTCCGACAAGGTTGTCGGGCTCGGCCGGCCCGAGCGGTTGGCTGAGGGCGCCGCCAGCGGTCCGCCGAAGGCTCTCAGCACGGCCTGAGCCAGCGGATGGGCGGGCGCGCGCACGGCGAGGGTGTCGAGACCGGCGCGGGCGAGATCGCAAACGCCGCCGAGAGACGGCGACACCAGGGTCAGCGGCCCCGGCCAGAAGGCGCGCGCGAGTTCCAGGGCGCGCTCGTCGAGCGCGGCGAGCCCCATGGCCTCATCGAGGCCCGCGACATGGGCGATCAGGGGATTGAATCTCGGCCGGCCCTTGGCTTCGTAGAGGCGCGCGACCGCGGCCGGATTGGCGGCGTCGGCGGCCAGACCATAGACCGTTTCGGTCGGCAGGATGGCCAGGCGTCCCTCGGCGAGCGCGGCGGCGGCGTCTTCGACCGTGGCCGCGTCAGTGTTTCTGGGCATTCACGGCGATCCGGAGGCCCACCGCCGCCGGGACGACATCGGTCTTGCGCCATTCGTCCTGGCCGAGGCCGAAGGCGAGCCGGTTGATCGACAGCGAAGCAGCCATCCTGGCCCTGGGCCCGTTGACGGCGAGGGTGAAGGGCAGGGTAAGCGGCTTGCTGACCCCGCGCAGGGTGAGCGTGCCGATGGCCTGGTAGCGGCCGCCGCCGAGGGCCTTGAAGGCGTGCGCGGCGTAGGTCGCGCGGGGGAACTTCGCGGCGGCGAAGAAGGCGTCGGTGGGCAGGGCCTGATCGCGGTCGGCGTCGCCGGTGGCGGCAGAGCCCGTGTCGATGGTCACGGTGACGGAGGAGGCGGCGAGATTGGCGGGGTCGAAGCGGATGTCGGCGGTCCAGCTCCTGAAGATGCCGCCGAAGGCGGTTCCATTGAAGCTCGAGGTGAAACGAATCGAAGACGTCGGCTTGTCGACGATCCAGGTCGCCGGCGGCGCCGCCTGAGCCGAGGCGGCGGATACCAGAAGGATGGCGGCGAGGGCGGACATTCTCATCACGCGGGCCTACCTGGAAGCATGCGCCAGAGCACGAGATCGCCCTTCAGGAGCTGGTGGCGAAGCGCCGCTAAGACATGGAGGGTCACGAGCCCATAGGCCAGCCAGGCGCCGGCGCTGTGCAGCGTGAAGAAGAGATCATGGGCGCTTTTCATCCGCTCCGGCGGCAGGTCGGCGAGGGCGTCGAGGGTCGGCCACTTGAACAGGCCGAACCAGGTGATCGGGAAGACCCGGACCAGAGTGCTGGCCGAGCTCA
>DASXCH010000003.1:0-1536 GCA_036491275.1 Caulobacteraceae bacterium
GACCGCGTCGGCGACCTCATCGACGCTGAGGCGTTGTGCGCCGCTTTGTCCGGATTGAACCCCTTTGCGGCCGATCCGAACCTTCACAATCAAGCCGGTCTGCGCGACGTTGATTGCACACGAGTTCGGCTCCGACATGCACATCGAGGGCGGCAAGGTCGAGGCCTATCGGCGGCGAGCGGGCAACCTCTGCTGAGCCAAACGCAGTCGAATGGCGGCGCTCGAATTCGGGGCCGATCGGAGCGCGGTCGCGGCCGTTCTCCCTCCGGGCCTGGCGGTCGATGAGAACTCTGCGCCAAGCCAAGCCATGGAGATGGCGCAGATCATGCCGGACGTGCTGCCGACTAGGCGACGCCCCGGGGCGCCGGAGCGTCTAGATTATTGGGCCTATCAGGGCTACCCTGTTGGCCTTTGAACCGATCCTGCTCGAAAACCACCTCGGACCTTGATCCACCAACGAACCGCCAAATGAAGCAACGTCGAGCCTAGCGCTCAACGGCACGGAGGAGGAACCGACATGAACGGCGCAGAAAGCCTTTTACGAACGCTTGTCGGATCCGGCGTCAGCGTCTGTTTCGGTAATCCCGGCACCTCGGAAATGCATTTTGTAGCGGCCCTCGACAGGGTCGAGGGCATGCGGGCCGTGCTCGGGCTTTTCGAAGGCGCCGTGACCGGGATGGCCGATGGTTATGGCCGCATGGCGGAGATGCCGGCCGCTACCCTGCTGCATCTGGGACCAGGACTGGCGAACGGCCTCGCCAATCTTCACAACGCGCGCCGCGCACGGACCCCGATCGTCAATATCGTCGGTGACCACGCGACGTACCACGCGCAGTATGACGCGCCGCTTGCGTCGGACGTTCGTGGTTTTGCCCGGACGGTCTCCGGTTGGGTGCATTCGTCCGCGAGCGCTCGGACTGTCGCCACAGACGGGGCGCTCGCCGTGCAGGCGGCGCTGCAATATCCGGGACAGATCGCGACGTTGATCCTGCCTGCCGACACGGCGTGGCTGGAGGCCGACCGCCCCGCGCCCGCTTTGCCGAAACCCGTGGCGGCGATCGCGGCCGCCGAGGCGATCGACCAGGCCGCCGGCGCGCTCAGACCGGGCGGGAAAGCCATGATCCTGATCCGTGGAGCCGCCCTGAAGGAACGCGGACTCAATGCCGCCGGCCGTATTGCTGCGGCGACCGGCGCCCGGATCGCCTGCGACACGTTCGCCCCGCGTTGCCAGCGCGGCGCCGGGCGCGTGGAGGTGGAACGGATTCCCTATTTCGCCGAGCAGATCGTCGAATTCATGAAAGGGACCGAGCAACTGATCTTGGTCGGCGCGAGTCCTCCGGTGAGCTTCTTCGCCTATCCCAACAAGCCGTCCTGGTGTACGCCCGAGGATTGCAAAATTCTTTATCTCGCTCATCCCCACGAGGATGGCGCGGTCGCGTTGGAAGCCCTCGCCGAGGCGGTCAGGGCGCCGAAACAACCGCTGCATGTCGGCGTAGCCATGAAACCCGATATTCCGAACGGACCGCTCAATCCGCT
>DASXCH010000004.1:0-2067 GCA_036491275.1 Caulobacteraceae bacterium
GGCCGGCCCTAAGGTCGTTTCCGGCCCCGGGGTCAATCCGCAGTGCTTCAAGCCCTGGTCGGACACGACGAAGTTCCTCCAGTGGGAGAAAAGACCCGGGCCCTACAAAATCGCCCTGGCGAACGGCTTCGTCGGCAACACCTGGCGCATACAAATGATCAAGACGGCCAAGGCCTTCGCCGAGGAGCCGGATATTAAGAAACACATCAAGGAGTTCAAGGTCGTTTCCACCGGCACCGACGCGGCCGCGCAATTGGGCGCGATCGAGGACTTCATCAATCAGGGCTATGACGCGATCATCGTCAACGCCGTCTCGCCCGAAGGCTTCGACCGCATCATTCGCCTCGCCGACAAGAACAACGTGGTTCTCGTGCCGTTCGACAACGTGCTCGACACCGACAAGGTGATGGAGATCAACGAGGACCAGAAGGAAGCGGGCCGCATGTCCGGCGAGTTCCTGTTGAAGGAAATGGGCAAGACGTCGGGAGACATCCTCGAAGTGCGCGGCCTGCCGGGCAATTCGGTCGACCGCGACCGCCATGACGGCTTTCGCGCCGTGATCGACAAGGCTCCCAACAAGTTCAACGTCACCGAGGTGGTCGGCAACTGGGACACCGGCACGTCTCAGAAGGTGACGGCGGACGCGCTTGCGGTGCACCCGCATTTCGACGGCATCTTCAGCCAGGGCGGCGACGACGGCACGGTGCAGGCGTTTCTCGACGCCAAGCGTCCACTCGTGCCCTTCGCCGGCGAGGGCGAGAACGAGTTCCGCAAGCAGATCGCCGAATATTCGAAGGACGGGCTCAAGGGCCTGTCCTACGGACAATCTCCCGCGCTGGTCGCGATCTCCATTAAAGCGGCGATCGAGGCGCTCCAGGGCAACGTGATGCCGCAGCTGATCTCCATCCCGATCCCGGTGGCCACGTACCAGGACCTCAAGGCCGGCGAGAACTATTGGCCCGACCTCAAGGCGAACTTCTTCGCGCCGAACCAGTTCACCCCCTGTGGAGTGAACTTCACCGCGCCAGAAATCATGGCGCAAAGCGAGAAGAATACGAAGTAGCCGCCTTAAAGGCGATCAGGACGCCCCGCCGGCCGGACGCCGGGCGGGGCGTCCGTCGTTGAAGCGGCGCGCGCCGCCCATTCTCATCGAGGTTGATCATGGCGGATACGCCGCGAGGCGATTTTCTTGTCCTGTCTGGAATATCCAAGCGTTACGGCGGCGTCCGGGCCCTCGAGGACGTGGATTTCCGCTGCGCGCGCGGCTCCATCCACGCAGTCCTGGGCGAGAACGGGGCGGGCAAGTCGACGCTGATCAAGATCGTCGCGGGCGTCGTCCACCCCGACGCCGGGACGATAGCGCTCGATGGCCGCGCGCGCGAGTTCTCCAGCCCCTCAGCCGCGACGGCCGCCGGGGTCGTTTGCATCTTCCAGGAACTGTCGTTGATGCCGGACTTGTCCGTCGCCGACAACATCTCGATCGCCACGCCACCAAGGCGGTTCGGCATGATCGACACCCGCGCTCAGCGGCGGAGGGCCGAGGCCCTGCTGGCGGAAGTCGGCTGCGAGGACGTCAACCCGCTTTTGCGCATCCGCGATCTGCCGCTGTCGCGCCGCCAGATGGTCGAGATCGCCAAGGCGCTCGGCCAGAAGCCCCAGCTGCTGATCCTCGACGAGGCGACCTCGGCGCTGACCAGCGCGGATGTCGAGAGGGTCTACACGCTCCTGGCGCGGCTCAAGGCGGAGAATGTCGCCATCCTCTATATCTCGCATCGCATGCACGAGGTCGAGGCGCTGGCCGACCGCGCCTCGGTATTCCGCAACGGCCGCCACATCGAGACCTTCGACAAGGGCCAGCGTTCGACCGCCGAGATCGTGCAATTGATGATCGGCCGCGACATCGCCACGCAATACCCGCCAAAGCCGAAGCCCGTACGGTCCGCGCCAGCGCTCAAGGTCGAACGGCTGGGATGGGAGGACCACCTCGCCGACATCTCGCTCGAAGTCGGAGCTGGCGAGATCGTGGGCCTTGGCGGACTCGATGGCCAGGGGCAGAAGACCCTGCTG
>DASXCH010000005.1:0-6966 GCA_036491275.1 Caulobacteraceae bacterium
GCTGGGTCACGGCGAACTCGGCGACCCAATCACAGGACGCATATTTCATGCAGCGAACCTCTTCTCCCTGCCGATCCGCTACGAGACCGCCGATCTACGCCAAATCAACTAACACTGATTGTTTTATGGTGCAATGTTTGCGCAGCCCGGAAATGCGAATAGAAGTCGCCCTATGGGCGTTCGGGCGCTAAGAAGACTCGTTGCGCCGAAAACAAAGGAATCTGGTTCGTGGGTCGACCCAAGAAAGCCCTCATATCACGCCGAAAGACGCTTGAGGTAGCGTTGAAGATTATCGATGAGGAAGGCCTGGATGCGCTGAGCATCCGTCGTCTTGGCCATGAGCTGAAGGTTCGGGGGATATCCCTCTACTACCACTTTGACAGTAAAGAGCACATTCTCGTCGGCGCCTGCGAGCTTGCCCTCACCGAGGTCAGGACGCCGCTGACTTCGAACACCGATTGGCACGAGTGGCTGTTAGATAACGGCAGAAAATATTATCAAGCGCTGCTTGCCCATCCGAACCTGATTCCGATCCTGATGCGGCGGCACCCCCTACGCATCGGCCTCAGCGAGCACAATTCCACGGTCGGCCTCCTGGCCGTCCAAGGCGTGCCGGTTGGGGCGATCATGCCGCTGATGGACAGTCTCGAATCCATCGCGCTCGGCTGCGCCGCCTATCAATCAGCAGTGGTCGCCGACACCAACACCGAAGACTGGGAGGAGGCCCACCCATTTCTCTACCATGTCCAGCGAAACGCGGGTCTGTCGTACGCCGCGGAGTTCGAAGCCCTGTCAAAGGCGGCGGTGGATGCAATCCTTGGCGCCTATCGGGCCCAAGAGGCCGCGCGGGCTTAGTTTGTTCAGGCCGAGTAGCTCTTCCGCTGGCCTTTGATGAACGCGCTTCTGCCAGCGCTCGCTTCACCCAGGATATTGAGTTCATAGGTATAACTCATCTCGGCCCGGTAGAGCGTGCGCAGTTCATGCGCCTTGGTGGTGTTGTTCAATGAGAGCTTGAGCCGACGCATCGCCTCCGGACTTTTGGCTGCGACGCGCGCCGCGAGCGCGCGGGTCAAGGTGGCGACCTGATCGTGGGTGTCCGCCAGCTCATAGACGCCGCCGAGCGCATACAACTCCTGGGCCATGATGGGGTCGGCCGTCATCATCGCCGCCCGCACTCGTTTTTCGGGCAGAAACCGCAGCGCCTGGACGGCCCCGGCAGTCGCGCCATTGTCGATCTCCGCAAGGACGAAACGCGTGTCGCGAGAGGCGATCAGAATGTCGGCGCTGGCCGCGGCCAGGACACCGACGCCGATACAATAGGCGTGCACGCCGCATACCACGGGAACCGCACATTCGAGCACGGCCAGGCTGAGTCGCAAAGAACCGGCCGATTGTCCGAGAATTCCCTCGAATCCGCTGAGGCCCTCCACCTCCTTGACGTCGCCGCCGGCGCAGAAGCCTCGCCCGTCCGCCCGCAGCACGACCACTTTTACTTCGGCCTCGCCGGCGACCGCTTCGATCCGCGCCGAAAGCTCCGCAAGAAAGCCGATGCCGAAGGCGTTGACGGGTGGCTGGTCGATGGCCAGTTCGAGGACGCCATCGGCGTGCAGGGTTTCGCTGAACATTCGCCTCTCACCAATATGGAATGGGTCAAAGTCTATCACGGCGCCGCCGGGTCGCCCGCGCCGCTGCCACCTTGCAGTTATATCAAACAGTGTTAGTTACTCAAGCGGGCGACGAGCGGACATTCCAATGGAAGACTCACAGGCGGCGCGGCCACCCCTGAGCGGCTTGCGGGTGCTGGAGATCGGCCACTGTGTCGCCGCGCCGTTCGCGGCGCGCATCCTCGGCGATCTGGGCGCCGACATCATCAAGATCGAACCGCCCGGCGGCGACCCGGCCCGGCAGTGGGGAGAGCAGGTGAACGGCCGCTCGCTGTGGTGGTCGATGCACGGCCGCAACAAACGCAGCGTGACGCTGAATCTCAAACACCCGGGCGCTCGCGACGTCGTCCTGTCGCTGATCCCGCACTGCGATGCGGTCATCGAAAACTTCCGCCCCGGACACCTGGCCAAATTGGGCCTGGCGCCAGAGGTCATGAGGTCAGCTCGGCCAGACCTCGTCATCGCCCATATTTCCGGATTCGGGCAGACTGGCCCCTATCGCGACCGCGCCGCCTTTGGCGTCATGGGCGAGGCCATCGGCGGCCTGCGGCACCTGACCAACCATTCGCCGGGCGAATGCCATCTGCCCCCGGTGCGGGTGCGGGTGAGCATCGGCGACTCGATCTCGGGGCTCTATGGGGTCATCGGCTTGCTGGCCGCTCTCTGGGCTCGCGATCGTGTCGGGGGAGATGGTGCGGGTCGGACGGCGGACGTGGCCCTGACAGAGAGCGTCCT
The DNA here is from genome assembly GCA_036491275.1 of Caulobacteraceae bacterium. GTDB lineage: Bacteria > Pseudomonadota > Alphaproteobacteria > Caulobacterales > Caulobacteraceae > Acaudatibacter. Next base: position 2,400 of record DASXCH010000005.1, read on the forward strand.
CAGCCTGATGGAGGGGATGTTGCCAGAGTTCGGGGCTCTGGGCAGGATCAAGCAGCCCACTGGCGGGCGCATCGCCACGGCCGCGCCGACCAACGCCTATCCGACGGCCGATGGCCAGTGGATGCTGATCGCCGCCAATTCCGAGCCCCTGTTCGTCAGGCTGATGGCTGTGATTGAGCGACCTGACCTGATTGGGATCCCAACTATGCCGGCAATCAGAGACGCGTCGCCAACGCGGCCGCCTTGGACGAGGTCATTGGCAAGTGGACGCGGCAACACGCGTCCGAGGCTCTTAGCGCCCTGTTGACGGACGCCGACATCCCCAATTCCAAAGCCTATACCGCCGCCGATATCGCCGCAGATCCCCAGTACCAGCACCGCGGCATGGTAAGGTCAGTCCGAGACTCCGAACTGGGGTCCGAAACGCTTCAGGCTGGAATCGTCCCACACATGGTTGAGACTCCCGGCGAAATCCGCTGGCCAGGGCCGGCCGTGGGCGCTCACACGGACGCTGTGTTGAAGGAATTGGCCCGCTACGACGACGCCCAGATCGCCGAACTGCGCCGGGACAAAGTGATCTGACCGCTGATCTGGGTGCGAACCCGGGCGCCGGCTCCGCCAAGGTCACGCCTTCTGCGGACGGAGGGTCCCCATGTCGAAATAGTCCCGCCACTGGACGATCCGGCCATCCCGGACCTCGAAAGCGCCCATGACCGGCACGACGATCCGGTCAACGCCGCGCCGGAAGCGGTCGATGCGCTCGGTCAGCACCACCTGGCCCCGGACGGCGATGTTGAGTATCTCCCATTCACACGCGTCGACCGGCCACGCGGCCAGATGGGCGCGCACGGCCTCGAGGCCGACCACCGGCGCCATGGGGATGTTGTGGTAGACGACATCCTTCGCCAGCAGACCGTAGATGCGCGCCTCATCGAGCGCGTTCCAGGCCGCCACGAAGGCCATCACGGTCTCTTCCGGAGTCATGCGTTCTTCCCGACTGAAGGCGGCCGCGCGGTCACGACGGCCTTGTTTCTCTAACGGTGCATGATTTAATCTCACCCGGTCAAGCGCGGCCCGACGGCGGGAGGGAACATGGTGACGCAAGCCTACCCGGAGGCGGTGCTGGCGCTGCTGGACAAGCAGGCGGTGACCGAAACCCTGCTTCGCTACTGCCGCGCCGTCGACCGTCGCGACGCGGGGCTCATGCGAAAGGTCTATTGGCCGGAGGCGGAGGACGACCATGCCGTGTTCAAGGGCGATGTGGAGGCCTTCATCCAATACAGCTTTCCATTCCTTGAAGGCGTCGTCACCGCTCACGCCATCACCAATATCTGGGTGGACCTGACCGGACCGCTGGAGGCGTTCTCCGAATGCTATTTCCAGGCATTTCATGACTTTCCATCGGCGGAGGGCCCACGCCTGGAACGGACAGTGGGCGGCCGCTACCTGGACCGTCACGAAAAGCGGGACTCGGAATGGCGGATCATCGCGCGCACCCTGGCCATCGACTGGTATCACGAACGGCCGGCCAATTCGGTGTGGGACACCGGCCGCTACGCAGAGTTGGAAAACCGTGGCGCGCCGAAGCCGCACGACCCGCTCTATCGCCTGCACCCATGGGGCGCGAAAGCCTGACCGGTGTCGATCGACCTTCAGCTCAGCGCCGTCATCGAATCCTTCCCGCCCGTCCCCCGCTCAAGGAGAAAACGTCGATTGCCAGATACGCCGCGGAGATTTATCAATCACTGTCTGACAAACGGCAATGGGACGTAGATCGATGAGCGGGCATAGCGTCGCCACGGAACTGGAGCGCCAGCCGGAAGACGTGAGTTTCGCCGACCCGGCCTTTCTCGCCGATCCCTGGTCGCCGATGATCCGGCTTCAGGAGAAAGCGCCCCTCTTCTTCAGCCAGAACCAGGGTGGCTGGATCCTCTCGCGGCACGAAGATGTCCGCGCGGCCTTTGCCGATCGAAGGTTCTCCGCGTCCCGGGTCGAGCAGCTCTTCCGCGGCATACCGCACGAGATTCAAAAGCAGCTCGGAGCGGTGCGCCTCTACACCGGCCTGATGGTCAACCGGCTCGACGACCTCGACCATAGCCGGGTGCGCTCGCTGATGGTCAGGGCGTTCGACCGGGGCGCGGTGAAGAAAGTCGAGACCTTTATTGGCGAGGTCGTCGACGAGATCCTCGACGAATGCGAGCAACTCGGCGAGTTCGATTTTCTGAAGGTCATAAGCGCTGTCCTGCCGACGCGGGTGATGGCGCGCTTGTTCGGTCTCCCTGTCGAGTATCAGCCCCTCTTGTTCGAGATGGCGTCCAGCTTCACGGCCGCCAGCGCCGCCGCAGCCGTGACGCCGGAATTGCTACTGCAGCTCGACAAATCGATCCGGACCATGAACGAAGTCTTCAATCGCTTTATCCCAGAACGCGAGGCCGATCCGGGCGACGACCTGATCTCCCTCATGGTTCACGCCCGTGACGGTCTCAATCGGCTGACCAACGACGAGATGCTGGCCCAGCTTCACGGCATGGTAGTCGCCGGCGCAGAGACAACGGCCCACACCCTGGCCACCCAGACAGATCGGATCGCCAAGCAGCCAAGGTTGCAGGCGGTGCTGCGGGCGACGCCGGAACGCGCCTTTGACCTGACGACTGAGCTGCTCCGCTATCCAGGGACAGTAAAGTGCATGACCCGCTTCGCCCGCGAGGAGATCGAGTTGCACGGCCAGAAGATCGGCAAGGGCGACCTGGTCTGGATCATGCACGCCGGCGCGAATGTCGATCCCAGGGTCTGGGACGAAGCGTTCGAAACCGATATCGACCGCGCCAACATGCGGGACTCCATGGGCTTCGGCCCGGGGCTGCATTTCTGCGTCGGTCATATACTGGCGCGCACGGAGCTCACCGCTTTCCTCACGCGCGCGTTCGAGCGCTTCGACATCGAAATCCTGCAGGAGCGGATCGAGATGGTGTCGAGCTACATCTTCTACGGCTTCCGCGAGCTGAAGGTGCGCTTCACGCCGCGATCCGCCCGACGCGCTCGGCTGTGACCGGATCGTTCAGCCTCCCCTCAGCAGCCGGTCCAGCCCCTCGATCGACCGACGATAGAAGCCCTCGATTCGCGCGCCAAGCTGTTCGGCCGGAACCTCCAGGTCGGTCGCCACCGACCGCCACCGCATTGCGACGCCGTCGTCGCATTGAATCAGATTGATCTCACTGCGGACGTCCGCCGCCGGGAGGCCATGAGGCGGCAGAATCCGGTAGCTGAGGCTGCGGCCAGCGGGATCGATCGTTTCCAACTGTTCTCGAACCTTGCGCCCGGCCAGCGAAACCGTGCGGATCATGCCGGGTCCATGGCCGTCGGCGGTGCAACTGGAAACGCCGGCCGCCCATCGATCAATCCGCCCGAATTCCGCGACCGCCGCCCAGACTGCGTCGACCGGATGTTCCAGCACCACCCGCACATCGGCGTAGATCACGGCGCCGGCCGCCATCGACTTCTCCTCTGGAGACGTTTATCTAACAATGTACTATTATCAGGGTCAACGAGGCGCTGGAATCTGCCGCCTGTCAGAAAAAGCGATGGAATGGGCCACGCCTTGCGATTCACGACGGACGACGGCCTGACACTGGCCGGCCAGGTTGACGGCGCGGGAACAGGGCCGCTGGTGGTCTTGCTGCACGGCGGCGGTCAGACGCGCCATGCCTGGGCCGAGACCGCCGCCCGACTGGCAGGTGAGGGCTTCGACGTCGCCCGCTACGATGCGCGGGGGCATGGCGACAGCGACTGGGCGCCGGACCGCGACTATCGCATGGCCACCCACGCCCATGACCTGATCGGCGTATTGCGCGCGCTCGACCGTCCCGCCGGCCTGGTCGGGGCGTCGATGGGTGGGGTCGCCGCTCTGATGGCGACGGCCTCGGAGCCGGCCCTGGTCTGGGCGCTTGTGCTGGTAGACATCGTGCCGCGCTTCGCGGCGGCCGGGGTTGAGCGGATAAGGACGTTCATGACCGCCCATCCGGACGGCTTCGCCACCCTTGAAGAGGCCGCGACCGCTGTCCGGGCCTATAATCCCCTTCGCCGGCCGTCGAAAAACCCCCAGGGCCTGCTTCGCAGCCTGCGCGAGCGCAACGGCCGGCTCCATTGGCACTGGGATCCAGCCGTGATCGGCGCCTCGCCCGATGAAACCCTGGCCGACATGCTGAGCGAACGTCTGGCGGCATTGCCGCCGACCCTGCGCCTGCTTCTCGTCGCGGGGGCGCAGAGCGATGTTGTCGATGACGAGGCGATCGCGACCTTCCGCCGCCAGGCGCCCCAGGCCGAGACGGTTGCCGTGGCCCAGGCCGGACACATGGTCGCCGGGGACCGCAACGACGCCTTTGGCGAGGTGATCAGCGGCTTTCTGAAGCGGTCGACCCGTCCGGACGAGGGTACTCCGGCACCGCCGCGCCGAAGGTCCTCTTCAGGGCGCTACGGTCTATCTTGAGGGTCGCATTGCGGGGCATGACCTCGACGGTGGCGAAGTGCTTGGGGAGTTTGAAGCGGGCAAGCTTGCCCTCTGCGTGAG
>DASXCH010000006.1:0-25215 GCA_036491275.1 Caulobacteraceae bacterium
CTGCATCTGGGTGCGCAGCACCACCTCGTTGACGATCTCGGCGTGGGGGCCGCCGCGGGTTTGTACAAGCAGACGGTTGAATCGGCTGGTCCTTGCGGCTTCGCCGCTTGACCATGGAATGTCGAGAGTGGCCAGGAAGTCCTTCAAAGCCTGCAGCTTGTCTGACGAAGGCGCATCGTGAACGCGCCAGATCAGGGGCGAACGTCGTCGCTCCAACGTCTCCGCGGCGCAGACGTTGGCCTGGATCATGAATTCCTCGATCAGCTTGTGCGCCTCGAGAGCGAGGCGTGGCCGGATCGAAGCCACATGGCCCTCACCGTCAAGTTCGATGCGCCGCTCCACGGAATTGATTTCGAGCGGCGAGCGGACAACGCGGGCTTGCGCAAGGGCTCCGTAAGCCCCCCAAAGCGGTCGAAGAACAGGATCAAGCAGGGGACCCGCGCGATCGCTTGGACAGCCATCGATGGCGCCCTGAGCCTCTTCATAGGTCAGACTGGCGGCGGACCGCATAAGCCCGCGTTCAAAGCGGTGCGTGCGCTTGGCGCCCTTGGCGTCAAACACCATGCGCACGGCGAGGCACGCGCGAGTCTGGCTTTCGCTGAGCGAGCACAAGCCGGCAGAGAGCGCCTCGGGAAGCATCGGCTCAACCCGATCTGGAAAGTAAACGCTGTTGCCCTTTTCGCGCGCGTCATGATCCAGGGATGAACCGGGACGAACGAAAGCAGAAACATCGGCGATCGCCACCCAGACGACCCAGCCGCCGGGGTTGCGCGTATCGGCGTCCGGCTCGGCGAATACGGCGTCGTCGTGGTCTCGTGCATCGGCGGGATCGATCGTCACCAAGGGGATGGCGCGCAGATCGGCACGCCCGGTAAGCCCCGGCTCATGGGCCGCCTCGGCCTCCGCCAGAGCCTCAGGAGAAAATCTCATGGGGACGCCGTTGACGTGGGCGGCGATCAGCGAAGCGGCGCGAGCGTCGGTCTCGTGGCCGAGTGTGGAGATGAGGCGGGCGCGCTTTGGGCCATGGGCTCGGCTGCCGTCTGGTTCCACCTCTACGAGCACCAGATCTCCATCGACGAGATCGCTTCTGTCGGCGATGACCAGACCGGCCTTGCTTTTGCGATCGACAGGCTCGATGCGGATTTCGCGCCGCGGCCGGCGAACCACGCCCAGGACCCGGTGAGCGCTCTGTCCGAGCCGCTTAAGCAGGCGAGCCTCGCGCTCGCCGCTCTCTGAAGCCTCGACCCTGACCAGCAGCCGATCGCCAAGACCCGGCGCGCCGGCAAGGCCTTCGTCCCGGGCCGGCGCCAGACGGATGAGAGGCGAATTCTGTGGCGCGCGCGTGAGACGAACCCAAAGATCGCCATCTGTGTCACGGTCGGCAACGTCGGCTACGGCCACGGGCGGGGCGTCATTCAGCCCCGGAGCGCGCCGGGGCTGCGAGCGGTGGGGCGGCCGGCGCCGCGCCTTCATTTGGGATTCCGAGTCCGCTTCGCTCGCCCGCGGGTGCGGTTTGGAGACGATCTGGCTGAGCGGGGGCCATCAGACGGGGCAGCGGTCGCGCGCGCATCCAGCAAGGCGACAGCCTCCTCCAGGGTCAACGCCGCAGGATCAGTCCCGCGAGGAACATTGGCGTTCGTCTCTCCGTGTTTTACGTAGGGTCCGTAGCGCCCCGCCAACAGACGAACCGGCTCGCCCGTGCGTGGGTGAGCCCCTAAAGCTCGCAAAGGTTCGCGAGCGGACGCGCGGCGCCCCCCGCCTGCCTGTTTTTCGGCCAGCACGGTGACGGCGCGATTGATCCCGATGTCGAACACCTCTTCGGCATTCGGCAGGTTCGCATAGACGCCGTTGTGCTGGACGTAGGGGCCGTAACGACCGACACCGGCCAGGATCATTCCGCCGTCCGGATGCTCGCCAACTTCTCTAGGCAGGCGAAGAAGTTTGAGCGCGCGGTCCAGATCCATCACCTGCGAAGGCCAATCCTTAGGAAGGCTCGCGCGTTTGGGGGGCTGGGACAGCTCCTCGACGTAGGGCCCAAAACGGCCGGCCTTGAGCCAGATGGCGTTTCCACTCGCCGGATCGACACCGAGCTCTCGATCCCCTCCTTCGGACTTGTCCTCGGCTTCGGCGGCTCCCAATGGCCTCGTGAAGCGGCATTGCGGATAATTCGAGCACCCGACGAAGGCGCCATAGCGGCCCGACTTCAGTGATAACTGACCTTCGCCACACGAGGGGCAGAGACGTGGATCGCCGCCATCTTCCCGCTCGGGGAAGAGGTGACGACCCAGGGCTTCATTTAGGGCTTCGATCACCTGGCCCATGCGCACTTCGCCGATGTCGCCCACGGCGGCGTTGAAATCAGTCCAGAACTCGCGAAGCAGCGCCTTCCAATCGAGTTCGCCGGCCGAAACGAGGTCCAGCTTTTCCTCGAGATCCGCGGTGAAGCCATACTCGACATAGCGGGCGAAAAACCGCTCCAGGAATGCCGTCACCAGGAGGCCGGCCGGTTCGACCACGAACCGGGCCTTTTCCATCCGCGCATAGCCGCGGTCGCGCAGGACACCGAGGATAGAGGCATAGGTCGACGGCCTACCGATGCCGAGTTCCTCGAGTTTCTTGACGAGGCTGGCTTCGGAATAGCGCGGCGGCGGCTCGGTGTGTTTCTCGTCGACGCGAACCTCGAGAACCTTCGCCGCAGCGCCTTTACGGATCAGCGGCAATCGTCCCTCGCCGTCATCTTCGGGCGTCTCCGCAGCGGCGCGCGGCTCCGGCGCGTCGCGTCCCTCTTCATAGACAGCGAGATATCCGGGGAAGAGCACCACCTGACCGCTCGCACGGAGGCCGGTCTGACCATCTGGTGTTTCGAGGTCCACCGTGGTGCGTTCAATGCGCGCGGCCTCCATTTGCGAGGCGACCATCCGCTTCCAGATCAATTCGTAAAGCCGGCCAAGGTCCGGTTCGAGGCGCAGACGCCCGGGATTCCGCTGCACACTGGTCGGCCGGATGGCCTCATGTGCCTCCTGAGCATTCTTGGCTTTGACTTTGTAATAGCGAGGCGCGTCCGGCACGTAGTCATCGCCGTAGAGGTGACCGATAACCGTCCTGGTCTCATCCAGGGCCTCGGGGGCCGACTGCACGCCATCAGTCCGCATATAGGTGATCAAACCCACGGTCTCGCCATCGACGTCGACGCCTTCGTAGAGGCGCTGCGCGGCTTTCATGGTCCGGTCGGCCGAGAAGCCAAACTTGCGCGCTGCCTCCTGCTGCAGCGTCGAGGTGGTGAAAGGTGGAGGCGGATTGCGCCGAGAGGGTCTCGTCTCGACCGCTGAAACCTTGAACGCGCCTTCAGCCACTGCGGTCTTGGCTTCCAGCGCCGCCGCCTCGTTGACGAGATCCAGCCTCGCAAGGCGTTTGCCGCCGTGCTTGACCAGTTTGGCCGTAAATGGATCGCTTTCAGCCGTCAGATCGGCCTCGACCGTCCAATATTCCTGCGATTTGAAGGCCTCGATCTCGAGTTCGCGGTCGACGATGAGGCGAAGCGCGACCGACTGCACCCGTCCGGCAGAACGCGCGCCCGGCAGCTTGCGCCAAAGCACCGGCGAGAGCGTGAAGCCCACTAGATAGTCGAGGGCTCGCCGGGCGAGGTAGGCGTCGACAAGCTCCATGTCGATCGCGCGCGGGCGTTTCATCGCATCGGTGACCGCTGCGCGGGTGATGGCGTTGAAGACCACGCGTTCGACCTTGGCCGAACCCAGAACCCTGCGTCGGCGGAGGTCCTCGAGAACATGCCAGCTGATCGCCTCACCTTCCCGGTCGGGGTCGGTAGCGAGGATCAGACGGTCGGCTCCCTTGAGAGCCCGAGCTATGTCGGCAAGGCGCTTGGCGGACTTGCCATCGACCTCCCAGGTCATGGCGAAATCCTCGTCCGGCCGCACCGATCCGTCCTTGGACGGCAGATCACGGACGTGGCCGAACGAGGCCAGCACATTGTAATCCGGCCCGAGATAGCGATTGATCGTCTTCGCCTTGGCCGGACTTTCGACGACGACAATGTTCATGCGCGGATTCTGGTTACCCCTATGAGATCGCGACGGATTCACGCGCGAGGGTGGTCGAGAGCCGATAACCCTGTCAACGCGATCAACGGCTGATCGCGAGGCCTCCAGGCAAGAGCTCGGCCTTTCCGGCAAGCGCCAGTTCGACCAGAGCAGCGGCGGCCGCGCCCGCGCAGAGCTTGGCGTCACGCGCCAGTTCGTCGAGGCTGGCGGGAGTGGGCGACAGCAAGGCTTCAAGACGCTCAATGGCGTCCGCTGGTTGCGGCGCGTCCAATTCAGGCGGTGGAAACAGAACAGAAGGCGAGTCAGGCTCCCAGACCCCTTCGGCCGCCTCCAGGACGCGTCGCACGTCGTCGACGTCTTCGACCAGCGTGGCGCCCTGGCGAATCAGGTCGTTTGCACCTCGCGCCCTTGGATCGAGCGGCGAGCCTGGCACGGCGAAGACGTCTCGCCCCTGCTCTCCGGCCAGCCGCGCCGTGATCAGCGAACCGGATTTCATCTCCGCCTCCACAACAACGACGCCGAGGGAAAGTCCTGAAATTATTCGATTTCGGCGGGGAAAGTCCGCTGCCCGCGCGGTGAAGCCAGGCGGCCGTTCGGAGACGACGCATCCCTTTTCGCGGATGGCCGCGACAAGATCCGAATGTTCCGGTGGATAGATGTCGTCCACACCTCCCGCCAGAACCGCTACGGTTCCAGCATACAGCGCCCCCTGATGAGCCGCGGCGTCAATGCCCCGCGCAAGGCCCGATACGACGACATAGCCGGCTTCACCCAACTCACGGGCCAGGTCCCGCGCGAACCGCCGGCCCGCGGTCGACGCGGCCCGCGCTCCGACGATGGCGACCGATCTCCGCCTCAAAATGGCCGGCTCGCCCCAGACCCAGATCAGGGGCGGAGGCGAATCGAGTACGGCCAAGAGGCGTGGAAAATCATCCTCGCATCCCAGGATGAGCCGGGCGCCAATGGCTTCGCCAGTGGCGAGTTCGCGCGCCGCATCGTCCTGGGAAGGCAGACGAAGAGATCCGCCGGCCCGACGAGCAAGATCGGGCGATTCGGCCAAAGCCGCCGTGGCGGATCCGAACCGGCGGATAAGATAGGCAAAGGTCGTCGAACCAACCGATTCGGCCCGCGCCAGCCTTAGCCAGTCGAGCCGCTCGCGATCGGCTTCCACGATTTCAGGCTCCCTTTTCGGCGCCGATCTTGGATTCCTTGCCTTCGATGAGACGTTCGATGTTCTCGCGGTGTCGGACGAAGACGAGCACGGCCATGAACACCGACAGCCAGAAGGCAGGGATGCCCCAGCCCCTGAACAGGCCCACATAGACCGGCCCAAGGGCGGCTGAGACGAGCGCCGCCAGCGAAGAGAACCGGAAGATGAACGCCATCACGAGCCAAGTGGCGCCAGCGGCAAGCGCGGCCGGCCACGCGGCGACGAACAAAACACCGAAGAAGACCGCCACGCCCTTTCCACCGCGAAAGCTAAGCCAGATTGGAAACAAATGGCCTAGCAGGGCAGCTCCGCCGGCTATGGCCGCGCCCACCGGCGAGGCCAGCCAGCCGGCGACGAAAACCGCCAGGGCGCCCTTGGCGGCATCCCCCGCCAGGGTCGCGGCCGCCAGATCGCGCCGTCCCGTCCTCAGGACATTGGTGGCTCCGATGTTGCCGGAGCCGATCTGGCGGATATCTCCTAGCCCCGCCTGGCGTGTCAGAATCAATCCGAAAGGAATCGAACCCAATAGATAGCCGCCAATCGCGCAGGCGATCAGACCGGCTGTCGAAACGTGCGTGTGGATCATCAGCCCCCCTCCTGCGTCCGATCATACACCACTCGACCCTCGACCAGGGTCATTCTCACATCGCCCTGAAGGCGGCGCCCGTCGAATGCCGAATTTTTGGACTTCGAAATCAAGTCGGCGGCATCAATCAATATCGGAGCGTCGATGTCGCAGAGAACGAGATCGGCTGGCGCGCCAGCTGCGAGCCGACCGGCGCTCAGGCCAATGGCTTCGGCCGGCGCCAGGGTGACGCTTCGGACCAGGGTGGCAAGATTTATCCTCTTCTCATGATGGAGCGTGAGGAGGGCCGGAAGGAGGGTCTGAAGTCCGACCGATCCTGGCGCGGCTTCGTCGTAGGGCAGGCGCTTGTCCTCAGGTGGCGCTGGCGTGTGGGCCGAGACCACAATGTCAACCAATCCTTTTGCGAGCGCCTCGCCGAGGGCCAAACGATCTTCTTCGCTACGCAGAGGCGGCGTCAACTTGCAGAAGGTCCGATAGTCGCCGATGTCGAGTTCGTTGAACGTGAGGTGATTGATCGAGGCGGTCGCGATCACCGGCAGTCCCCTGGCCTTGGCTCGGGCCAAGCTTTCGAGCGGCCTCGCCGCGCTGATCTGGTCGACCAGAAGACGGGCCCCGGTCAGCTCCGAGAGGATAAGGTCGCGCTCCAGCATGATTGTCTCGGCGGCGACTGGCGCAGGGGGCAGACCCATGCGGGCGGCGAACTCGCCTTCGGTCGCCACCGCGCCGTCTGCGAGCCACGGGTCGGCGGGACGGTGAGCGACCATCACGCCAAGGCCGGCGGCATAAGCCAGAATCCTGCGCATGACCCGCGAATCGACGATGGGGCGGTCGGCGTTGGTCACGTAGACACAGCCGGCCTCGTGCATTAGCCCGATCTCGGCCATGCGATCGCCTTCGAGCCCCTTGGTCGCGGCCCCTGCCGGATAGACGTGTACGAGGCCGATATCCCGGGCCCGGCGGAGAATGAAATCGACAACCGCCGGGTCGTCCACAACCGGCTCCGTATCGGGTTGGACAACGATCGAGGTAACGCCGCCCGCGGCGGCGGCCATGGCCGCCGATCGCAGGGTTTCTTTGGGCTCAGCGCCCGGTTCGCCGGTTTTGACCCGAAGGTCGATCAGGCCGGGGCACAACATCGCGCCCTCTGCGTCGACGGACAGGGCGCCGTCCGGCGCCGTGATCGGCTCATCGCCTTTGCGGATCTCAGCGATCCGGCCATCGAGCGCGAGCAGCGAGCCTGATCCGTCGTAGCCGCTCTCCGGGTCGACCAGTCTCGCGCCGGAGAAAAGGATCGGGCGCCGGCTCATCGGTTGTCGAGCCTGGCGGCCAGCGAGGCCAGGACGGCCATGCGCACAGCGACGCCCATCTCGACCTGGTCCTGGATCAGACTCACCTCAACGTCGTCCGCGACATCGGAATCGATCTCGACGCCACGGTTCATCGGCCCCGGGTGCATGACCCGTACGCCGGGGGCGGCGAAGGCTAGTTTTTCCCGGTCGAGTCCCCAGAACCGGAAGTACTCGCGCATCGAGGGCACCAACGCCCCCTGCATCCTTTCCAGTTGCAGGCGCAGCATCATAACCACGTCGGCGCCAGCGATCCCGGTCTTCATGTCATGATGAGCCTCGACGCCCCACCGATCGACGTTCGCCGGCATCAGCGTCGGCGGACCAACAAGACGGACTTGCGCTCCCAACATCGTCAGCAGGGCGACGTTCGAGCGAGCCACGCGGCTGTGCAGGATGTCGCCACAGATGGCTACCGTCAGGCCGTCCACCCGACCGAAGGCGCGCCGCATGGAAAGGGCGTCCAGCAGCGCTTGGGAAGGGTGTTCATGCTGGCCGTCGCCCGCGTTGATCACCGAGCAGCTCACCTTCTGCGACAGCAGCGAGGCCGCACCAGAAGAGCCATGCCGAACCACCAGTATATCCGGCTGCATGGCATTCAGAGTCACGGCTGTATCGATCAGGGTCTCTCCCTTCACGATCGAAGACGCGCGCGGGCTCATGTTGACAACATCGGCGCCTAGGCGCTTTCCGGCCAGCTCGAACGAACTCTGCGTTCGCGTCGAAGCCTCAAAGAAGAGGTTGATCAGGGTGCGACCCTTGAGCAGGTCCAGCTTCTTGTTCTTCTGCCGATTGAGGGCCACGAAGCCTTCAGCCAAGGCCAACAGGTCGGCGACCTGGGTTGGATCGAGATCGGTTATCGAAAGGAAATGCTTGGCCGGGAATGGAAAAGTCCGGGCATGGACCTCATCGACGCCGGCGGCTGGCAGAGTCATTAAAGCGCCGTTGTAGGGTCGCGTTTCGCCGCGCGCAACCGATCGAGCGCACCTTGCAGGATCCAGGCGGCCGCCAACTTGTCGACAGCCGCCGCGCGTTTGCTCCGGCTGAGATCCGCCTCGTCGATGAGGGCCCGGGTCACTGCCACTGTGGAAAGCCGCTCGTCCCAGAAGGCGATCGGCAGATCACGCAGTCTCAGGAGATTGCGGGCGAAGGCCCGCGCCGACTGGCTGCTGGGACCTTCTGTTCCATCCATATTGACCGGCAGGCCTATGACGAGGCCGGCGGCGCCGCGCTCTGCCATCAACGCGAACAGGGCCCCGGCGTCGCGCGTGAATTTCGCGCGCTTCAGGGTCTGGGCGGGTGTGGCGACAAGATGGGAGACGTCAGACACCGCCACGCCGATGGTCTTTTCCCCGAGGTCGAGACCGACGATCGCTGCCCCCCGCGGGAGGGCGTCGGGAAGGGCCAGGAGATCGATCACCGCCATGCGCCGGACGCGCCGCGTTCGCGCCGGTCTTGTCAAGTAGGGAGCCGGGCGCGTAACGGCAGGCGCCTTCGCCAGGGAGCCCTGATGGCCATCGACGTCGATACTATTCGCAAGGTCGCCAACCTCGCCAGGATCCGTGTGCCGGATGAGCGGCTCGCGCCTCTGGCCAATGAGCTGAGCGGAATCCTGTCCTGGATTGAACAACTCAATGAAGTCGACACCGACGGAGTCGAGCCGATGACGTCGGCGGTGGCCGTTTCTCTGCCGATGCGCGAGGACGTCGTCACCGACGGAGGCGATTCGGCGCAGGTGCTTGCCAACGCGCCAGCGGTCAGAAGCGGCTTTTTCGTTGTGCCGAAAGTGGTCGAATGACCGCGCTCACCGATCTTAGCCTGGCAGAGGCGTTGGAGGGTCTCCGCGCCCGCGCGTTCTCATCGCGGGAGCTGACGGCGGCGCATATCGAGGCCGTTGAGCGGGCTCGGGCGCTCAACGCCTTTGTGCTCGAGACGCCGGACAAGGCCCTCGCCATGGCCGACGCCAGCGATGCGCGCCTGGCGCGGGGCGAGGCCGGCGCCCTGGAGGGCGCCCCGCTTGGGATCAAGGATCTCTTCTGCACCCGCGGCGTTCGTTCAACGGCGGCCTCCCGGATCCTCGATGGTTTCACGCCGCCCTATGAGTCGACGGTCACCGAGAATCTATGGCGCGACGGCGCTTTGATGCTGGGCAAGCTCAACATGGATGAGTTCGCCATGGGCTCGTCCAACGAGACGAGCGCGTTCGGTCCAGTCGTCAATCCCTGGCGTTCCGGCGGATCCAATCGCCCCCTGTCGCCGGGCGGGTCCTCCGGCGGTTCGGCGACGGCTGTGGCAGCCCGCCTGGCGCTCGGCGCGACTGCCACCGATACCGGCGGCTCGATCCGCCAGCCCGCATCCCTCACCGGAACGGTAGGGGTGAAACCGACCTACGGTCGCTGCTCGCGCTGGGGAATTGTGGCGTTCGCGTCATCGCTTGATCAGGCCGGCCCGATCGCGCGCACGGTGACCGACGCCGCCCTGCTCTTGCGGTCAATGAGCGGGCACGATCCCAAGGACTCGACCAGTCTGCCGGTCGAGGTTCCGGATTTTCCCAAGTTCGTCGGGCGATCGGTCAAGGGGCTGCGGATCGGCGTGCCCCGGGAATACAGGGTCGAGGGCATGCCGCGGGAGATCGAGGACCTCTGGGGCCGCGGCGTTGACTGGCTGAGGGACGCTGGCTGCGAGATCGTCGAGGTCTCCCTGCCGCACACCCGCTACGCGTTACCGGCCTACTACATCATTGCTCCGGCCGAAGCCTCCTCCAACCTCGCCCGCTATGACGGCATGCGGTATGGCCTCCGGGTCGAAGGGCCGACCCTTTCAGACGTCTATCAGCTGACGCGCGAGGCCGGTTTCGGCGATGAGGTCAAGCGGCGCGTGCTCATCGGCGCCTATGTGCTGTCGGCGGGCTATTACGACGCCTATTACCTCAAGGCCTTGAAGGTCCGCCGCCGGATCGCGGAAGACTTTCATCAGGCTTTCGAACAGGTCGACGCACTGCTGACCCCAACGGCCCCATCAGCGGCCTTTGGCCTCGGCGATAACAGCGCCGACCCAATCGCCATGTACCTGAATGACATCTTCACGGTGACGGTTAATCTCGCCGGCCTGCCGGCGATCAGCGTGCCCGGCGGCGTCGACGCGCAGGGACTGCCGCTCGGCTTGCAACTGATCGGCCGAGCCCTCGACGAGGGCACGCTGCTTTCGCTCTCCGGAGCGCTTGAAAAATCAGCCGGGTTCACGGCCCGGCCGGAGCGCTGGTGGTGAGGATATCAGGGTGTTATGGCGTCCAGGTCCTTCTGGAGCTTCTCCAGCTTTGTCTGGTCCAGGTTCGCTTGCGGGTACTTGGAAATGTCCCGCATGGTCATGCCCTTGATCTGATCGAGCCCGTCGTAGCTGAGAAGCTCGGGCATGTCCTGCTGCAGCACCGCCTTGGTTTTTGGGTTGTCCACCAGGTCGCCGATCGAGGTGGTCTCGACCGAGGCCTTCGGGCTTGCCGCCGGAATGGTCTTGGTCGCTTCGTCGGCTGGCGCGGCTGGCGCGGCCGCCGGGGCGGCGGGGGTCTGGCTGAGGGCCGGCGCGGCCGCCATCAGCATCGTCAAGCCCGCAAGGGCGGCGAAAGCGCGTCTCATGCCGATTTCTCTCCTGTGCCTGGACCGCGGGATGGGGAAAGGAAAATCGCGATCTTGTCTAGCTCCAGAATGAATGTGGTGTCGTGATGAGCGCAGGCGCCGGCCATATCGATGGGCGGACAGGACCCTGGGAATTGGTGCTCGGGCTAGAGGTCCACGCCCAGGTCGCCTCGAAGGCCAAGCTTTTCTCTGGCGCCGCGGTTGGCTTTGGCGCGCCCCCCAACGAACAGGTCAGTCTCGTGGATGCCGCGATGCCCGGCATGCTGCCGGTGATCAATCGTCATTGCGTGGAGCAGGCCGTCCGCTCCGGCTTGGGCCTGAACGCCAAGGTCAATCTGTGGTCGCGCTTCGATCGCAAGAACTATTTCTACCCGGACCTGCCTCAGGGCTATCAGATCAGTCAGTACAAGGAACCGATCGTCGGCGAGGGCGAGATCACGGTTGAGCGCGACGATGGTTCGACCTTCACGGTCAGGATCGAGCGCCTGCATCTTGAGCAGGACGCGGGAAAGTTGATCCACGACCTCGACCCCGACTTCACCTTGGTCGATCTCAACCGATCTGGCACGGCGCTGATGGAGATTGTCTCTCATCCAGACATGCGCGCGGCCGAGGATGCGGCGGCTTATGTCAAGAAGCTGAGATCGATCCTGCGGGCGCTAGGGACCTGCGACGGTGACATGGAGAAGGGCAACCTCAGGGCCGACGTCAATGTCTCGGTCCGGCGGCCCGGCGAGCCGCTAGGCACCCGCTGCGAGATCAAGAACGTCAATTCCTATCGCTTCATCCAGATGGCCATCACCTATGAGGCGCGACGGCAGATCGACATCCTCGAGGATGGCGGGTCGATCCGGCAAGAGACCCGCCTGTTCGACCCGGCGCGGGGCGAGACACGATCGATGCGGACCAAGGAGGAAGCGGACGACTACCGCTATTTCCCCGATCCCGATCTTTTGCCGCTAGAGCTCGATCCGGCCTGGGTTGAGGAGATCCGAGCCTCGCTGCCCGAGTTGCCTGACGCCAGAAGAGCCCGAATCGAGCGCGAGTATGGTCTCAGCCACTACGACGCTGGGGTCCTGGCTTCCGATTCCGCCCGCACGGACTATTTCGAAAAGGCCGCCGCCGGCCGCGACGCAAAGCTGGTCGCCAATACGGTGACCAACGCCGTCCTCTCTCACCTTGCCAAGGACGGACTGGAGATCGAGGCGTGCCCCGTGCCGCCCGAAGATGTCGCCAGCCTTGTCCGCCTCCAGGAGGAAGCGGTGATTTCCTCCAAGATCGCCAAGGAAGTGTTCGAGCACATGTGGAACGGAGAAGGGACCCCGGAAGCCGTCGTCGACGCCCGTGGTCTCAGACAAGTGAGCGACACCGGCGCGCTCGAGAACTTGATCGATCAATTGATCGCGGCCAACCCGGGCCAGGCGGCGGCAGTGAAGGCCAAACCCCAGGCGATCGGCTGGTTTGTTGGGCAGATCATGCGTCAGACCCAGGGCAAGGCCAATCCGGCCGCCGTCAACGCCCTCCTGCGCGCCAAGCTCGGAGTGGAACGGGAACCGTCATGAGCGCCTCCATCGAAGTCTACTACTGGCCCACGCCCAACGGTCACAAGGTCACCATCGCCCTCGAGGAGATGGGTCTCGCCTATGAAATCACGCCGGTGAATATCGGGCGGGGCGACCAGTTTACGCCTGAGTTCCTGGCGATCTCGCCCAATAACCGCATGCCGGCGATCGTCGATCCGGAGGGCCCCGGCGGAACACCGATCTCTATCTTCGAGTCCGGCGCGATCCTGCAATATCTCGGCCGCAAGACGGGGCAGTTCTATCCAACAGATGAGCGGGCCAGGGTTGCCGTCGACGAGTGGGTGTTCTGGCAGATGGGCAACCTTGGGCCGATGGCCGGGCAGCGCAATCATTTCCGCAACTACGCGCCGACGTTCCTGCGCGACCAGAGGCAGACGGCCTATGGCGCGCGTCGCTACACCGATGAGGTCGAGCGGCTGTATGGCGTACTGGACAGGCGTCTCGAGGGTCGGAAGTACATCACTGGCGAATACACCATCGCCGACATGATCAGCTGGCCATGGATCGCGGGCCAGTCGAGCGAAGCGCTCAACATCGAGGCTTTTCCCCGTCTCCTCGCCTGGAAGCAGCGCATCGGAGAGCGCGAAGCAGTCCAGCGAGCTTTGGCCCAGACCAAGGCCATTCAGGGAGCGACCGCACTTGTTCGTTCCGACAGGGAGGCCGAGGCGGCGCGCAAGGTCCTGTTTGGCCAAAGGGCCCGCTGAGGCGCTGCAAGATTGCCAGTCCTGGGGCGACAGGCTATGGGCCGCCGCCTAGGTGACGTGGCCGAGCGGCTGAAGGCGGCGGTTTGCTAAACCGTTGTACGGTGTAAAGCCGTACCGAGGGTTCGAATCCCTCCGTCACCGCCAAGACGCCTAGCATAGCGGAGGCGGATAACACCGAGGCAGCCAATGAAAGCGGCGGTCTATTACGAAAACGGCGATCCGGGCGTGCTACGCTATGAGACGGTCCCAGATCCCGTTTGCGGGCCCACTGACGTCGTCATTCGCGTCGAGGCGGTCAGCATCGAAGGCGGCGACACCCTGAACCGCTGGCGAGGCGCCCTCACATCCAAGCCGCACATCGTGGGCTACCAGGCCGCCGGCGAGATCATCGAGGTCGGCGAAAAGGTCCACCATCTGCGGGTCGGCCAGAAAGTGGCGACCGTGGGCGCCAATGCCTCCCATGCCGAAAAGCGAGCGGTCGCGGCTCGGAACGCCTGGCCGATCCCAGATGGCTTCGATCCGAAGCTCGCCTCGGCGATCCCGGTGACGTTCGGCACGGCCCACGAGGCCCTGTTCGAGTTCGCAAAGCTGAAGGCCGGCGAAACCGTGCTTGTGCAGGCCGGGGCCAGCGGCGTTGGCGTTGCAGCCATCCAGCTAGCCAAACGGGCCGGGGCGCGGGTCTTCGCTACCGCTTCAAGCAGCGAACGCCTCCAGAAATTGGCGCCGCTCGGCATGGACAGCGGCATCAACTATCGCAGCGAAGACGTCGCAGGTGCGATTATGAGACTCACCGACAACAAGGGCGTCGATGCGGTCATCGATCCGGTCGGCGGCGCCACTCTGCAAGGAAGTCTGCTCTCATTGGGCTACCGCGGGCGCGTGGTGATGGTCGGCGCCGCTGGACGCGAAGCCATGCGGGTCGACGTTTCATCGCTGATGGGCGGCAATCGCTCGCTCAGCGGCGTTTTTCTCGGAGCCGAAATCGGGACCGACCGCGTGCACGATAGTATTCAGCGTCTGATCGATGAGGCGGCGCGCGGCGGGTTGAAGGTTGTGGTTGATCAGACCTTCCCGCTTTCCAAAGCGGGCGACGCCCATGCCTATATCGAAAGTCGCCAAGCGGTCGGCCGGGTGCTGCTTATACCTTAGGGATCAATCGCTCCCCGGCGCGGGCCGTACGGTCTCGACGGCAATCTTCGGAACGGTCGGGACTGGCGAGCCGTTTTGCGGTTCACTATCTCTGGATCTGTCCGCCTGAGCAGAGGGCCTGGTCATGTCCGACGATGCGCCGGCCGTCCAGACCGCAAAACCTCTACGGGCTGGCGGCGAGATTTCCCTGACTGATCGTTATCGTGCGGTGCGACGTGCAAGCGAAGCCCTGGCGCGGTCGCTCTCAGCGGAGGACCAGCAGACGCAGTCGATGCCCGACACCAGTCCGGTGAAATGGCACCTGGCGCACACAAGTTGGTTCTTCGAGACCTTCGTGCTCGCTCCCTACCTGCCCGGCTACCATTTGTTCGACGCCAGTTACGGTTACCTCTTCAATTCCTACTACGAGGCCATGGGGGAGCGTCATCCCAGACCCGCCCGTGGACTGCTCACACGCCCGTCGGTCGCTGACGTCCTTCGCTATCGGACCCATGTCGATGCGGGGATGGAGCGCGCGCTTGGCCTCAAGCTGGATCGAGCCGCCTTGGAGTTGGTGATTCTCGGCCTCGCCCACGAAGAGCAACACCAGGAACTGATCCTGATGGACGTGCTCCACCTCTTCTCACAGTCTCCGCTGAAACCCGCTTACGCCCCAGACGGCCCTGAGCCCGCTGCCTGTGTCGAGAGCCTGGAGTGGATCGCTTTCAAGGGCGAGGTCGCCGAAATTGGCGCAGGCCGCGAAGGCTTTGCCTTCGACAACGAGACGCCTCGACATCAGGAATTCCTGGCCCCCTATCGTCTCGCCACGCGCCTGGTCACCAACGCCGAATGGCTGAAGTTCATGGCCGATGGCGGCTATCGGCGCCCCGAGTTCTGGCTGTCGGACGGCTGGGCGCTGGTCAACGCCGAGGGGTGGAACGCCCCCCTTTACTGGGAGGACTGTGGGGATACCTGGCGGACTCTCACCCTTTCGGGGTCCAAGGACATCGACCCCGATGCGCCGGTCTGTCACGTCAGCTTCTACGAAGCCGCCGCCTTTGCCGCCTGGGCAGGCAAGCGCCTGCCCACCGAGGCAGAGTGGGAGCATGCGGTGCGTTCGCCGAGCGCGGAGTTGTCACAGGCGATTGGAGAGACCTGGCAGTGGACCGCCAGCGCCTATCGCCCCTATCCCGGTTTTGTTCCCGCGGCCGGCGCCGTCGGCGAATACAACGCCAAATTCATGGTCGGACAGATGGTCCTTCGGGGAGGGGCCTGCATCACGCCCAAAGGTCATTCGCGGCCGACATACCGAAACTTCTTCTATCCACACCAGCGCTGGATGTTTTCCGGCGTGAGGCTGGCCGAGGACGCGCCTGCGCCATCGCTCGAGGACGAGTTTCGCGCCGATGTCGTCTACGGGCTATCCGCCGCCCGCAAGCGACTCTCCGCCAAATGGTTCTATGACGCTCGCGGATCGGCCCTGTTCGAGGAGATCTGCCGCCTTCCGGAGTATTACCTGACCGGTCAGGAAAGTACGCTTCTCACCAATGTGGCGCCCGAGCTGCGCCGCTGGATTCAACCAGGTACGACACTTGTAGAACTGGGCAGCGGGGCCAGCCTCAAGACGCGCGAAATCCTCGATAACATTCCCGAGATAACGGCCTATGCGCCGGTTGATGTCAGTGCGAGCGCGCTTCGAGCGGCCGTGGCGTCCATCGCCCGCGATTATCCTCACATTCAAGTGACGCCGGTGGTCGCCGATTTCATGCGCGATCTCGATCTGGCCGCAACTGTGGGGGAGGGACCGACCGCCATTTTCTTTCCGGGCTCGACTATCGGCAATTTCGCCCCCGACGAGGCGGTGAATCTGATGTCAAGTATGCGAGGATTGTTGGGGAAGAACGGCGTGTTCATCGTCGGGGTCGATATGGCGAAGGACGCGGACACACTCGACGCCGCCTACAATGACACCGCGGGGATCACCGCGGCGTTCAATCTCAACCTGCTGGCCCGCATCAACAGGGAATTGGCGGGCGACATTCCCCTGGAGGCCTTCGCCCACGAGGCGGTTTGGAATCCGCAGGAAGGGCGGGTTGAGATGTGGCTGAAGGCGAAAACCTCAGTGCGCGCGCATGCGGCTGGCGCGACATTCACCTTTGTGGATGGCGAGAGGATCCACACCGAGAATTCCTACAAACACACGGACGCGCGGTTCCAAGACCTCGCGAGCCGCGCAGGTCTCCGCGTCCTGGAAAAGTGGGCGAGCCCCGCGCCCACATTCTCGATCTACCTGCTCTCGCCAGCTTAGCTGGCCGAAGGCCTGCGTCCGCCGCCGCGCGAGGCCGCGCCGCCCTTGCGTCCGGCGTTAGCCGCGAGATCCCGGTTCTGAGCGAAGCTTCGCTTTTCGCCAGGAACACTGGCGCCGCCCCGCCGGGCGATTTCACGCCGACGTTCTGGGTCCATCGCCGCGAATCCGCGACGGGCGGGTTTGCGTTTGTTCGTGTCGTCCATTCCACTCAACTCCTAGCGTTTCCGCGTCAGACGCCCTCTCCGACTTTGCTTTAACCACCTAGGCCGCGTTCGGTTGCGCATTCCGCTGGCGCAAACGGTCGCGTCCGCCTCAGCCGGGCAAGCGCTGCACTGAGACGGACAGTGGCAGCCGCACCTGGGCGCGAAGACCGCCTTCTCGCCTGGTTTTCAGTGAGACGTCGCCGCCGTGGCCACGAGCAATGGCCCGCACCACTGCCAGGCCAAGACCGATGCCGCCTGTGTCACGATTGCGCGAGGCCTCCAGCCGGTGGAAGGGTTCAAAGGCCCTCTCGATCTGGTCGTCGGCGATGCCGGGTCCGTTGTCTTCGATTTCGACAACGGCCATGCCGCTCTCGGTGAATACCCGGCCGCGCGCCGACGAACCGAATTTGAGCGCGTTGTCGACAAGATTCGTGATCAGTCGCCTCAGCGCCACCGGATCGCCGTCCACCACCACCCGTCCCGATACCTCAGCGGCGGAATCAGCGCCGGTCTCGGCCGCTTCGTCCATGATCGTCTCGACCAGTGAAGTGATCTCGAGCTTCACCCGCTCGCGCGGCTTTGAGGCGTCTCGGACGAAGGCCAGCGTGGCCGAAACCATGGCGTCCATCTGGTCGATGTCGCTAGCGAGCTTCGTGCGGATGTCTTCTGGCGCCGCCTCGATCCGGAAGCGAAGCCGGGTAAGCGGTGTGCGAAGATCATGGGCTATGGCGGCGATCATCTCAGTACGGTCTTCGACATAGTGCCGGAGCCGTTCCTGCATTTCGTTGAAGGCGTTCACTGCGGCGGTGACTTCAGCCGATCCGCGCACGTCCAATCGGGGGGCGGCAGGATCGCGGCCCAGCCGTTCGGCGCCTGCCGCTAGGGCCGCGATCGGCGCAGCCAGGCGCCTGGCGAACCACCAGGCCAACGGCGAGACCGCCACGGCGGCGATCGCCAGCACAAGCAGCAATCGTTGCTGCCAGGGATCGATGCCGAAGGCGCTCATTGGGGCGACGATCAGCCAGCGGCCATCGGCCTGCCGGATGCCAACCTTGAAACCGCCGAGCAGGATCGGCGCCTCGTCCAGGGAGGTCGGCCTCCGTTCAGGCCCAGGCGATGCGGCCAAAGCGACGATGCGGGGTCCGGGCTGGGCGACGACGATGTCGGTCGGCTTTACACCAACAGCCGCGGCAAGCGCGGCGCGGAATTCAAGCCGTCGATGGCCCTGGGTGACCAGAGCGGGTGGGGCCGCCGTCAGCTCCGAGCTGAGGTCGCGGCCATCGCGGGTCTGGGTGCGGCCGACGTTATGCGCGGCCTGAACGATGTCATCGACGGTGTATACGTCCGGCGGGGGCGGCGGCAGACTGAGCACCACCACCACTGTTGCAATCTCCGCCGCGACCAGGGCCGCCACAACCAGGCCCAGCGCTTGCAAAAACAGCGGCGCCGTCGGGAGACGCCACCTCACGGCGTGCGAGACACCTTGGGCATGAAGAGATAACCCTCGTTGCGCACGGTCCGGATCAGTTCCTGGCCATCGCCCCCGCCGTCAAGCTTTCGCCTGAGCCGACTGATCTGCACATCGATGGCTCGATCGAACGCCTCTGAGCGGGGGCCGCGGGCATATTCAAGCAGCTGATCGCGGGTCAGCACCCGCTGGGGGCGTTCGACGAAAGCGCGCAGCAGCGAAAACTCGCCGCTAGAGAGGTTGACCACGACGCTCTGGGGGGAGCGCAGCTCATGGCGCACGAGATCGAGGCGCCAGCCAGCGAACTCGCAGGCTGCTTCCAGTGGTTCCTCGGCGCCGCGCGGCTCGGTTTTGCGTCTCAACACAGCACGCACGCGCGCCAGCAACTCGCGTGGATTACAGGGCTTGGCCAGATAGTCGTCCGCCCCGAGTTCGAGGCCGACAATCCGGTCGGTCTCCTCGCCGACGGCGCTGAGCATGATGATCGCCGGGCCGTCCGGCTTGGCCAGGCGCTTGCAGATGGAAAGACCGTCCTCGCCCGGCAGCATGACGTCGAGCACAACGAGATCCGGGCGGCGACGAGCCAGCGCGCGTTCGACGCCCTTTCCGTCGGCTGCGGTGTCCACGGAATAGCCGTGCCGGCCAAGAAACTCGGCCACCACATCACGGATCCCCGGGTCGTCGTCGACGACGAGGATCGATTCCTGTCCCTGTTCGTGAGGTTCGGCCACCAGAGAGTCCGTCATGAAGCGATCAGATGCGCGCGCGCCTTGGCGCGACAATGTCTCGGCTGAAACAACACCGTAACGCGTAGGCCGCGATCTTGACCAGACTCAGGCCGACCAAGTTCAACTCCTGGCCAATGCCATGTCCGAAACAAAGGGATTTGTCTGGCGCTCAGCCCCGAAGGTTGAAACGGCGTTGTGCCCGGGAACGAAAGTCACGTCGTCGCCAAGCGGCCATAGCTTGCCGGTGATCGAGTCAATGAGCTGCTGGTAGTTCCCGCGCGGAAAGTCAGTACGACCGATCGATCCCTGGAAGAGCACATCGCCGACTTGTGCGAACCTGGCCGCCCGGTGATGGAAGATGACGTGGCCCGGCGTGTGTCCGGGGCAGTGGTAGACCTCGAATTCCGTCTCCCCAAGCGTAACGACATCGCCATCGCCCAGCCAGCGATCCGGCGTGAAAGGCTTCGCGTCAGGCATGCCCCAGCGTGCTGCGCTGACCCCGATGTCATCGATCCAGAACTGATCGTCGGGATGCGGGCCCTCGATAGGCGCCCCGGTCGCCGCCTTCAGCGCCGATGTTCCACCGGCATGGTCGAGGTGGCCGTGGGTCACCCAGATCTTCTCAAGCTCGAGCTTCTGATTGGTCAGGATTTCCAGAAGTCGGGGAACCTCACCGCCAGGATCGATCACCGCCGCTTTTCGCGATTTCTCGCACCAGACGATCGTGCAATTCTGCCGCAGCGGCGTGACAGGGGCGACAAGCGCCCGGATCGGTGGCGCGGTGGGGGCGTCCAAGTCGAGCTCCTAGTCTCCTGGATGGCGTCCAGAGGATAGGGTGTCCAAGACGACCCGCAAGGTCGCGCCGGCGCTCATTGCCGGAAAGCGGTCAAGCGGTTAGCGTCGACAGACTCGGCGACGACCGGGGTGAAGGGGCCGAGAAGGACAGCCAATGGCTAGTGTTGCGCGCGGGGGCCTAGGCCTTGGCCGGATGTTCCAGCGGAAATCGGTGGCGCAGATCCAGAGCGAACTGAGCCACGGCGAGCTCAAGCGCACCCTAGGCGCCCTCAACCTGGTCCTTCTGGGCATCGGCTGCATCATCGGCACAGGTATTTTCGTCCTGACAGGCCGGGCAGCCGCGCAATATGCCGGCCCTGCAATCATGATTTCGTTCATCATCACCGGGGTTCTCTGTGCGCTGGTGGCCCTGTGCTACGCAGAACTCGCCTCGGCCCTGCCTGTCTCGGGATCAGCCTACTCCTACGCCTATGCCTCGATGGGCGAGATCGTCGCCTGGATCATGGGCGTGCTGATGCTGCTTGAATACGGCTTGGCGGCGAGCGTCGTTGCTCTCGGTTGGTCGGGCTATTTCGTCAGCTTGCTTCAGGATCTGCATATTTTCATTCCGCCGGCGCTTACCGTTGCGCCTGGTCAGGCTGCGGTGGGTCCTGGTGGGGCGATGCTGGCTGGCGTCGGCATCGTGAACCTGCCCGCCATTTTCATCGTCACCGTGGTGACGAGCCTGCTCTGCGTCGGGGTCTCGGAATCAGCGACGGTCAATAACATCATCGTCGCCATCAAGCTGACGGTGGTCATCGCCTTCATCGGCATCGGGGCGATGTACGTACATCCCAGCCTGTGGTCGCCCCTGGTACCGGCCGAGACCCCGCCGCCCCCGGTAGGGACGCCAATGGACATGTACCACCAGATCACGCGAGCTCTGGGTGCGGTGCTTACGGGAAACGCTCAGTCGAGATACGGTATAAGCGGAGTCATCCAGGGCGCCGCCGTAATCTTCTTCGCCTACCTGGGGTTTGAGGCCGTTTCCACAGCCGGCACCGAATCGCGCAATCCCGCCCGCGACATGCCGATCGGCATTCTAGGCGCGCTCGCCATCTGCACGGTTCTCTACATCGCCACTTCGGCGGTGCTCGTCGGAATCGTGCCCTATTCGTCGCTGGACAATCCGGCCCCCATCGCGACGGCCGTCAACCGCCTGGGCCTGCCGTGGTTTGCGGTGCTGGTGAAGATCGGGGCGCTGGCCGGACTGACCAGCGTCATCCTGGTCCTGCTCTACGGCCAGACTCGCGTGTTCTACACCATGTCTCGCGATGGCCTGCTGCCCTCGCAACTGGCGGCGGTCCACAAGAAGTTCAAGACGCCGTGGATCAACACCATCATCGTCGGGATCGCGGCCTGCATTGCCGCAGGATTTTGCTCGCTGGACGTGCTCTCTGAGGTCACAAACGTGGGCTCCCTGGCCGCCTTCACCATCGTTTGCCTGACAGTAATCTACCTGCGTTTCTCGGCCCCCGGCCTCGAGCGTCCGTTCAAGACGCCACTATTCCCAGTGACTCCCATCCTGGGCGCGTTGATGTGTCTGGTGTTGTTCCTAAGCCTCTGGAGTCATAAGGCGACGCGGGATTTCTTCATCGTCTACCTTGCGATCGGGATCGTGTTCTATTTCGTCTTTGGCATCTGGAATTCGAAGCTTCGCAAGGGCCAGATCGTCACCGGCCACGAAGCTGCGCCGATGGAGTTACCGCACTCCGGCCCGAATTAAGCCTGGGGACGATCTAGACCTGGAACTGCTCGGCCAACATCCTCTCCTCAAGGCTGCGCCCGGCGTCGAACAGGACCGAAAGGCAGATCGAGCGATCCTCGGTGACATCCACGCGGATGACGTCGCGGACCTCGACGTTGTCGGCAACCGCGCTGACGGGCCGCTTGTCGCTTTCAAGGATCTCGAACGTTACCTGGGCCTTGTGCGAGATCAGAGCGCCTCGCCAGCGCCTTGGACGAAAGGCGCTGATCGGAGTCACCGCAAGAACATGGGCGTCAATCGGGATGATAGGCCCGTGGGCGGAGAGATTGTAGGCGGTCGATCCGGCCGGTGTTGAAACCAGAACGCCATCGCAGATCAGTTCCTCCAGCCGGGGCTTTCCGTCGATGAGGATCCGCAGCTTGGCCGTTTGGCGTGTCTCACGCAGGAGGCTGACATCATTGATGGCCAGGGCCTTGTGCCTCTGACCCGCAGAGTCGACGGCGATCATGTCCAGGGGATGGATGACCGCCTCCTCGGCCGCCGCGATCCGGTCCAGGAGGTCATCCTCACGATAGTCATTCATCAGGAAGCCGACCGAGCCCCGGTTCATGCCGTAGATCGGCCTGCGGTCCGCCAAATTGCCGTGCAGCACCTCAAGCATAAACCCATCACCGCCAAGGGCGACGATAACGTCGGCTTCACCAACCTCATTTTCGCCATAGCGGGCGACGAGCCGGGAAAGCGCTTCCCTGGCCTCGGACCTGTCACTGGCAATGAAGGCGAGCTTGGCTGCCATAGAGCCGGCGACCTCACCCGCTCACGATCAGGTTGTCAAACAGAGGCAGCTATTCCTCGGGACCTGCGTCGACTTCGCCAGGCGGCGGACGCGGATCTTCGTCGCCGACATAGGGCCTCCCGACCGCCTCGGCCCAGGCGCGCCTGTGGGCCGCGTAGGCCTGCTGGCAGCGCTTCGCCCTGGCCGCTGACATCGGCTCGGCTTTGCGGTGAGGGGCGGAACGGCTCATGACCTCATTCTAGCATGGCTCCGCGAGCCGGCTGGCCTTGCGAAGATCCTCCGAGAGCCGGCCGGACCACTCGGCCCGAAATTGAGGCTCGCGCTGCCGCAGCACGTAGGAGGGGTGGATGGTCACCGCAACCTTGGCATCCCCGCGCTTCAGAACCCGGCCACGCGAGGCCATGACCGGAACCGGCCGGCCGAGAACCGCGCCGGCCGCCGTGGCGCCCAGGGCGACGATCACTTTTGGGGCCACCAGGTCGATCTCGCTTTCAAGCCAGAACCTGCAAGCTTCGATCTCGCCGGCGTCGGGGCGTTTGTGAAGGCGGCGCTTGCCGCGCATCTCATGCTTGAAGTGCTTGACGGCGTTGGTGACGAAGACGGCCGAGCGAGGGATTCCGGCCAGGGCCAGAGCATCGTCGAGAACCCGGCCGGCCGGACCGACGAATGGCTCGCCGGCGAGGTCCTCCTGGTCTCCAGGCTGTTCGCCCACCAGCATCATGGACGCTCGCGGGGCGCCCTCGCCGGGCACGGCCTGGGTCGCCGCGCGCCAAAGATCGCAGCGTCGGCAGCCGTTCAATTCATTTGTAAGCCGGACCAGGCCCGGCGCCAGACGTTTCATAGTCACCCTATTCAAGTCTCAAGGCGCGCATTGCGCGCCTATGCGTTAAGATGGGTACAGGGACCTCGTTTGTCGCGGGCTGGGGGCGAGGAGAGTTCAATGTCGAAGATCACTCTCATCATCGCCTTGGGCGTTGTACTTGCGGCGCCAATCGCCTGGGCTCAGCAAAGTCCGGTCGCGACGCCGCCGCCCGGCGAACCGGCGGCCAATCCCATTCCCGATCTTTCCAACGATCGCACGACGGTGATGGTGACGCCCGACCCGTCGGCCACCTCCATGGCCGATCCGCAGTCCGCTGCCGAATACGGCTCACCGTCGGCGGTCGATTCGCCAAGTTCGCCCATGCCAGATCCCAATGGCTGGCCGACTCCCAGACCGAGCGCCAAGCGCCCGAAATGGGTGAAGAAAGCTCCTGCCAGCGTAGAACCGCCGCCCGCACCCAATCCCCATTGATCGCGGTTCTTGACGACGCCGCGGCCACGCGCGAGTCTCGGGAGCAATCTCCGTAGATAGATCGAAGGAAAGCCGCCATGGCCGACGGATCACTGGTCAGCCCTGTATCGCTCAAGGGCAAGGTCTCGAACGACGAATGGAAGGCGCGGGTGGAATTGGCCGCCCTGTACCGCCTTGTTGCGCTGAACGGTTGGGACGATCTCGTCTACACGCACATCTCGGCCCGGATCCCTGGGCCGCAGCACCACTTTCTGATCAATCCCTATGGCCTTTACTTCGATGAGATTACCGCCTCCTCGCTGGTCAAGATCGACGTGGAGGGCGCCATCCTCCAGGAGACCGAGTACTTCATAAATCCGGCCGGTTTCACCATTCATTCGGCGGTGCACACTTCGCGCGAAGACGCCCACTATGTCATGCACCTACACACCGACCAGGGGGTCGCCGTCTCCGCCCAGAAGGAGGGCCTGCTGCCGCTGAGCCAGCACGCGCTGATCATTCTGCCGAACGTCGCCTATCACGACTATGAGGGCATCGCCCTCAATCACGACGAGCGTTCGCGCCTCGTGGCCGACCTCGGCGACAAAAACACGATGATCCTGCGCAACCATGGAACTTTGGCCGTCGGCCGCACGGCCGCCGAATGCTGGATCAACATGTACTATCTGGAGAAGTCCTGCCTGCAGCAGGTTCTGGCGCTTGGCGCCGGTCGCGATGGACTCGTTGTCGCGCCCGAGGCGGCTCAGGAAGAGGTGAAGAACCAGATCCGAATGGGAATCGGTGGCGGCCTCGCCTGGCCGGGCGCCCTGCGTCGTCTGGATCGACTAAGCCCTGGCTACGACGCCTGAAGAGCCTCGAACAGGTCGGGCTGGTTATCGGGGCCCGCCCGGCGGAATTGGTTCAAGTCGAGGGGCGGTAGGGTGCGGTCGAGGCCAAATCGGCGCCGCGCGATGGCGAATCGCTGCCCAAGTATCTGGGCGATCGGCCCTTCGCCCTTCATCCGGCGGCCCCAGTCTGGATCGTAGTCGCGGCCGCCGCGCATCTGCCGAACCAGGGACATCACTTTCGCCGCGCGGTCGGGAAAGTCGGTCTCCAGCCACTCCCGGAACAGGTCCTTGATCTCTCGTGGCAGTCTGAGGACCACGTAGCCAGCCGACACCGCGCCCGCGGCGGCCGCGCTTTCCATGACGGCTTCCATTTCATGGTCGTTGAGACCCGGGATCACCGGCGCGAACATCACGCTGACAGGCGCTCCTTGGCTGGTGAGGACGGTCACGGCGTTTAGCCGACGGGCTGGCGTCGCAGCCCTGGGCTCCATGGCCCGAGCCAACTTGCGGTCCAGCGTGGTGATCGAGATCGCAGCCCTGGCCAGGTTTCGCTTGCCCATCCGCCCGATGAGCTCGGCGTCGCGCATGATCAGGGCCGATTTGGTGATAATCGAGAAGGGGTGTGAAGCGCGCTCCAGCACCTCGATGATCTGTCGCGTCACGGCCAGGCGACGCTCGCTCGGCTGATAGGGATCGGTATTGCCGCCGATATGGATTGAGCCAACCCGGTAGCCGGGCCGGCTCAGCTCGCGCCGAAGCAGCCTTGCCGCGTCGGCCTTGAAGAAAAGACGGCTTTCGAAAT
>DASXCH010000007.1:0-32959 GCA_036491275.1 Caulobacteraceae bacterium
TCAACGATCAGGCGATCCCGCCTGATCGCATCGTGCTCTGGGCGCGCATTCCGAAAAAATGGGAACTACCGCCTGATCGCATCGAGCCCAAGATCAAGCGGCCCGATCAATCTCCTTGCGGGCGAACAGCGCGCGAGGGTCGAAATTCAGGCCGGCGACACCGCCCGATGTAAGCAGGCCGACGTCGGCGAGCAGCATCGGCAGATTCCACTTCTGCGGAGCGGCCAGGTAGCGGGGGCGCCAGACCGGGTCATACTTGTCCTTGAAGCGGCGAACGCCGCGGAAGTTGTAGATTTCCTCGCCGCGTTCGAAGAGCAGGCGACCGACGCGGGACATAATTGGGGCGAGGCGGCGTTCTTCGAGACCGGCGAGGGGCGCCATGCCAAATTCGAACGACTGATAACCCTGTTCCTGGCCCCAGCGCATCAACTCGACGAACAGGAAATCCATGACGTTCTTGGGCGCATCGTCGGCGTAGCGCATAAGGTCCATCGAGAAGCTCGAGCCGGCACCCGTGGTCCACAGCGTGGCGAAGGCGACGATCCGGCCCCCCGCGCGCACCACCGCGGTGGGGAACTCGGCGACGTAGCGCGGTTCGAAGCCGCCGAGGGAGAAGGTCTTTTCGTCGCCGTTGTGATGGGCGAGCCACTGGTCAGAGACGCGCCGGAGGTCATCCATGATCAATCCGGCTTCGCCAGGCGGAATGACCGTCAGGCAACCGCCTTCCTCGCCCGTTCGTCGCCAACTTCGCCGGATGTTACCGAGTCGACGGCCCTCAACCGAGAACCCGGTCAGGGGCACAGCGGCGGTCTCCCCGATCTTCTGGATGGCGAAGCCTAGTTCCACCAGGTCTGGAAGGCTCTCGGGCCCGACGCCATAGACCCCGGCCCGGGCGGCGTGGGCGTCGGCCAGCTCACGAAATCGCCAAAGAAGGCCCAGCTGTTCTGACCGCCGGCCCACTGGCGATCCAAGCGCAATCCACGAGCGTCCGCGAACCCCGAACATCAGGAAGCTGCGCCCGCTTTCAGAGAAGAGGAACCGCTTGTCCCCGCGCAGGGCGAGGTTGGAGGAGGGCTCTGCGGCCTCGGCGGTTTCGAGAATGGCGCGCACGCGGTGGAAGTCCGGATCGGTCTCGCCGGCCACGGCCGGCATCGCCGGCGTCGCCAGCAGGCGCCAGACGCCGAAAGCCAGCAGCACGGCCGCCGCCCCGGCGGAAGAGCGGATGGCGCGCGCCGCGTCCTGGTCGCCGATGACTCGCAGCACCGAACTGTCGGCATAGTCCAGGTTCTGGAACGACCACCAGCCGACAAGCGCCGCGCCGGCGAGCGCAGCAAGCGCCGACAGCAGCCAGCCCGGCGTCACCTCCAGGCGCGAGAGCCGCGCGGTGCGGCGGAAGGCGGGATGGCAGGGGGCCAGGGCAACGGCCAGGAAGGTGAGGGTCGCCGCCTCCTCGAAGTCGAAGCCCTTGAACAGGGCCAGGACCGCCGCCAGCAGCAATACGCCTTCGCTTGCCGCCCAGGCGGCGTCGAGTCGGCGCGATAGGCCAAAGGCCAGCATCACCAACACCACGCCCAGGATCGAAGAGATGAAGCTGGAGACCTCGATGAACACCACCGGCGCGTGTTCGACGAGCCACTCGAACCGGCCGGGGTCGGAAGGCGTGGCGCCAGAGGCCAGCAGCATCACCCCGGCGGCGGCGACAAGCAGAGCCATGAGGCCGGGAGCGGCCGTCAGCAGAGCGGGTCTGAGATCTTTCAGCCTCGGCATGCGATCCCTTGCCGCGCCCGCCGTGCGCCGATCTGTGCCCGAAAAGACATAGGGCGGCAACGGCGTGGCTCTTGCGCCGGAAGCGCCAGCCATGGAAGGCTTGAACTATGGCCATGGGCGGGCCCGCGAGCGGAGACGGCGGATGAGTTCAGCAACAGATCACGACACCGTCCTCGAGCCGGATCTGCCGATCATCGATCCGCATCACCACCTCTGGGATCGTCTGTCGCTGTTGCGGGCCGAACGGCCCCCGGCAAGCCATGGCTTTGAAATGGTCATCGAGCGGGTGCCCCGCTATCTGCTCGATGAATTGCTGGCCGACATCCGCAGCGGCCACAAGATCCTGGCGACGGTCTACATGGAATGCGGCGCCATGTACCGGCAAGATGGCCCCCTCGCCTTGCGGCCGGTCGGCGAGACCGAATTCGTCAACGGCGTCGCGGCCATGAGCGCCAGCGGACTCTATGGCCCGGTAAGGGTGTGCGCCGGCATCGTCGGCCACGCCGACCTCAAGCTGGGCGCCGTCGTGCGCGAAGTGCTCGAGGCGCATATCGCGGCCGGAGTCGGTCGCTTTCGCGGCGTTCGTCAGAGCGCCTCGTGGGACGCCGATTCCGACGTCCTGGGCCCGCTGGCGCGCAACCAAGCCGGCCTCTACGCCCGGCCCGATTTCCGCGAGGGTTTCGCCGAGCTGGCGCCGCTCGATCTTTCCTTCGACGCGTGGCTGCTGGAGCCGCAGCTTCCGGACCTGATCGCCCTGGCCAAGACCTTCCCGAAGACCTCGATCATTCTCGACCACGTCGGCACGCCGCTGGGCCTTGCCAGCTATTCCGGTCGCCGCGAGGAGCGTTTCAGTGTCTGGCGGGACAACATCCGGGCGCTCGCCGAACTACCGAACGTGTCGGTCAAGATCGGTGGTCTGGCCATGCCGTTCCCCGGCTTCGCCTCGTTCCTGTCCGAACCGTCTGCGCCGGCCAAGGCCCTGGCTGAGGAATGGCGGCCCTACGCCGAAACCTGCATCGAGGCCTTCGGCGTCACCCGCTGCATGTTCGAGAGCAATTTCCCGGTCGACATCGGCAGCTGCGGCTACGCCACGCTTTGGAACGCGTTCAAGCTCATCGCCCAGTTCTATTCGCCAGAAGAGAAGACCTACCTCTTCAGTGACACCGCCCGCAGGATTTACCGTCTCGATGTCTAAGCCCATGTTCTACGAGGAATTGACCAAGGCCTGGGGCGAGCTGGTCGCGCCGGGCGCGCCGTTCGAAGTCGACACGATCGAGGTGCGCGGCCATCCCTGCCGGGTCTACAGAAACGCCCCGCCCAATGTGCGCACTCTGTGGCTGGCCACCGCCGCCTACGGCGAACGCGACTACCTCGTCTACCAGGACGAGCGGCTGACCTATGCCGAGGCCCACGCCAAGGTGCGGGCCATCGCCGGCTGGCTGGCGAGCCAGGGCGTAAGGCGCGGCGACCGCGTGGCCATCGCCATGCGGAACTATCCTGAATGGCTGTTGATCTACTGGGCCTGCGTCGCCAGCGGCGTGGCGGCCGTGGGCATGAACGCCTGGTGGGTCACCGACGAGATGGCCTACGCCGTCAAGGACTCGGCGCCCAAGGTACTGTTCTGCGACGCCGAACGGTTGGCCCGCCTGCCTCAGACGAGCGGTATTGTTGTCGTTGCGGTCCGGGCCGAGGCCGGATCCGGCATCCTTCCGTTCAGCGAGGTTCTCGCCCATGCAGAGGCCCTGCCCGACGTCGAGGTCGACCCGGACGATGACGCCTGCATCTTTTACACCTCCGGCACCACCGGCGTTTCCAAGGGCGCCCAGCTCACCCACCGCGGCTGCGTCGCCAACCTCTTCAGCATGATGTTCGCCGGCCAGTGCCAGACCGTGGCGACGGCCCGGGCCACCGGCGTACCGATCGACCCGGCGACGCCGCCGCCCATTCCGGTCGCCCTGCTGACGACGCCCCTATTCCATGTCACAGCCAATAACTGCGGCGCCTACGCGATCACCGCCGCGGGTGGAAAAATGGTGCTGATGTACCGCTGGGACGCGGGCGAGGCGCTGCGGCTGATCGAGCGGGAAAAGGTGAGCGCCATGAGCGGCGTGCCGGTTATGGCCCGTGAGGTGATCCATCATCCGGACTTCGCCAGCCGCGACACCTCCAGTCTGCTGTCGCTGGCCGGCGGCGGGGCCCAGCTGCCGCCGGACCTCGTCGGCAAGATCGACGCGGCGGTGGCCACGGCCCGTCCCGCGACCGGCTATGGCCTTACTGAGACTTGTGGGATCATCACCTCGGTTTCGGCCGACTTCTTCATCAACAAGCCCGACAGCGCCGGACCGGTGATGCCGGACTTCGAGTACAAGTGCGTCGAAGACGATGGCCAAGCGGTGGCCGACGGCCTCATCGGGGAACTGTGGGTGCGCGGCGCCCAGGTGATCAAGGGTTATCTCAACCGGCCCGAGGCCACGGCCGAGGCGATCACTGACGGCTGGTTCCACACCGGCGACATCGCCCGCGTCGACGCCGACGGCTTCCTCTACATCGTCGACCGCAAGAAGGACATGATCCTGCGCGGCGGTGAAAACATCTACTGCGCTGAGGTCGAGGCGGCCGCCTATCGCCATCCGGCGGTGGCTGAATGCAGCGCTTTCGGCGTCCCGGACGCGCGTCTTGGCGAGGAAGTGGCCCTGGCGGCCGTGGCCCATCCCGGCCAGAGCCTGACGGCCGAGGGCCTTCGCGAGCACTTCATGGCGACCATCGCCCGCCACAAGGCGCCCCGTTACATCTGGATCCTTAGCGAGCCCCTGCCGCGCAACGCCAGCGGTAAGTTCCTGCGCCGTGAACTGCGCGAACGCCTGTCGATCTCCGAGGCGGCCTGAGAGCCCTAAGCCAGGTCTTTCGCCAGTTCCGCGCGCGAGGCCTCGCTGACGATGGCCTGATGGCCGTAGTTCGGGAGATCGCAAGCGATCAGCACCAGGGCGCCGTCTTAGGCCTTGGCGGCGGGCGCCGTCCAATCGATAGATTAGATGGCGCCGAAAGAGCCGCTCAATGAGCGCCTGGCGCCGGAGGACCACCTGGCGACATGCGGATGGTGACGTCCGCGCGACGACGCAGCGGCTTGGCCTCGCCGCCCGCCACAGTCGCCTCCGCAGCCCCGGCTGCGGCCACGCGCATAGGTGCGGCGCCGAAACCGTTCCGGCCAAGCGCCCGCGTCACCGAATCCGCCCGCCGCTCCGAAAGCGTCAGGTTGGCGCCCGGAGCGCCGACAGCGTCGGCCAGGCCGACCACGTCGACACCGCTCACCCGGCAACCGCTCGAGCGCTTGCGGGCCGAGACGAACAACCGCTCTGCCTCGCGGGTGACGCTGGCAGAACCGGGCTCGAAATAAATCGGAAAGGCGATGTCCGCGCAGCTTTGCGGCGCGGCGATCAGGGGTCCGGCAAAGTGCGGACGGCTGGTTTCGCATCCCGCCAGAGCCAGGATGACCAAGGCCGCCGCCAGCCTCTCAGTCCGAGTCACCGCCCAAGCCTCGCCCGTTGATAGCCGACATTGAACGCCGATCGGGGCAGATCGCAATAGCACGGCGAAATCGGAACCTCGGCCGGGTGGGCTTCGTTTTTTTGGTTGAAGGAGGTTGCGGCATGACAAACTGGATCACGTCTCCCCCATGGGCCAGGCGCCCGGCGCCAGCCCCCGCCGTCGCGCAGCCCGCGCAGGCCCCGCGCGCGGAACTCGACGCCGCCTACCGCAGGGGTCGCCGGGACGGGGCTCGGCGGCGGCACGGCTCGCCGTTTTTTGCCTTCATTGGCCTGATTGCCTTCGCCGCGATCGTTTTGATGGTCTACCTCGCAGCCCAGACCGGATCGTTCTCGAACGGCGGCGCCGTGGTGGACAACAATCTGTCGAATGCCTCGCAGCGGGTACAGGCGCCATTCAAGAACGCCGAGTCCAAGGCTGGAAATGCGCTTGAGAACGCCGGCCAGTCGCTGAAGCAGCGCGCCGGAGATCAGGGCCCCAATCCGTGAGTTCCAGGCCTCAAGTGAGTTGACGATAGAGTTCGGCGGGGAACCTAGGCGGAAGTGATCAGCGCTTTCGTCGCGGCGCCTCGCCTTCTAGGAAGCTGCGCACGGCAGCGCCGAGGTACTTCGGATTGCGAACAGCCAGAACGCCGGCGGCGAGGGCCGCGGTAACGGCGGTGATTGGCGTGTCCTTGAAGAAATTGATGATCCGCTCGGCGGCGTCTTTGCCCCTAGGGCGGATTCTGGCGGGTTTCGCCCTGGCCGCGATTGCCGCCGCGACGCCCATCAAAAGGACCAACAGGGCGGCCGCGCCGGCCACCACAGCGGCCGCGCCGGCGGGACCAACCGCCGGCCGCACCAGGGCGTAGAGGGCAAACGCCAGCGCGACTACGAATATGGACGCGCTGGTGGCGAGGATCGCCGCGGCCGCGAGCGCGATCCCAATCCGTCCCAGTATGAGCTTGATCACCTGTCGCGGTTGGAAATCAGAAGGCCGAGGATCAGCCCCACGCCAAGACCGGTCAAAGCCGCGGTTACCGGCCGCTCCTTGATGCGCTCGACGAGATACTCCTGGGCGCCGTTGAACTGCTCTCCGGCGCTTTCGCGATAGTTTCGAGTGCGCTCCATCAGGGCGTCAGCTTGCCCCTTCAGGGCCTCCTGCGCCGCCTTGGCTTTTTCGGCGAGCTTGGCCTGCGCCGCCGCCAAAGCTTCGTTTTCCTGGATCGCCTTCTGCGCCGCCCTGGCCGTCTCGCTGATCTTGGCTTGGGCGGACGCCAAGGCTTCGTTCTCCTGGATCGCCTTCTGGGCCGCCTTGGCCGTCTCGCTGATCTTCGCCTGGGCGCTCGCCACGGCGTCGTTGAACGGCGAACTCTTTTCGGCGCTTGACGTTGTTTCGGCGATGTTTTCAGGATCAAGCGTGTCGGTCATCGTTGTTCTCCGGCCCCTTCAGCGGCCCGAACTTAGTGGCTTCCGCCCCCTGTTTCCAGAGGTGGCTGCGGCGACTTGTCGCAGGTGCGCCAAAACGCCTATCTTATCGGGACCGTGACGGACGCCAGATCCTTGGACCCTCGTTCAAACGCCGCCGACCGCCTGGCGATGGAGCAGGCGCGCGCCACGCTGGCCCTGGAGGCGGCCGACCTCGGCGAATTCGAGTGGGACGCCGCGCGCGACATCATCGTCATCAGTCCGCGCATGGCCCGCATGACCGGCATTCCCGCGGGCGAGCATCCTGCCGAAAGCGGCGAATACGCGCTGCGCTTTGTTCATCCCGAAGACCGCGACAATCTGCGGAACCTGCTCAACGACCGGCTGACCGACGAGTCGCGCTACAAGGTCGAGTACCGTCACGTTCGGCCCGACGATCACCGCATCCTATGGATGGAGAGTTCCGGCGTCGTCGTCCGCAACCCCAATGGCGACACCCAGAAGCTGATCGGCGTGGTGCGCGATGTCTCCGCCCGCAAGGCCGACGAGCAGGCGCGCGAGGCGCTGGTCGCCGAACTCGACCACCGCGTGAAGAACGTGCTCGCCTCGGTTCAGTCCCTGGCGGCGCAGTCGGCGCGAAAGACCACGTCGGTTGAGTCCTTTCTGAGGAGCTTCAACGACCGCCTTCAGGCCATGGCGGCCGCCCACACCTTGCTCACCCTGACGCGCTGGCGCGGCTCGGAGATCTCCGACCTCGTCGCCGCAGAGCTGGGTCCTCTGGCGCACGGCCGCGCCCGCTGGGCGGGCCCATCGCTGCTCCTCAGCCCCCGCGCCACAAGCGCTCTTGGTCTGGCTCTGCATGAACTGGCTACCAACGCCCTGAAGTTCGGCGCCCTGTCGACCGAGGCAGGCCGTGTCGAGGTGCGCTGGACCAACAGCGCCGACGGTGGCTTCGAGCTTTCCTGGATCGAGCGCCGCGGTCCGCAAGTGGGCCCCCCGGCTCGGCAAGGGTTCGGAATGATGCTGCTGGACCGGGTCACCGGCCCTGAGCTTGGCGGCGAGGTTGAGGTAGACTTCCGACCTGAGGGGCTCCAGGCGACGCTTCGCGCCGGCGCCGCAGCCCTGGCCGACACCGCCGTTCCTGAGGCCACGGCCGCGCTCCGGCGCAGGCGCACGGTTCGCAGCGGCGCGCCCAACGACGAGGCCAATGCCGACATCAGCGGGCTTCGCGTGCTGGTGATCGAGGATGCGATGTTGCTGGCGGTTGAACTCGAAGAAGCCCTCAACGAGGCCGGCGCGACGGTGATCGGACCGGCCACCAGCCTCGATGAGGCCATCGAGATGATGGACAAGGACTTCGACGTCGTCCTGCTCGACGCGGATCTCAACGGCCACTCTGCCGCGCCGCTCGCCTCGGCGCTTGCCGCCCGTGGCCGGCCGTTCATTCTTGCCACGGGCCACAAGGACGCCCCGGACTTGATCACCGAGACGCCTGCGGCAACCGTGACCAAGCCGTACAACGTTCGACAGATTTCCGTGGCTCTGGCCAAGGCGATGGGCCGGGTCGCCGCCACCTGAGCTTTTAACTCGCCCAGCGCACTTTGACGGTGTTGTCGTCCGAATTGCGGTCGATGAGTTCGTTGTAGGGATCGATCCCGGCGACCTTCGGCTTGACGTTGGTGACGAAGCGGAAGCTGTGCTCGCCGGACGTGATTGGCGTTTTCTTGAACACCAGCACGCTCGCGGCGCCGAATCCGGTCTCGCCCGGTTCGGCGGTGAACAGCCCAAGCTCGACGTCTTCGTTCATCGGCGAGGGCGTCTCGTGGCCGGTTCCGTCGGCGTAGAGCTTCTTCGCACTGACCGTCAGGGTCACGTCAAAGCGGCCGTCGGGTCGGCGCCTGGCGACGGCGCTCTCGGCCTTGAGGTCATAAAGGGTGATCTTCTCGAAGAGATCGGTGATCAACTGCTGCTTGTCAGGCGGCGCCTGGGCCCTCAGCGCCGCCACCAGGTCGAGAGCGGTGGGATAGGGCGCACCCTTGAAGGCGTATTTGGCGAGCAGGCCACGCAGGGCGCGGTTGACTGCGTCTTCGCCGATCTCGTCGGCCAGCCGGTACATCACCAGCGAACCCTTGCGGTAGTGGATGTAGCCCTGGTCCTGTTCGACCCGTTCCAGGGGCTGTTCCTCTGAGGCCTCCCCGCCGCGAGCCCGCAGATACGAATCCAGCTCATACTTCAGGAACTTGCGGATGTGCTCGGGGCCGTAGAGCTGGCGCATGACCCGTAGGGCCGAATACTGCGCCAGGGTTTCGCTGAGGACCGTGGCCCCCTGCTCGTCGGCCCCGACCATCTGGTGACCCCACCATTGGTGGGCGAACTCGTGGGCGGCGATGTAGGTGACCAGGTCGATCCGGGTGGGGTTACGATAGTCGGCGATGAATCCCAGCCCCTCCGACCACGGAAAGGTGCCGGCGAAGGACTGGGCGAACTGGGCGTAGTCGGGAAATTCGACGATCCGCACATAGTGGAACTGATAGGGGCTGAAATTGGCCTGGTAATAATCCAGCGAGACTTTCAGCGCCTTGAGCATGCGGTCGATGTTTTCGCCGTGATGGGGGTCGTAATAGACCGAGAATTTGACTCCCTTGTAGGTCTCGCTCTTGACCGCATAGCGAGCCGACTGGATCGAAAAGAAGCCGAGGATCGGGCGGCTGGAAATGAACCTGGCCGTGCGCGTCGCGCCATGGACCACGTCCGAGACCTCATCGCCCGGCGCCAGAGGGGTCTGGTCGGCGGCGGTGGTGACGGTGATGTCGCTGGTCATCCAACTGGTGTGAGCGATGTAATTCTGCGCCCTGGCGGCCTGATCGCCGAGCGGCGCAGGGTGCAGTTCTTCGGGCAGGCCATAGCGGCGACGCTTGGCCTTGTCTTTCAGGAGCAGGTCGCGACTCATGCCGATGACCGGTGCGATCTGCGTGGAATTCACGAAGGTGCCGTTGTTGACCACCAGTTGCAGGTCGCGGGTCGTGTGCTTGGAATTGCGGAAACCCGTCTCGGAGAGGCGAGTGTCGAACGACAGGTTTCTGGTCTCGCCGGGCGCCATGGGCGTGTCGAAGGCGAAGATGCGGTAGTTGAATCGGTCGTAGGTCTTGAGCGGCCACGCGCCCTGCACGCTCAACGCCCTTACTTGCAGCGGACGGTCGAAGCGAACGTGAACCTGCTTCAGCGGCGCGCCGGTGTCGTTCCTCAGAACATAGACGCCGCGCGTCTCCAGCGAAGGGGCGGCGGGGTCGATGGTGACGTCGAGCTTGGTCGAGATCACATCCGGCTGGGGGACTTTTTCGAAAGGCAGCAGCGCCTTTTCGTAGTCCGCCAGCCAGCGGTCGTCGCCGGGGCCTGTGCGGTACTCGTTGAGAACGTTGGTGTTGCGATAGATGAAAGCGCCGGCGCCGACGAAGACCAGGAGCGCGCCCAGCGTCAGCCAAAGGGGCGGCCCCGTCAGGCGATGCGGCGCGACCCTCAGGCGCGCCCACAGGGACTCGTTCGCTCCGCGCCGCCACAAGGCGTAGGCGCCGATCAGCATCAACAAAGCGAAGACAGCCCAATAGAGGCGGTCCCACCAAGCTCCGATCCAGAACCTGCCCTCGTCATTCATGTCCGACAGGGGGACCGGATTTGCGCCGCCGAAGATGTAGAGGTTGTGTTCGAAGCCGTTGGCCGGCAGGGCGAAGACGGCGACGATGTAGATCACCATCACACCCCAGCCGGCGAACTTGTTGGGCGCGATCACCTGGCCGAAGACGGCCAGAGCCGAGAGGATGGTGAGGTCGACGACGCCGGGCGCGAGGTACCACAACAGATAGCGGCCGAATTCGAAGTTGTAATAGCCCTTGAGGGTCTGGACGAGGACCGCGGCCAGGATGCCGACCAGCAGCACCGCGCCCATCACGAGGCTGACCGCCAGGGTCTTTGGGGCGATGAAGGTCCAATCAGGGGCCGGAGTGGCGTCGATGATCTCGTGGGTGCGTCGGTCGCGGTCGCGCCAGACGAGTTCGCCGGCGAAGTAGGCGGCGATGATCACCACGAAGAAGGTGAAGCTGCCGTCGAGCGCCGGGATCATCAGCCGGGTCACGGGCCAGGTCGCCGCGCCGTAGCGGCCGTCGCTGGTGGTGGTCCATAGATCGCCAATGGCGTTGGCCACGCCAAGGCCGAGGACGATCCACAAAACCGGGCTGCGGAACACCAGGCGCAGGTCGAAGCGCGTGCGTTCGGCGAGCTGGGCGATGAGGCCGGGGCGGTCGAAGATCGGCTTGGCGTAGCTGGTCGTGGCCGGTCTCTCGCTGGCCGGCGCCTCCGCCTCGGCGATGCGTTTGGCCAACTTCCCGGCCGGCGCGCTCAGCCGATAAAGCGGGTAGGCCAGAGCCAGGGCGCCGAAGCCGGCGAGAACCGCAAACAGGCGGTCGAACAGAAGAGTTCCCGATATCGGTGGCAGAAGGGCGTTCCGGTCATTGGCCGTCCAGTAGCGCGTGGCCGTATCGAACGAGAACAGTCCCAGCGGGTCCCAGTGACCAACGAGATTGTAAAGCTCGGGTTTGTCCAGCGCGATACTGGCGATGACATAGATCACGATGAAGACGATGACGGCCACGAACACCCAGGCCATCGACCGTGTGGCGGCGGCCAGGGTAAAGAACAGGCCCGAGGCGAGCAGCATCGTTGGCCCGGCCATCAGCAGGTAGCCGTAGGCGTAGGCGTCGGGCCTGAATGGGCCCAGTCGCTCAGGATCCAGACCGGGCAGCATGGAGCCGACGATCAGGCCGGCGGTGACGAAGGCGTAGGCCAGCGAGGCGGCGGCGAACGAGCCTGTGAAGCGGCCGTAGAGGTAGTCGAACTTGGAAAGTGGCGCGGCGTGCAGGATCGGGCCGAAACCTGTCTCGTCGTCGCGGATTACCGAGTTCGCCACGAACGCGGTCGAGGCGAACATGAAGAACACGCCCATGATCAGGTCGACCTGCAGGATGGCGTAGGGCGAGTTCTTGTGGACGTTGGCCGTGTCGCCGATGCTGATATGCTCGCTGGCCATGTAGCCAAACGTCATCAGGAAGAAGATGCCGGCCACCGCCCAGAACAGCGGCGAGCGCACCGCCTGGCGGAACTCGAAAGCGGCGACCTGGCCGAACATCTCCGGAACCGATCTTTCCGCCGTCAGGCCGCGCGGGCGCCGGTCGGCGGCATGGTCGCCTGATCCGTTTCGGCGCCGGCATGCGCTTCGGCCAGGGTCGAGAAATAGACGTCGTCGAGGCCGCCAGGCGTCGGCGCAAAGCCGGGCCCGGGCGCAGCGTCAGCCAGCACATGCACCACCGTGCGACCGGCATAGAGACGCGAGGAGATGATCTGATTCTGGACGCGCAGGGCGGTGAGCTCGTCCTTGTCGACGCTCTTCATCCAGATGCGGCCGGCGAGCGAGGCCATCAGCCCGGCGGGTTCGCCCTGGCGGACGATACGGCCCTCGCAGATGATCGCCATCGCCGGGCAGAGGTCGGCGACATCGGCGACGATGTGGGTGGAGAGCAGCACCACCACGTTCTCGCCGATCTCGGCCAGAAGGTTGAGGAAACGGTTGCGCTCTTCCGGATCGAGTCCTGCGGTGGGCTCATCGACAATGATCAACCTGGGTGAGCCGATCAGGGCCTGGGCGATGCCGAAACGCTGGCGCATGCCGCCGGAAAAGCCGGCCAGAGCGCGTTTGCGATGCTCCCACAGGTTCACCTGCTGCAGCAGTCCCTCGACAACCGCCCGGCGCTCGCTCGGCCGGGAGAACCCTTTGAGCACCGCCAGGTGATCCAGCATCTCCAGGGCCGAAACCCTGGGATAGACGCCGAAGTCCTGCGGCAGGTAACCCAACGTGCGCCGCAACGCCTCCGGATCGGCCAGTACGTCGATGTCGTCGAAGCGCACGAAGCCGGATGTCGGCGTCTGCAGGGTGGCGACGATGCGCATCAGGGTCGACTTGCCGGCCCCGTTCGGCCCCAGAAGGCCGAACATGCCCTTGGGAATGGTGAGGCTCACCTCGTCCAGCGCGCGCACCCCGCCGCTGTAGACATGGCTCAAGGCCTCGATGATCAGCATGCGGCCCGGCCTCCGGCGCGGCTGTGGTGGAAAATGGCCCCATGGCCGCAATGAACGCCATGGCGCTGGGCGGCAAGTGAAAGAACGGTTAGAAACCGGCCGCCATGAGCCTTGCCCCGCCGCCAGAGCCTGCCCGTCCGTCCGTCGAAATCGCAGGTGGCGGCCGGTTTTTCGTCCGCCGTATCCTGTGTGTTGGGCGCAACTACGCCGCCCATCGGCGCGAGATGGGCGGCGACGACCGCGATCCGCCGTTCTTCTTCTCCAAGCCGGCCGATGCGGTGGTCGCATCGGGAAGCGATATTCCCTTTCCTTCCGCCACATCAGACCTGCACCATGAGGTCGAACTGGTGACGGCGCTGGGCGCCGGCGGCGTCGACGTGCCGGTCGAGCGGGCCCTGGAGCTGGTGTTCGGCTACGCCGTCGGCGTCGATCTCACACGCCGCGACCTGCAGGCCCAAGCCCGCGGCAAGGGCCAGCCGTGGGACGCCGCGAAGGGATTCGACAACTCGGGCCCCATCGGCGCCATCCGGCCGGCGAGCGGGCCGCAGCCGCTGGGCCACATCCGCCTTTCCGTAAGCGGCGAGATCCGCCAGGACGCCCTGGTGGCCGACATGATCTGGAGCGTCGCCGAGATCATCTCCCAGGCCTCGCGTCTTTGGCGGCTCGAACCCGGCGATCTGATCTTCACGGGCACGCCAGAAGGGGTTGGTCCCCTCGTCAGGGGCGACGCCGTGCGCTGCGAGATCGAGGAAGTCGGCGAGCTCGCGTTTCGCATCATCTGACTGCCGGCCATCGGGGAGACGCCATGAACCACACGCTCCACATCACTGCCGCGCTCGTCGCCCTGGTGGCCTTTGCCGGCGCTGCGGCCGCCCAGGGCGAGGCGCAGCGTCTGCCGCTTGACGAGACAACCACCATCGGCGGCATCGACTTTGCCTGCACCGGCATCGGCCAGGAAAAACAGGATCCTCGCTGGACCGCCTTTCCAGCCAAGGTCGAGTTCGCCGACCTCCAGGGAGACCTGATCGCCGACGAGATCCTGAGCGTTTCGAACGCCAGGGGCGAGGCC
Organism: Caulobacteraceae bacterium; assembly: GCA_036491275.1. GTDB lineage: Bacteria > Pseudomonadota > Alphaproteobacteria > Caulobacterales > Caulobacteraceae > Acaudatibacter. The sequence continues at coordinate 13,912 of DASXCH010000007.1, forward strand.
ATGGCGACCGTGAAGTGCGAGGGCCCGTGGATCCTGCTGCGACCGACCGCGCCCGGCGTCTACCACGTCAAGGGCTCGTTTCCCGAAGGCTCGGCGCCGCCGCAATCGGGAATGTTTTCCATCCCCGGCCACGTCCATCTCGTCATGCGCTTCCCCGCCATCCACTGATCGATCCGATGCTGGAGGACCTCAAGGCCCGCAATTTCGCCTGGTCGGAGGCCAAGCGGCGCGCTGATCCCGACTTCTTCTCCCGCCTGGCGCGCCAGCAGAGTCCGCAGTTCCTGTGGATCGGCTGTTCCGACAGCCGCGTGCCGGCGACCGAGATCGTCGATCTCGATCCGGGCGAGATGTTCGTCCACCGTAACGTCGCCAACCTCGCTCCGCCGCAGGACGCCAACTACCTCTCGGTGCTGCAGTTCGCCGTCGAGGTGCTGAAGGTGCGCCACGTGCTCGTTGTCGGCCACTACGGCTGCGGCGGCGTGCGCGCGGCGCTCGACGACCACCGACACGGCCTGATCGATCACTGGCTGCACCCGATCCGCGAGATCGCCGAGGCACACCAGACTGAGCTTGCCGCCCTCGAGGATCCGGCGCGCGAGGACCGGCTGACCGAACTCAACGTCCGCCGCCAGGTGCTGAACATCGCCTCGGACCTCATCGTCCGCGATGCCTGGGCCCGCGGCCAGGACCTGGCCGTCCATGGCTGGGTCTACGCCCTCGCCGATGGCCAGGTGCGCGATCTCGACCTCTCGATCACCAACGAAGCGGAATACGCGGCGGTCAGGGACGGGCAACGACGGCCTGCGGGCGCCGAAGGGCAGGCCCGCCGGGCCCCGTAGAACCTCCTCTGCTTAAAGCGCGCCTTAACCCTCTCTCAACCATGCTGGTCGCGCTATTCTCGCCGGTCAGGCGATTCTCTTTTTTGCGCGGAGCGGAACATGGCGAGGGGGGGCCGACGGCGGCGCGACCTGAAAGCCTGGAAGCGGATGTTCAAGGAGCTGTGGACGCCGATCCTGCGCGCCCGGCTCGCGGGCCTCTCGGCGGTCGCCCTGGGCGTCGTGCTGCTTTCCATGCTCGCCACCTATCGCGCCTCCGACCCCAGCTTTGATTCGGCTGGGCCTGGACCCGCGGTCAATCTCCTCGGCCCCATCGGCGCCGACCTCGCCGACATCGGTTTCCAGAGCCTCGGCGTCGGCGCCTGGGCCGGCGCCCTGTTGCTGATCATCGTCGGCGGCGCGCGGATGTTTGACGGCGCTCCGCCGCGCCCGCCGATGCGCCACGCCGTCCGCGTTCTGCTCGCAGCCATCGGCATATTGGGCCTCGCCGGCGCCGCCTCGGCCCCGCCGCCGCCGGCCGCCTGGCCGCTGGCCGCCGGTCTTGGCGGCATGATGGGCGATGGCCTGATGAGCCTCGTCTCCCAGCCGCTCGACGCGGCCAACACCCCTGCGCCCGGCGTGATCGCCGCCTGTCTTCTGGCGGTCACGGGCCTCGGGGCCATGACGCTCTCCCTCTTCATGGGCCGGGTGCAGGCTCTGGCGAGGCTCAGGATCCCGAACGTCGCCAGGTCGGCCGCCCCGGCGCCGGCGCCGCGGATCTCTCTCGACGACGAAGAGGCCGAAGCCTTCGACGATGAAACGGACGAAGACGATGACCAACTCGAAGCCGGCGAGAGCGCCGCCGCGATCAAGCCGCCCAAGTTCGTCGCCAAGCCCTCCCAGCGCGAGGCGCGCGAGACCCAACCGGCGCTGCCCTTCGACGGCGGCTATCGCCTGCCCGAACTCGCCATGCTGCGCAAATCCAAGCCCAGGGCCGCGACCATCGACGAGGCCCTGCTGCGCAGCAACGCCCAGATGCTGGAGAACGTGCTGGCCGAGTTCGGCGTGCGCGGCCAGATCGACCACATCCGGCCAGGCCCGGTCGTCACCCTCTATGAGCTGGTCCCTGCGGCCGGGGTGAAATCCGCCCGCGTCGTGGCCCTCGCCGACGACATCGCCCGCTCGATGAGCGTCGAGGCCTGCCGCGTCAGTGTCGTGCCGGGCCGCAACGCCATCGGCATCGAGCTGCCCAATGCCGAGCGCGCCACCGTCTACCTGCGCGACCTGCTCTCCAGCCCCGAGTATGAGAAGGCCGGCCAGATCCTGCCCTTGGCCCTCGGCGAGACCATTGGCGGCGAGCCCTACATCGTCGACCTGGCCAAGATGCCCCACCTGCTGATCGCCGGCACCACCGGCTCTGGCAAGTCGGTGGGCGTCAACGCCATGATCCTCTCGATCCTCTATCGGCTCACGGCCGAGGAGGTGCGGTTCATCATGATCGATCCGAAGATGCTGGAGCTGTCGGCCTATGACGGCATCCCGCATCTGCTGGCCCCGGTCGTCACCGATCCCAAGCGCGCCATCGTCGCCCTCAAGTGGACCGTGCGCGAGATGGAGGACCGCTATCGGCGGATGTCCAAGATCGGCGTGCGCAACGTGGCCGGCTACAACGAGCGGGCGCGCGAGGCGATGTCACGTAAGGAGCACTTCGTGCGCACCGTCCAGACCGGCTTCGACGAGCGCGGTCGGCCGATGTTCGAGGAGGAGAAGATCCGCCCCGATCCCATGCCCTATCTGGTGGTGGTGATCGACGAGGTGGCCGACCTGATGATGGTCGCCGGCAAGGATATCGAGGGCGCCGTCCAACGCCTGGCGCAGATGGCCAGGGCCGCCGGCATCCACCTGATCATGGCCACCCAGCGGCCGAGCGTGGACGTCATCACCGGCACCATCAAGGCCAACTTCCCGACCCGGATCAGCTTTCAGGTCACCTCCAAGATCGACTCGCGCACGATCATGGGCGAACAGGGCGCCGAGCAGCTGCTGGGCATGGGCGACATGCTCTACATGGCCGGCGGCGGGCGCATCACCCGCCTGCACGGGCCATTCGTCTCCGACGCCGAGGTCGACACCGTCGCCCGCTTCCTGCGCTCTCAGGGCAAGCCCGACTATGTGCCGGATGTCACCGCCATGGCCGAGGAGGACGAGGACGAAGGCTTCGGCGGCGGAGGCGGCGACGGCGACGGCGCCGATCTCTACGACCAGGCGGTGGCCATCGTCGCCCGCGACCGCAAGGCGTCCACCAGCTATATCCAGCGGCGCCTGCAGATCGGCTACAACCGCGCCGCCTCGCTCATCGAGCGGATGGAGAAGGAAGGCGTGGTCAGCGTCGCCAACCATGCCGGCAAGCGCGAGGTGCTGGTCAGCCCGGCGCCTTGACCGGGACGCCGGCGGTTCGAGAAAAATCCCCACCGAAACACGCCGTAAAAGCGGGCGTTTCACCGTAGATACGGTGGCGCGACAGAGAGTCGGCGAGACGCCGGCGCTCCGAGAGAACGCAGGCCTCCTCTGAGACGCACCAGCGGTGCGACGATAGTCCCGGAGCGCCGGCGTCCCGCCGGCAACCGGCCCTGGCCGGCGATGCCGGCGATCGGTGAAAATCCCCACCGAAACACGCCGTAAAACCGGGCGTCTCACCGTAACTACGGATCGACGGACTAGCACGGGCTTACGCCATCGGCGGCCGGTTCCGAGGCGAGGATTGTTTCCAGTTCGGCGAGGGCTGTCCGAGGTTCGGTGGTGACCGCGAACATCTCGCGCAGCCTGCGCACCAGACGTGCCGCCTCCTCGTCCGAATAGTCATCGAAGCCCGGAGTCTCGGTCTGGGCCATGTGCGGCATCAAGCGCGCCAGGGTGCTGAAGTAGCTCGGGGTGTAAGAACTGCGCAGGCGACCCAGCAGCTCCTCCTTGTGCGCCTCGAAGTCCTTGTGGATCTCGACGAGCAGCTGTCGCGAGACGCGGTTGCGCGCGCCGGGGGGCCGCCCGGCGTTGCCAGGCCCGAAGCGGCCGTTGGGGAAGCGGCCGGAGGGCGGTGAAGAGTCGGTCATCGGGATTCCTTTTGTTGTCTGGAAAGGGCCGGAGTCTAACACGGACTATTGCATTGAGCAATATCAAATTATGTTTTGAACGCCTTCATTTGAGAGATTTCGCTCGAAGTGCAATTTGGCGAATATCACTCTGATAAGTCATCTCAAATTGCAATTCCGCGGAGAAAGTCGGCGCTGGCGCGCGGAACACACCCACCGAGGACGATGATCGAGGCGCTGGCCAAGTGCGCCATTCATCCCCCCCGGCGCCTCCGGAACAAGTCCGAGAGTGACGGTCCCGCCGATCCATTCGGCGCGAGCGGGCGGGTGGACACGCCCGGCATGGCCACGGCACAGTCAGGGTACGTGGGTTGCCGCGACAAGCCCGGACGTGACGACCGATGTTTGGGACCGGCGCCCAGGATCGTTCTTCCTCAGGAGAAAGTTGACCCTCCCCAGCGGCGATCGAACGCCTTATCTGTTTGGCGCATGGACCTTGCCCGCCGAGCCGTCCTGACGCTGATGGCGTCCCTGCCCGCCTGGCCGGCGCTCGCCGATCTGCCGCCGGACGACGCCGCCCTTGTCGAGAAGGCGCGCGACTATCTCCTGCGCATCACCAGCGCCATCGGCCGCTTCACCCAGGTCGACCCGTCTGGCCGCAGCGCCACCGGCACGATCTATCTCAAGCGCCCCGGCCGCGCCCGTTTCGAGTACGATCCGCCGTCCGGTCTGGTGGTGGCCTCCAACGGCTTCCGCGTGGCGGTGCTCAACCGGCGCCTTGGCACCCTCGACGCCTATCCGCTGGGCGCGACGCCGCTCGGCGTGCTGCTCTCGCGCGATATCCGCATCGACAAGGACGTGGCCATCGGCCAGGTGAAGCGTCGACCCGGCGGCTTTTCTCTCGTTGCCTGGGAGTCGAAGAAACATAACGTGGGCCAGATCGCCCTCGACTTCAGCGACGCCCCCGTCGCCCTGCTCGGCTGGACGATCACCAACGCCCAGGGCGCGGCGACCAGGGTCAGCCTGATCGACTTCGCCGCCAGCAAGCCGCTTCCCAATTCCTTTTTCGAGCTGAAGCCGACCACCCCGCCGGCCGAGCGGCCTCCGGTCGGATAGCGTGCGCCTCCGCCTCGCCACCTGGAACGTCAATTCCGTCCGCCTGCGCGCCGAGCAGGCGGCGAGGTTCGTCGCCGAGGCGGCGCCGGACGTGCTGTGCCTGCAGGAGATCAAATGCCGCGAGGGCGAGTTCCCGCGCGAGGCGTTCGCCGAAGCCGGCCTGCCTCACCTGGCCATCCGCGGCCAGAAGGGCTGGCACGGCGTCGCCATCGCCTCGCGCTTTCCGATTCTGGACGCCCAGCCGCTCGACGTCTGCCGCGAAGGCCACGCCAGGGCGGTCTCGGGCCGCATCGCCGGGGTGGAGATCCATAACCTCTACATCCCGGCCGGCGGCGATGTTCCCGACCGGCTCGAGAACGCCAAGTTCGACCACAAGCTCGACTTCCTCGCCCGCCTCACCGGCGAGATGGCCGGCCGCGACGCGCACTCGCCGATCGTGCTGGCGGGCGACTTCAACGTCGCGCCGGGCGAGTTCGACGTCTTCAACCACCGTTTCATGCTCAAGGTGGTGAGCCACACCCCCGAGGAGACCGAGGCCCTGGCCGCCCTCAAGGCGACTCTCTCGTTCCGCGACGCGGTGCGCGAGAGCCGGCCGGAAACGGAGAAGCTCGCCACCTGGTGGAGCTATCGCGCCGCCGACTTCCGCCTCTCGGCCCGCGGCTTGCGCCTCGACCACATCTGGACGACGCCCTCGCTGAGCTGCGCCGACCCTGTCATCCACGAGCCGGTCCGCGCCTGGGAGCGGCCCAGCGACCATGCGCCGGTGAGCCTCGATCTGGGGATGTGAGTCCGGGACGGCGGAGGCGGCGTCACGCCGTTAGGTTGATTTTCCGCACATGGCCGCAGATGACCACAAATCTATCTATTCGCGCGCCTTTGGCGCGTTCGCGAAAGCCTCCAACGTCTCCGCTCGTCCCGGACGCCGAGCGGGAGCGAGGCGAGCCGGGATCCAGGCATTTTATCGTTGAGCGCCGGCCTTTCACAAAAAACGCCTGGGTCTCCGCTTTCGCGGAGATGCACGGAGTTATTGAGGTGTATCTGCGGCCATCTGCGGATAGCCTATGAGGCCCGGCCGGCGCGCGCCGATCTTGCTCCGCCGTAGCGAAGCTCCGGCTTCGCGAAGGCGAGAGGGCAAGCGCGTCCTGGCCCGGAGAACCTAATGCGCGCTGAAGAAGCCGGCCTCGCCGCTGATCCGCACCAGGCACGCCCGGCCGGCGTCCTGCATCTGCCTGGCGCGCTTGTTGGCCGACGCCTTGCAGACTTCCTTGTCGAGCGATCGGCCGAACACCTCGCCATCCATTTCGACGACCCAGGCCTCGCCGAGCCTGCCGACGGTCAAGACCGTTCGTTCCTGTGTGTCGCGCATGCGGTTTTCTAGCACGTTTTGGCTGTGGCCGCAGCGATCTTCGATTATTCCTTGCGTCTAACGATAATTCTGCGCACGATTGATCATCAAATATCGTTTTGGCTCGCCTACCCTCCAAACTGAAGCCATGCTTCAAGCTTCGGACTGTTTCCCGACCCTCTCCGACATTTTGATCTCGCCGCCGATGTTCGGCGCGAGGACTGCTGTCCAGAAAGGGACATCTCAATGCAAACCGGTACAGTGAAATGGTTCAACGGCCAGAAGGGCTTTGGCTTCATCCAGCCTGACGGCGGCGGCGCGGACGTGTTCGTCCACATCTCCGCGGTCGAGCGCGCGGGCATGGGCTCGCTGAACGAAGGCCAGAAGGTGGGTTTCGAGCTTGAGCGCGACCAGCGCAACGGCAAGACCTCCGCCGGCCAGCTTCAGAACGTCTGACGCGACACAGCGACTGACCATAGGACGGCCCGGGTCGGAAGATCCGGGCCGTTTTCTTATGAGCCGGCCGTGGGCCTCAGCGGATCTCGCCGCCCGAGACGCCATCCGGCTTGACACTGACCATCGGTCAGTAGATGGTGACCATCGGTCAGTAGAGACAGCCGATGGATAAGCCGACCCGCCGCCGCTTGCGCCCCGAGGCGCGGAAACTGGAGATCGTCGAGGCCGCCGAGCGGCTGCTCCAGACCCATGGCCCCCAGGTGCGGGTGGAAGACGTCGTCCGCGAAGCCGGCGTCGCCAAGGGCACCTTCTTTCTCTATTTCGCGACCTGGGACGACCTGCTTGAGACGATCCGGGAGCGGCTCGTCGCCGACTTCGACGCGGCCTGCCCCTTGCCAGTCGAGATCGATGAGCCGGTGGATTGGCCGCGGTTTGTCGACTCCCAGGCCGGCGCCTTCATCGACTTCACCCTGTCGCGCCGCGGGATCGGCGAGGCGGTGTTCCACTCCGATTTCGCCCAGCGCCGGCCCCAGGGCCACAACGCGGTCACCCGGCTTTCGGCCGTCATCCGCGCCGGCCAGGAGGCGGAGGCGTTCGGGCCGGTCGATCCAGAGCCCACGGCGCGCCTGATGTTCGCGGCCATTCACGAGGCCGCCGACGCGGTCGCCGCCGGCGCCGACCGGGCGGCCATTCTGGCCGCGCTGCAGAACCTGCTCAGACGCACCCTCGCGCCATGAGCAAGGCAACTCAAGGATAGGAGGACCAGTCCATGAGCGAGAGTTCGGTGAACGTGCGGTACATGGTCGGCGGCGTACAGGAATCGGTCGACTGGTATGTCGACCATCTCGGCTTCAGCCCGGTCGGACCTTCTTCGCCGGCCTTCGCCGCGGTGGAGCGCGGGCCGGTCAGGCTTCTCCTGAGCGGCCGGGCAAGCTCAGCCGGCCGGGCCATGCCCGACGGGCGCCAGCCCGAGCCTGGCGGCTGGAACCGGTTCCAGTGCATCGTCGAGGATCTCGCCTCCGAAGTCGAACGCCTGCGCGCCCGGGGCGTACGGTTTCGCAACGACATCGTCTCGGGGCCCGGCGGAAAGCAGATCCTGGCCGAGGACCCCTCGGGCAATGTCGTCGAGCTGTTTCAGCCCGCGGCGTGGGGGTGAGCGCGCTCGCGTCGTTTCGGGCGGCCCTACGCCCCCCACCGGATCTCGCCGGCCAGATTGTCCACCACCACCGGCGTTTCCAGCCAGGTGAGCTCCGGTTCCGCGCCATAGTGGGCGGTGACGCGCGCCCGCCACGCCGCATCGTAGAGCGCCTCGCCGGCCCCCCGCGTCTCCCACTCATAGAGCGCGCCCACCAGGACTCCATCGTCGGCGTGGAAATAGGATTTCCGGATCAGGCCCGGATAGCCGAGGTAGCGGGCCGCCGTCGCCTCGAACAGCGTCCGCGCTTCCTCAGGCGAAACGGGCGTCTTCAGGCGGAACTGGACCAGGGCGAGGGGCAAGGCGTGTCTCCAGACCAGGGCATGATGGAGACCGAAATCACCGGGCCGCGCAATCGACGGCGCCCGATCGTGAGCGAACTCGCGGCCATCGCAGCGCCATCTGGACCGCCGCGCGGAAAATGACTATATTTATGGTCATATTCCTGGAGGGGGTGAATGGCCACCTACAGTGTCGCTGACGCCAAGGCCGGCCTCCCGGCGCTGATCAACCGCGCCCTAGCGGGCGAACAGGTAATCATCACCCGTCACGGCAAGCCGGTGGCGGAGCTGAAGCCCGCGCGTCCGGAGGCGCCGCCGGAGGCAAGGGCCGCCACGCTCGCGCAATACCTTCGCGGGGTGATCGTTCCCGGGCCAGGCGCGCCGACGTCGGTGGAACTGCTGAACATGATCTACGACGAGCCGGATGCTTGAGCCTCTATCTCGACGCCAGCGTCATCGTCACGACCGTGGTGCGGGAGCCGGCGAGCCGCGCCGTGATCCAATTCCTGGAAGGGCTTTCGGATCGCCCGATCGTGAGCGAGCTCGCCGCCGTCGAGACCGCGTCCGCCGTGTCGCGCCTGGTGCGGATGGATCGGGTTTCCGGCGCGGCGGCCGCAGCCAGGCTGGCGGAGTTCGACGCCTGGCGGGCGGGCTTCACGGTCGGTCTCGACATTCAGCCGGCTGACGTCGCGCTGGCCGGCGCCATGGTCCGTCGCTTCGAACTCGGCCTGAGGGCGCCTGATGCGCTGCACGCTGCGGCATGTCAGAGCGGCGGCCACACGCTGGTGACTCTCGACCGTCGACTGGCCTGGGCCGCCGAGTCCCTGGGCGTCCTGACGCACAGGCTCGGTCAAGACGCCTGACCAGACGTGGCCGGCGCCCATGCGCTCGGTGCGCGCCCTCAGGCCACTTCGAGCGTCGGGGCCGCCGGCGCCTCCGGGTTGATCCAGTCGATTTCCGCCAGCTTCCACAGCCCGGCCTCGTATTCGAGCGCCTGATCGGCCGCCGCCAGCCAGCGGTCCCGCTCCTTCGCCCGCCCCTTGGCGTCGCGCTGCGCGGCGACGTCGCGGCACAGCGCCGCCCGCTCGTTCAGCGACCGGACGACGGTGTCGAGATCCTTCTCCAGCGCATAGACCTGCGCCAGGGCCAGCACCTCGGCGCTCATCGTGTGGCCGATATGGCAGCGAAAGCTCTTCATGGTCCCGAAAATCTCTTCCCGCATCGCCCCGCCGCACTCGGGACAGGTCTGGGCCGTCGGCGCCTGAAGTCTCCTGGTTTCCATCTCGATGGCGCTCCTTGCCACAGGCTTGCCGACGACAGCGGCCTGCCTGGATTTCTCTTCGACGAGGCGGACGAGCTGCGCGGCGATGTCCGAAATCGGCAGCACGTAGTCCACCGCCACGTTCTCCATCGCCGAGCTTGGCATCGACGGCGCCTCGGCCTCGGCCGGATCCTGGACGATGGTGACGCCTCCCCGGCGCTTGATCTCGAAGAGGCCCGCCGTGCCGTCGTTCAGCTGGCCCGTCAGGATGACGCCGATGGCGTTCTCGCCATAGGCCTCGGCGGCGGTGCGGAACAGCGGGTCGATCGCCGGCCTCGCCCAGTTTTCCCTGGGCCCTCGCGACAGCGCCATGCGCCCGTCGAGGATCAGGATGTGGCGGTCGGGGGGCGCGACATGGATATGGCCGGGGCGCAGCGCCTCGCCATTCTCGACATGCGACGCCCGCAAGGGACCAAGGTTGTTCAGAATCGCCGGCAACAGGCTGGACGACTGTCCGATGTGCAAGACGATGACGACCGGCGCCGGAAAATCGGCGGGCAATTCGTGGACCAGCTGGCGCAGCGCGAGGACGCCGCCCTGCGAGGCGCCGATGACAACGATTGCGTCCATGCCTGTGCGCGCTCCGGGGAACCTCCGGTAACGTTTGGCGCGGGGTTTGGGTCCTCCGCCGCGAGCGCATGGGCAAGAAGCGTCCCCCTCGCGAGCCCCGGCGAGGGAGGGTCAATCAGGCCGCGGCGCGCGCCGAAGGGCAAGCGGGTCCTGCGGCCGTGGAACTAGGTCCTGCGGCCGTGGAACTAAGGGCAGCGCATCCCGCGGCCGTGGAACGCGCGCTCCAGCGGAACGATCGCGATCCTTGGGCCTTGTCTCTCAGGAACAGATCAGGAGTCGCTCGTGTCCGCTGTGGACAAGGTTGGGGGCGTGCCGCTCGCAAGCGAAGCGGTGCGGGCCAAGGCCCACCAGCGGGCGCGCATGCTCGCCAGGCCTGGCGACTGGCTGTGGCTCATCCTCGATCAACACGAGCGGATCCTGGACGGTTTTGCGGCGGTGAGACGCGCCCCCGAGACCGGGGCCAGGCGCGCTGCCCAGAAAAACCTCGTCGCCCTGGTGACCGGCCACTCGATCGCCGAGGAAGGCGTCATCTATCCGGCCCTGGCCGCCAGCGACGAGGTCTCGCAGTCGGACATGGCCTACGCCCAGCAGGTGGCGGCCAAGATCGGCATGGCCGCGCTCGAGAAACTCGACCCCATGAGCGGCGACTTCGGCGACCTGCTGGACCACCTGGAACAGGCGATCGCCCACCACGCCTATCAGGAGGAGAGCGAGTGGCTGCTCGACCTGAAAGGCAAGGCCTCGGCGGCCGACGAGGTGACGCTGACCCGGCGCTTCAAGGAGGAGTTCGCCCGCTACATGAACGGGCCGCCGGTGGAGCGCGCCGACGTGCGATCCTTTGGCTGAGGGGATTCCCTGACGTTTGTTTTCCCCTGACGCCGGCCTCTCACCGGCGCCCGGCCTGGCCGGCGGGACCCGGCGCTCCGGGTTCCCACCCCCAAGGCGACGCTCGAAAAGGGAACTGGCGGCGCCGCGAGCCGTTAGGTCCCGACGGGGCGTCAGAGGAGAAGGGCCATGCTGGGGACCATCCTGATCATCGTCTTGATTCTGCTTCTGATTGGGGCCTTTCCGACGTGGGGCCACAGCCGGTCCTGGGGCTATTACCCGAGCGGCGGCCTGGGCCTGATCCTGATCATCGTCATCATCCTGGTGGTCCTGGGACGCATCTGACCGGCGCCCGCCGCGCCAACCGGCGCCGTCATCCTGGGCAAGGCGCCAGCGCCGCAGAGCCACGCCATCAGGCGTGAACGAAAACCGGCGCGTGCCGCCCCCGGGTCAGGCATCTCCGGCGTCTCGCCTTGGCCAAGCCGAGGCGGCGCTTCGGCGGAGCAAGGTCGGCCTGCGTGCAGGCTGGCGGTGAAAGTTGACGCGCAACGGCGCCGGCGGAACCCCACCAAGTCACAGCCGTTAATCTGCCGTTCTATCCAGACGCTTTGAAGCAGGACCTCTTCGACCTGCGGCCGGTCGCGCCCCAGCGCGCCAACGCGTGAGCATTGCCCATGACCACCACCGAACTCATCATCATCGTTCTCGTCGTCGCCCTGGTCATCCTGGCCGTCGTCTGGGCCGTCGGCCGGCGCAAGCGCACCGAGCGCCTGCGCGGAAAATTCGGCGCCGAATATGGCCGCGCCGTCGAAGAGCGCGGCGGCCCCGCCAAGGCCGAAGAGGCGCTGCACCAGCGCGAAAAGCGCGTCGCGCACTATGACCTGAAGCCGCTTTCGCCGGAAGACCGGCGCGGCTTCGGCCAGGAATGGGAGCGTCTGCAGGCGATGTTCGTCGACAGCCCCAAGGACGCCACCACGCGGGCCGACGCCCTGATCGGCCATGTGATGTCCACCCGCGGCTATCCCGAGGGACCGTTCGACCAGCGGCTCGAAGACCTTTCCGTCGAGCACGCCGAGGCTGTGCAGGGTTACCGCGCCGCCCACGAGGTCGCGCTGCGCCGCGCCAGCGGCGAGGCCACCACCGAGGACATGCGCCAGGCCATGATCGGCTATCGCCGGCTGCTCGATGAACTCCTGGGCGCCAACGAAACCATGCGCCAAGCCTCCTGAGATCAGGGAACGATCACCATGACCGACGACAAGGACGACGCCATCCGTCTGCCGGACGAGAGTTCTGCCAAGACTGGGGGCGCGAAACCCAGTCCCGACCAGGCCACTAAGGCGACCACCGCCGATCTGGCCCGCCAGGCCGCCGGCAATGGCGGGGATAGCCACGGCAAGGTCGCCGAAACGACGGTTCGCGGCCCGGCCCCCGGCAGCCCTGGGTCTGGCGCGGCGGGCCATGGCGATGCCTCCACCGCCGGGATCGTCCACCCGGAAGGCCCCAGGACCGAAGGGCGAGCGGACGACGAAAAGACCGCCCCGCTGTTTTCCGTCGACGAGTCCGACAAGCTGAGCGGGCGCTGGGACGCCATCCAGGTCGGCTTTGTCGATGAGCCGCGCAAGGCCGTTGAGGACGCCGACAGCCTGGTGGCCTCGACCATGCAGCGCCTGGCCGAGATGTTTGCCGACGAGCGCTCCAGGCTCGAAGCCCAGTGGGACCGCGGCGACGATGTCTCGACCGAGGATTTGCGCGTGGCGCTCAGGCGCTATCGGGCGTTTTTTGGGCGCCTGCTGGCGATCTAGTCTCCGTCCTCGGCTGCGCGGAAACGCGGCGAGGGGGATTAGGCTCGGAGCGCCGGCGTCTCACCGGCCGACGGCATGGCCGTTGGAGTTCTCGTATCCCTGCGAAGCCTCCCAGCCGCGAGTGTTTGTGCGAGCGGAGTCATCTAAGGCGCGGCGAGCGGGAAGGCTGCGAGTTCGCGCCCGTGGAACGGCAGGTTCGTCAGGCCTCGGTGAACACCGGAGGCGACCTGTGGACGATGCGGTTGCCCTTCCAGGATACCTCACGAACGACGATGAAGGCCGGCTTCAGGTGAAGTTTGACCGCCTCCGCTTCCCTGACGGCCGCCTCGTCCCCGGAAGCCACGACGCGGGCGCTTTCGATCAGGCTCGCCGGCGAGCGGGCGTCCTTCTGCTGGAAGGCATCGACCATATAGTGGGTGTAGGTGCGCGGCATAGAGGCTCCTGGCTTTACGGTGAGCATATAGGAACGCCGAGCCACAAGTGAGGCGTCGGCTATCGGACCTCACATCCTGGCCGTCCCGAACGCCGCGGGATCGCCACCGGCGCCAGGGCCGGCCAGACCGACCACCCGCTCACCGCCGATCTGATGCCCAGCCGGTCTGCCGCGTCTCAATCAGAGGCTTTTTCCTGCCCACAATCACTTCGATGCTTGACAACTCGAAGCGGGGTTTCCATGTTCGCCGCGCCTCTGGAGGGAGGCTGAAAAAGAACCCGAGAGGCGTTCTGGCTAGATCCTGCCGCTGGATAGCGGCGACCGATAGTGAGGCGGGCCGGAGGCTCGGAACGCGTCTGGTGTCGGGCGAGCGCGCCCGGTAGGTGGGATCAATCTGGAACGGTTCTCCTTGATTGCAAGGAAACCGGAACTATGAATCCCAATCATACGATTATCAAATTCGAGGACGTCGCCGACCAGGTGCATGCGCCAGTGCGCAGGCTTGTTGGTCTGGTGCAGGCGAAAAACCTCCTGACCCTGTTCGATGCTGCAGATCTCGATGCAAATCCGCGGTCCGCCAAGGCCGGACCGATTACAGAAGCCATCATCGGAAGCATCGAAGACGACCCCGACCTCTTCCCCTTCAAGACCAAAGGGATCCTAGTCGGATCGTCGGAATACGAATCCCTGCAGCGCAATCGCTTCAAGTTGCTGTTTGTCTCCACAGCGATAGAAGGCATTCTCGATGGCGGTCACAACATGCTCGCGATCGGCCTTCAGATCCTCTCCCGTGTCATCGACGATGAGAAGGCCCTCAAAAAGATCAGACTTTGGGACGATTTCAAGATTGCCTGGGTGGCCAATCGTCCAGCCATTGAGGCAATTCGGGAGGACCTGACTTTCCTCATCCCTGTCGAGGTGCTTGTGCCATCAGACCTCGATGACGAAGACATTGTGGCGGACTTTAACTCCTCGCTCCTAGAAATCTGCGCCGCGCGTAACAACAACGCCCAGCTGACACTTGAGACCAAGGCCAACCAGAAGGGCTTCTACGAAGAGATCAAAAAGTCGCTGACTCCGAATGTGGGGCAGCGGATTGAGTGGAAGGCCAATATGGCTGGGGGTGACGTGAAGGTCAGGGACATAATCGCCCTAGCCTGGATTCCATTGTCGCTAATCCAACTCCCACCCAAGATGAAGCCGCCACAACCGCAGAACATCTACCGCAACAAGGGAGAGTGCGCGAAACTGTTCGATGACCTGATGGATGACGACAGTGTCTCAAAGCCCAAGGGCGGCCCGATCCACGAGTTGCACAATACGGCTGTCGGGAGCGCCATCACGGTCCTTGGCGACCTTCCGGAACTCTACGACAAGATCTACGCGGAGTTCCCGGCGGCCTACAACAAATGGGGCGACTTCGGCCGCATGAAGATTGTTCGGATTTACGAGCCTTCCAAGAGGGCCGACAAGAGCGGAAAGTACATGCGTAGCCAGCCGGAAACCCATTTCACCGAACAACCGGTGAAGTATCGCTATCCTGACGGCCTGATTATGCCCCTGGTCTATGGGCTGCAGGCTTTAATGACGGTGAAAGATGGGATGGTGAGCTGGACGACTGAGCCAAAATCCTTCCTGGACCGCAATCTGAAGGATATCGCCGGCGCCTATAAGCTCGTCTTGGAAATGTCCGGGTATGATCCTCAAAAGGTCGGCAAGAACGAAACCTCCTATAAGATTGCTTTGAGCGAGTTCGAAAAAGCGCTGCTGAAGGAGCAATCCACAAAGGCGGCGTAGAGCCGATCATGCCCAGGCGGTGCCAAGTTGTGCGCCGCCTGGGCGTCAGCGGCCTCGGCCGCTACCAGAGTAGCCTGCATCTCTCCGCAATTGGCGCTCCCAACACCCCCTGCTATCCCAAACCCCAGCTTCGGGAGGCCATTTCAACATGCCCGGCGCCTTCAAGATCGTCCTGGCCTTGCCAGCTAGCGCCCGCCCTGGCCGCCGCGGCGTCTTCGGCCTCCGCTCAGACGCCGTCGCTGGTGGGCGGCGCCTGTCAGGTGCTGGACGGCGGGGCCGTGGTGGGCGCGGTCTTCAACGACTGGTCGCCCAAGCAGGTCTGCACCCTGGTCTGCACGCGCAATCCTCCGCCGGTCGCGATCGGCGTGCCGGGCGATTCGCTGATGCGCTTTGCCGGCCCTGACGTCGTCTACTTCGGCGCCGACATGTACACGTGCCACCGCTAGGTCGCCCCCGCCCAGGAGCCCGCTGGCCGGGCAGGCTTGGCCACAGGAACGAACCCCACCTCCGCGGGTTGCCAATCCATCGCCGACAGATTCACGGGAGCGATGGCCATGGCCGATGACGCCGGCAAGCCTGCCCAGACCACCCAGCCTCTGACCGATCCTCAGGGCAGGTATCCGAAGCCGCCGTTCAGGAGGCAGTCTCAGCCCTGGCCGGGCCTCGCGCGCGACATGCAGCCGCCGCCGGACCATGGCGAGGAAAGCTACCAGGGCTCTGGCCGCCTCACCGGCCGCAAGGCCCTGATCACCGGTGGAGATTCCGGCATGGGTCGGGCGGCCGCCATCGCCTTCGCGCGCGAAGGGGCCGATGTGGCGATCAACCATCTGCCGGCCGAGCAGCCCGATGCCAACGAGGTGCTGGCGCTGATCGACAAGGCCGGGGGCAAGGGCGTGAGCTTCGCGGGCGATCTTCGCGAGGAAGGGTTCTGCAACAACCTGGTCGAAGAGTGCGCGCGCCAGCTTGGCGGGCTGGACATCCTCGTCTGCAACGCCGGGCGGCAACAAGCCCGCGCCTCGATCCTCGAGCTCTCGACCGAGGATTTCGACGCCACCATGAAGACCAACCTCTATGCGCCGTTCTGGATCATCAAGGCGGCGCTGCCGCATCTGAAGCCGGGCTCGACGATCATCGCCACCGCCTCGGAGCAGGCCTATGACCCCTCGCCCGATCTCTATGTCTATGCCCAGACCAAGGCGGCGACGATGAACTATGTGAAGTCGCTGGCCAAGCAGCTGGCCTCCAGGGGCGTCCGGGTGAACGGCGTGGCGCCGGGGCCGATCTGGACCCCGCTGCAGGTCAGCGGCGGCGCCGTCATGGAAAAGCTGGAGCAGTTCGGTGGGCAAACGCCGCTCGGCCGTCCGGGCCAGCCGGCGGAACTGGCCTCGATCTATGTCCAGCTCGCCGCCGCCGACGCCAGCTACGCCACCGGCCAGATCTATGGATCCGCCGGCGGCTCTGGCCAGCCCTGAGACCACGGCGGATCGGTGTTTCCTGGAGCGGGCGAGGCGATTCAAGGCCGGCGCAACCCTAAACAGCCGAAAGACTGAACCGAGGCGCATTCGCCTCTGTCAAGGCATTCGCCATTTATCGCGACGGCCGTAATCTGTATTTCGCACCCGCTCAACCACAGG
The DNA here is from genome assembly GCA_036491275.1 of Caulobacteraceae bacterium. Taxonomy (GTDB): domain Bacteria; phylum Pseudomonadota; class Alphaproteobacteria; order Caulobacterales; family Caulobacteraceae; genus Acaudatibacter. The sequence continues at coordinate 30,591 of DASXCH010000007.1, forward strand.
CGGCCGATGGGGATTGAGTTCGCGCGCGCGGGCGATTGCTTGAGCTTGAGTTGGCAACACGTCACTCGCGCGTAGAGAGCCACCCCTCCTCACGGCGTAATCACCTTTGTCCCGCCTTTCGACAAACAACTGGTCGTTTGATACAGAAAAACGTCCGTAAAGTTTCGAGCTCCCACTAGTTGAGCGAGGCGATTTCGATCCCAGGAACGAGACCGCGGATACGTGCTTCGCCTGCTGCCTGAGCGAGTCGATCTCGGATCGACTCAAGGGTCTGCTCACGACAAAGGATTCCGGCTTCGACGTTCGTGAGGCATTCGAGCCCATAGCCGAAGTGTTCTTTCCAGAGGTTTTCGAGCCCTTCGCCATGGCGCTCCTTTAGCATGGAGTGGACATCATCCTGAAGCGCGATCCGCCGCGCTTCGCGGCTTTCGGTGAGCGTCGACATTGCAACCACCCGCCCACCATTCGTCTCGATGTAGCCCTTCAAATTGGCGAGTGTGCCGCCCAGTCCGATGTGGTCGTCGACCAAGATGTAATCGACTTCCGGGCGAACGGAGCCTTCAAACGCCGCGGGAGTGACGAGGCGATTGAATGCCCGTGCACGAGTGTGACCGACTTCATTGCTCTGAACGATGTCCCCGACACTGACTCGCCAGTCGAGTTTCTTTGCGAGGATCTGCGCCATCGCATCCGGGATCGCGTTGAAGCCAGCAAATTCGAGCGCGGTGACGGGCAGCAAAATAGCGCCTGCGCCGCCAACCAGATCACCCAGGTGTCCGGTAGCGTTCTCACTCAGCAAGTCGAGAGCCAGGATTAGCGCGGCCGGGGCGTCCCCCGCCTTGGCAGCTGCATAGAGGGGATGCGCGTTACGCACGGGAAGTGTGGCGTGGATCACAACGTCCGGAAAGTCCGGACGCCAACCGGTTCTGGGAGGCAGAACCATCCCCTCGTGAGCGGGTGACGGCAAGTCCTTCGACGGGAGCATCTCACAGAGTCCCAGGCATCGTCACCACCGTCTTCTGCGGGTTACGGTGAAGGATCGAGCAAAAATGTTCATTTTCCGGACCAAATCCTGGAGCGGGCGAGGCGATTCGAACGCCCGACCCCAACCTTGGCAAGGTTGTGCTCTACCCCTGAGCTACGCCCGCGCTCCGTGAGGCCCTTAAGGGCCCCCGATCAGGAAGGGCGGCTTATGGCAGAGGGCCTGCCTCAGTTCAAGCATGGGCGGAGGCGCGGGACCGCGCTCGTCACCCGGGCCACGGCCAGGCGCCTTCGGCTAGTCTCGGAGCGCCGGCGCCTCGCCGGCAAACGGTCATCCACAGATTACGCAGATGATGGAGATCGATGGCGCAGATTGATCTCAACAACCTCCGGTCCCGCGGCTCCGCCGTGTGACCCCCGCGAAAGTGAACGGTTCCCTTTCAACCGCTCACCTTCGCGAATGCGGACACCCAGGCTTTTCTGAAACTCGCAGTTCAACGATAAAACGCCTGGATCCCGGCTCGCCTCGCTGCCCGCTCGGCGTCCGGGACGAGCGGGGGAGTCGGAAGCTTTCGCGATCTAAGGCGTGCCGCTGCAGCGCGGAAAGTCAATCTGCGGCCATCTGCTGAAAAATGATCGGCACGGTCAGAGGTGCAGGATCGCCACCGACGCCAGGGCCAGGATGAGGGCGCCGCCCTGCAGCGCCAGAGGCCCGAGTTCGCGGCGGAATCGCCCCCAGTCGGCGGTCGTCAGGAACGCGGCGATCAGCGGCGCCTGGGCGGCGATCAGCAGCTGCCAGGTGTGGGCCACGGCCCCTTCGTCCTTCATCCCCTGCTCCCAGCCGAAGGACACCGCCGCCACCACCAGGGTGAAAGCCAACAGGGAGAGGATCACCGGGGCGACGCCGACGATCCTGTGGATGCGCGCACGGGCCATGACGGGCCTCCATTTCCCCGCGGGAGAATAGCATCTCTCCCCTCGAGGGAGGAGAAGTTCACCGTCCCGGCTTCCCGCGCTTCCAGCCGAAGACGATCGCCGCGGCCACCAGCACCAGGGCCAGGGCCGAAAAGATCACCGGGCCGTCGGCGGCGAACCCCTTGATGCGCTCACGAGACATGGGCCCGGGATTCATAAACCGCCGCAAGCGCATGTGCGAGCGGCGTCAACCAGGGCCCGCGAGCGGCCGAAGGGCGCAGCGAGGTGGGCCCGTGGGACTCGGCGCGCCGGGCGCTTTGGCCCGAATGGATAGGCCAACGCTCCAGGACGGCGTCTTCGACCTGCGCTTCTGCGTCCATCCGATCGGCCGGCTCGATCTGCGCAGCGGCGAGTTCAGAGCCTGTGGACTTGTGGACGACACCGAGGCCTCGCCCACAACCCCACAGGCCCAG
>DASXCH010000008.1:0-21775 GCA_036491275.1 Caulobacteraceae bacterium
CACCGCTGTGCCGTGATTTTCAAACTCCGGCACAGACTTTCCGATGTCCTTGGTCTTCTTGCGGTTGACCCAAGCATTTAGCTTGCCGTCGGATCGGACCCCACCGTCGAACACTGCCACGCGAATCTCGCGGTCGATTGCGTCCTCCTTCGGGAGGTGGCAAGCGAACGGAGTAAAGCCGGTCGTCGCCCGGACCAAAGGCCGGAACTGACGCAGCCGCGGCATTTCGCGAGCAACCCGCAAGAAGGAATATCTCACGACGTCGCTGGCGATTTCGCGCGGGATGCGGACTGGGAGGAAACAGAGACCTTCTGCAAAGAACCGCCGCCTGTCGAGATCTAGGTCGACGCCGAGGGTCTCCATATATGCTTCAAATCCCTCCAAGATAAATGCATCAGATTGTACTGGTTGGGCATGGAGGACGACTTCGAGAAGCGGCTCCTTCGCGTCGGAACGAAAGGGCTTCAGCTTGTCCTCTGGCGTTGGAACCCTAACATCCTCGATTTTGATCAGATCCCCAGCGCCCGGAGACGTGTCTGCAAAGCGCTGCATGCTGTTTGCCAGGCGACGAAAGTTCTGCCTGGCACCGGCGACAAACAGCTCAGACGTTACCGCGGACTCTGGCGGCTTCGCCTTGGTCCACTTGGTCGGCGAGACCTCGCGGGCACGACTTCCAATTGTCTCTAGGTCGTATGTCTTAAGCAAGTCGCCGGGGTAGTAGGATTTGGCAATGTAGCTCGGGTGCAGCGTCACGAGCGCAACGGATTGATCCTCGGGGCAGACCTCGCCCGGCAGCTCTTCTAGCTCTCTGACGGTCTCGATGATTCTCGGGGCGAGGCGCTGGCGTGCCTCGGCGAAGGTGTAGGGGTGGCGTTTTGGCGCGCCGCCGACGGGCGCGGCCATATCGGTCGCGAGCCGCTCGCCGTAGCCGATAAGGAAGTTGACTCGATCGACCATCCCTATTCCTCCTCGCGATCCAGATCCGAGGCGTCGTCCGGGGCTCGCGTCTTCTTACGGATTGTGTCGCGGCTGAGGCCGGTTAGCTCATGAACTTGACGTTGCGACACTCCGGCTTCGGTAAGCCACAATGCGATCTGCCCGCGTTCCCGGCGAGGCAGAGGCTCAATTCTGTTTTGAACGAGTTCGCCGAGAGCTTCTTCGACGGGAATGCCGCGCGTGACCGCAGCCCGGCGCGCAAGCATGAGTCCGCGTTCGATGTCACTGAAGGAAAGGCCCCGCAACGCGACCCCCAGTACTTCTCGCCAAGTTTCTGAGGCCTTGTTCAATCCCATGAAGATGCCGATCGCCTGGCGTACGGCAGCTTCGCTCGGCATCGGGAATTCGATTCGCATTTCGAACCTGCGCCACACCGCCGGATCGAGAAGATCGGCATGGTTAGTGGCGGCAAGCAGCAGGCTGGTCGAGGGCCAGTCGTCGATCTCCTGCAAAAGCACGGTGACCAGACGCTTCAGCTCGCCGACGTCACTGTTGTCGTCGCGACGCTTAGCGATGGAGTCCAGTTCGTCGAGGAGGAGGACGCTCTCGACGCTCTTCGCATAGTCGAGCACGTGGCGGACGTTGGCGCCGGTGCGGCCGAGGTAGCTGCTCATTACGGCCGACAGGTCGAGCGTCAGAAGCGGGCGGCGAAGCTCGCGGGCGATCCAACGCGCGGCCAGCGTCTTCCCGACACCGGGTGGGCCGGTGAAGATGATCGACCGTGTGGGCGCAAGGCCTTGGTGACGCAACTCTTCGTCACACTGACGCTCCGCGATGACTTGCCGAAGCAAGCGGAGGACGGCCGGGTCCCAGATCGGCTCAACTTCGAGCAACGGCGATCCCTCGATGCGCAGTAGTTGAAGCCGCGTCTCAAGGTCGACTGGGACCGGCGCGGCCGCCTCGCGTCTCAATGGCGACTGGCGGGTCGGTGACTCCTGCAGAAGTTGGGTAAGTTCGGCGGCTAGTAGGGGCAGATCGCCGCGATGACGGCGCGCCAGCCGGCGCAGAAAGGTCTGTACGTCCTGGGGTCGCCCCGCAAGCGCCAAACGCGCCACGTGGACTAGTTCATCCTGGGTGTTACCCATATCGTCCGAATCCACGCCACTCGCCCCCCGATGGATTGAGATACATAATGAGCATGAACTGGACTAAGGTACAATGTGCATCAATAAAATAGTCCACACCGAAGGCGCGAGGCCCTAGGTCGCATGGCGGCGAGCCGTTGCGAACGACTTAGTCGAGAAGGTTCAAACGGGGCCTCCACCGGGTTAAGCATTTTTTCTGGCCCAACCAAACTTGCGACTCCGCGGCAACTACACTCAGCAAACGCCGACAGTCGCGGCAAAATCTTGGTGGGATTGACCAGTGGTCAGTCGCGCCGGTGGTTCAGCCGTTGCACGCCAGCCGGCTCAGGATTACCCTCTCCTTGTGGATCGAGGCTCGCCGGCCACCAAGCTGCCGTCGGCCGTACGCGCGCCCAGCGCTCGCCCTTGGGGCAGCAGATGAAGTCTCTGGGCCGCACCAAGCTCGCCTCGACCACGTGGCTGAATGGCACTAGCCCCCCTCAAATCATCGGCAAATGATCGGTTCGCGCGGATGTCGCGCGCGCGCATTTGGGTGTTCTCTTCGCCTCCAGCCCGAACCTCGCGGCTATCCGGTTCTGGATCAGTCAGGCTCAGGAGGAACCCATGGCAAACGGCGCGCTCCCCAGCGGCTATCGCCCGCTCGCAGGCAGCGATCATCCCCATCCGGCGGACGCGACGGTTCTTCGCCCCACCGACGCCGCCCTGCCCATCACGGTCACCATCCTGCTCAAGCGGCGGGCGGACGCCGCCCCGAGGCGCCCCGCCGATTTCGCCGCCGCCGCCCCGCCGCGGCCCACGTCCGAGGAGTTCGCCGCCGGGCGCGGGGCGGATCCGCAGGCCCTGGCCAGGGTCGCGGCCTTCGCCAGGGATGCGGGGCTCGAGGTGGTGTCGAGCGACGCCGCGCGCCGCAGCGTCATCGTCCGCGGGCCGGCCTCGGCCATCAACCAGGCCTTCGCCACCCAGCTGCACGACTACGCCTATTCCGGCGGCGCCTATCGCGGCCACGCCGGCGCCGTCGGCCTGCCGGACGCCATCGCCGATGACGTGGCGGCGGTGGTCGGCCTCACCAACCGCCCGGTGCGCGCCACCCACTTCGCCCGCAAGAAGAACCCGGAGGCGGCCGATCCGCCGAATACGGCGCCGCTGACCCCGGCCCAGGTGGCCGGCCTCTATGATTTCCCGCCGGGCGACGGCGCCGGCCAGACCATCGGCCTCTATGAGATGGAGACGCAGGGGCCGGACGGCTCGCCGGCGCCGGCCGGCTATGCCCTCTCGGATATCAAGGCGACGCTGAAGGCGCTGGGCGGCCTGCCGATGCCGAAGATCGTCGATGTGCCGATCGACGGGGTGAAGAATTCCGGCCGGTCGGATGGCGAGACGGGCCTCGACATCACCGTGGCCGGGGCGATCGCGCCGGCGGCGACGATCGCCGTCTATTTCGCCGGCGGCCAGGTGCAGAACATGATCCACGCCCTGCAGGCGATGATCCATCCGGCGGCCGGCCAGCCGGCGCCCGGCGTGATCTCGATCAGCTATGGCTGGGGCCCGGACGATGAGGGCACCGCCAACTTCTCCGAGGCCGAATATGGTGAGTTCACCCAGCTGTTCGCCGACGCGGCGACCAACAACATCACGGTGCTGATCTCGTCCGGCGATTCCGGCGCCTGCATCGCCAGCCAGACCCAGGCCCAGGTGAGCTATCCGGCCAGCGACGTGTGGGTGACGGCGTGCGGGGGCACCTGCATCGGCGCCGTGAAGGGGGCGAGCTTCGAGGAGGTGGTGTGGAACGATTCCGGGGCCACCGGCGGCGGGGTGAGCGCGCGCTTCCCCGTGCCCGCCTATCAGAGCGCGGCGCCTGGCACGACTTTGGGCATGGCGAGGATCCCGGCGCGCAACGGCACGGGCGCCATGGGGCGCGGGGTGCCCGATATCGCCGGCAACGCCAGCCCCTACAGCGGCTATCTGCAGGTGGTGGGCGGAGGGGCGCCCGAGCCGATCGGCGGCACCAGCGCCGTCGCCCCGCTCTATGCCGGGCTGATGGCGCGGATCAACGCGAACGCGGGGGCGGCGGCGGGGTATCTCAACGCCATCCTCTACGGCCTGCCGGCCGCGACGTTCCGCGACATCGTCAGCCCCCCCGGGCCGGCCGACAACTCCTACCAGGGGGTGACCGGCTATCCGGCCGAGGACGGCTGGGACGCCTGCACGGGCCTCGGCTCGCTGCGCGGCGTGGCCTTCGCCGCGGCCCTGGCGGCCGCCCGCGCCAGGCCGGCCGCGGTCCCTGCCGCCGTCATCGCCTGAGGCTTGGCCCGGAGCGCCGGCGTCTCGCCGGCACGTATGCCCATCCAAATCTAACGTCATGGCCGGGCCTGTCCCGGCCACCCATGCTCACCGATAGGCGTGTGGCCATGCCGGGCATGGCCACTCCCAAAGAACGTCAAATGGGGCTCGCGCCGAATGGGTCCCCGGCACAAGGCCGGGCATGACGGTTTGTGTTTGAAGGTGCCCGGCGAGGCGCCGGCGCTCCGAGAATGGATCCCCGCGCTCCGCGCAGGGCTGGCCTTGAAAAAATCCGAGAAATACGTATTTTACGCGCTCAGATGGAGTGGACCATGGATCGAGCGACGACGGTCAGGGCGACAGATTTCTCACGCAATTTCGCGCACTATCAGGACGAGGCCATTCGCACGAAGGTCATCGTCGTCACCAGCCACGAGCGCGTGGTGGGCGGCTATCTCTCCGCCGACGAACTCGCGCATTACGAACGGCTGAAGGCGCGCGAGCGCGAGGTGCTCATCGTCGGTCAACTGAGCGACGACGTCGTCGCCGACATCGAGGCGGCTGAATACGGCGCCCCGACGCGGTGAGCTTTCCGGCGCCCCGGCCGGGTCTGGTCATTCGCTACAGTTTCCTCTGGAGTCATGAGGCGGACGCTGGCGCGGAGGAGGCCGCCAAGGACCGGCCCTGCGCCAAGGCATTCTCGCCCGCCAGAAGGCCAGGCAACTGCGCATTCAGCCGCGCACCTGACCCGCGGCCCAACCGGCCGGCGCGATCGAATGAGATAAGTGCGCTCGCCTCTCCCGGCGGGAGAAGGAGGGGCACATCCAAAGGATGGGCGTCTCGACCTTTGGCGCTCCGGGACTCTCGCCGTCAGACGCCACGCCTGATGGGGATCAACGACCGAAGCCCGCTGTCGCGCAGGAAGAGGCCACCCCAGACGAGCAGGCCGAAATAGACCCCGAACAGGACCGAGCTGAACATCGGGTCCTCGATCCGCACCTTGCTGGCCACGGCGCCGCCGAGATAGCCCGTCAGCAGGATCGCGCCGAGGATGGAGGTGCGCGGGATCGCGTAGAGGAGCGTGCAAAGGAGACTTATCCCCCCCAGCGGCCGGATCACGTCGAGCGGATAGCCGATCCGTGTCGTCGCTTCGACCACGTGCGGCTCCAGGACGAGCTTTGAGACGCTGTCGAACAGCATGAAGAGGATCATCAGGCCGGACAGGGCCCGGCCGGTCCAAGGCATCCATTTCTGCTTGGCGGTTGTCATCGTGCTCTCGCTCCGGCCCAGGCCTGCTCGAGCCAGTCCAGCACCTCCGCATCGAGGTCCGTCTCGCTCGCGATGCGGACGCGGTGGGTGACCATGGCGTTCCACGCGCCGGCCGGCTCCAGCCGTCCGCCGGCCGCCACGCCCTTGAGCTTGAGGCCGATGTCCAGGCGCTCGCCCCCCACCTGCACTATGGCGAACTTGCGGCCGGCCTTCACCAGGCTGAGGTAGCTGGCGGCGGGCGAGACTGTGACGTCGGGCCCGAGCCGCGTCACTTCGCAGACCAGGCGATCGAACGCGGGTCGCCATCTGGCCTTCGCCCCGGTGAAGTGGGCGTCGATCCTGTCGGCGCCGCTTTTCGACGGCTGGCTCTCGCGCCGCGTGAGGGCGACGATCGCCATGGCGTGGCCGTGACCCAGGCCATATTCGTTTTTGAGCCAGGCGACGACCTCGCCCGGCTTGGACAGCCCCTGGCCGCGGGCGGCGGCGGCGATGTCCTGGGGCGCCTGGCCGGTCTTGGCCTGGATGGTGCGGAGGTAGGCTTGGAAGGACACGTCATCCTCCTGGGGGGAATGTTGCAGGTTCGGGCCATGGCTACATCGGGAACAGGGGGGCGGCATTGTATAGAAACGACAGCTGGTCCTCGTTCCGCAGCAGACCGCCAGGCGTCGGCCCGACCCAACGTCGAAGGGCGCGTATCAGATGCGCTTGATCGAAGAAGCCCATCTGGAAGACGACGTCGAGGGCTGCGGCGCCCCCCGCCAGGAGAAGCGCCGCCTGGCGCGCGCGCTCGATCTGCCGAAGCGAATCCCGGGTCAACCCGGTCGCCTGGACGAACCGGCGCTGAACCGACCGCTCGGTGACGCCTGACCGGCGTCCTTCGAACACGCGTTGAACGATGCCTTCGACAGCGATCAGGCCTGCGGCCGCCAGCCGCGAGACCAGGCATTCGGCGGTCTCGAAGGTCGGGATCTCCCAGGCGCGGTCGGCAAACCAGAACCGCAGGGACCCATCCCCTGGCAGCACCAGACTGCGATGATCGGTCAGGTGCGTCGTCGCCACCGCGGGCAGGTGCGTCCCCACCCGCAGGCGGATACCGAGCCACTCGCCATCGGCAGGACAATGGACCCTCGATGCCTGGGTCACAGGGCCCCTCAGGATCACCTGCTCGCGCCCCGCCACGCGGGCGACCACGAACTCGATGTTGGGCTCCGCCATCGAATAGAAGGATCCGCCCCGCGCGCTGCGCGAGCGCCAGACCTGCTCGATGTAGGGAGAATCCGACGGGCGATTGTCGAAGCTTATGAACATCCGATCCCGGCGCGTGCTGGCTTTTCGCCAGTCATTTCTAAAGCCGCCCAGGCGTCGTGAGAACCGCCGCCGAGGAGGAAGCGCGGCGCTTACTTCGGGTCTGACGGAAGTATGGTCTCACAGGGCTGCCCGTTGGCAGGTTTTCCAGCGCCCCGGCGGCCTGGAGGTTCGCCAGATTGGTCGCGGAGCGCCGGTGCCTCGCCGGCTCTTTATCCGCTGATGACGCGGATGGCCGTGGAGGATGGCCGCGGATCAGCTCGAACCGCCGGCGTCTCGCGGGCTGCGCCGGTTGCCGGCGAGACGCCGGCGCTCCGAGATTTACCCCGCCATCGCCGCGTGCTCAGCCGCCTCAATCCACCTGCGGAGCCGAAGGCATCGGAAGCGGCACCTTCGTATCCTGGTCAACGAAGGCGGTGATCTTCTGGCCCTGCGGATAGACGAGCTCCGCGCCATGATGCATCAGGAAAAGCGGCGTAATCAAGAGCGTGAGCACGACTGTCGTCGCTACGCCCGACTTGCCCTCTCCGCCTTTTTCGGCCCTCAGGTGAACCCGCGTATCGCCGATCTTGAAGTAGTCCAGGCGGATGTGCAGTTCGCCGGCCTTGCCCAACATTCCCTTCTTGTGGGCGTCCGTGACCTCGCCTCTTCCCCGAAAACCGGCCGGAATGATCGTGCCGTCCGAAAGCTGAATCGGCTCGTCGGTGGTGATGCTGAATTCGTCGCCCTCGATGTTGCTGGCAGACGACAGGCGCTCGTTCAGCCGAACACGAACTTCCGTTCCCTCTGGAATGAGGAGGGCGCCGCTGGCGGCGACAATGCTGGCCACCGGAGCCGGCGCCCGCGCAGGAGTTGCTGTTGGTGGCGGCGCCGGCGGCGAAGCCGGGGGCGGGACATACAAGGCGGACGCCGACGATCCTGGCGCTACTCTGAGTTGGCCCGCGGCTTCGGCCGCGATCGGCCAGGCCATGACCGCCGTCACGCATAGCAAAGAAACGCCACGGCTGAGCCGCGATTTACCGAACATCATCACCAGTCCCCCCAAGGCGGCGACAATCGGCTGATCAGGGTGGAATGACAACGGCGTTTCCCCGAGGGGAGGTGCGGCGAATTAGCCCGCCAGCGCCGCCCGCCCATCCCAGCGGTCGTGATTGTCTGAGGCTGAGATCGCCTGAGGCTTGGCTCGGAGCGCCGGCGTCTCGCCGGTCTGAAAATCCCCTCTCCCGGCGGGAGAGGGAGGGGCCCACGCGAAGCGTGGGAGGGTCACACGGCGGAGCCGTGGGACGGATTAGGGAAGGAAGCCGCGTAAACCCTCACCCGGACGCGATCTGGCGATCGCGTCTCGACCTCTCCCTCAGGGAGAGGTGGTTATCAGCGCTTCCCTCAGCTCACCCCGCCAGCGCCGCGCGCATCTTCTCGCGCAGCACGTCGATGGGCGCCAGGCCCTGGTCGGTGCGGATGTGCCAGTAGGTCCAGCCGTTGCACGCCGGCTGGCTCTGGATCATCGCCCCCACCTTGTGGATCGAGCCGGTGAGCTCGCCCGCCGCCACCCTGGCGACCAGGCTGCCGTCGGCGCGCACCCGGGCCCAGCGCTCGCCCTTGGGACACCAGATCGTATCGCCCGGCCGCACCAGGCCGGCCTCGACGAGCTGGCCGAAGGGGACGCGCGGCTCTGACCGCTTCGAGCCGATCACCTCGACGCTGTCGGCCGGGGCCGGGGTCACCGCGGCGATGCGCTTCTTCGCCGCCTTGGCGTAGCCCTCTTCGCGCTCGATGCCGATGAAGCGGCGGTTGAGCCGCCTGGCCACCGCGCCGGTGGTGCCGACGCCGAAGAAGGGGTCGAGGATCACATCGCCCGGCCGGCTCGAGGAGAGGATCACCCGGTGCAGCAGGGCCTCCGGCTTCTGGGTGGGATGAACCTTGGCGCCGCTCTCGTCGCGCACCCGCTCTTCGCCGACGGCCAGCGGCAGCACCCAGTCCGAGCGCATCTGCAGGTCGTCGTTGGCCATCTTCAGGGCGTCGTAGTTGAAGGTGTAGCGCCGCGCGCCGCGCGACTTGGCGGCCCAGATCAGGGTCTCGTGGGCGTTGGCGAAGCGGCTGCCCTTGAAGTTCGGCATCGGGTTGGTCTTGCGCCAGACGATGTCGTTGAGGATCCAGAAGCCCAGGTCCTGCAGCACGCGGCCGACGCGGAAGATGTTGTGATAGCTGCCGATGACCCACAGCGTGCCGTCGTCCTTGAGCACGCGGCGGGCGGCGGAGAGCCAGGCCTCGCTGAAGGCGTCGTATTCGGCGAAGGAGGCGAAGCGGTCCCACGCGTCGTCGACGGCGTCGACTTTGGAGTTGTCGGGGCGCAGCAGGTCGCCGCCCAGCTGCAGGTTGTAGGGCGGGTCGGCGAACACCAGGTCGACGGATTTTTCGGCGAGGCGAGCCATCTCGGCGACGCAGTCGCCGATGATGATGCGCTCAGCCTCCCGCGACTTATCCATGCGTGGCCCCTCAGCCAAAAGAGTCCCGCAAAATCCTTGGCTTCGATGAAGGCGGCGTTAAGACGGGCCCGGGATTGCTCGGAGCGCCGGCGCTCCGAGACTACCCCGATCGCACCACTCTCTCGGCCTCCCCAAATCAAAACGTCATCGGCGGGGCCTGTCCCGGCTTGTCCCGGCCACCCAGATCTCCCCTTGCGAAGCGGGGGGAGTACGGCCGAAGGCCGGGAGGGGGGGGCAGGGGCAAGAGCGCCAGCGCGCTGCAACAGCCCCCTCCACCACTTCGTGGTCCCCCTCCCCCGTACACGGGGGAGGATCCGGCATGGCCACTCACCCGCTCGCGCCAAATGGGTCCCCGGCACAAGGCCGGGGATGACGGTTGTGTGTTGGAAGGCGACGCCGGGACGGCGGCGCTCCGTGCTAAGCCTGACAGGCCTCGAACCCGGCGCGGAGAACGGCCTCGTCGAGGTCGCGGCCGATGAACACCATGTGGCTCTCGCGCGTGTCCTTCTCGGCCCACGGCCGCTGGAAATCACCCTCGAGGATCATGTGCACGGCCTGGAAAACCAGGCGCCGCTCCTCGCCGGCGACATCGATGATGCCCTTGGCGCGGAGGATGTCCGGGCCGCGGGTCTGCAGCAGCTCGTTGAGCCAGCGGCTGACCTTGTTGGCGTCCAGCGGCTTGGAGGCCACCAGGGAAATCCCCTTGATGCCGTCGTCATGGACGTGGTCGTGGTGTTCGTGCCCGCAATGCTCGTCGTGCACGTGGCCTTCTTCGCCGTGCGCGGGCCCATGCGCGGAGCCAAGGAACTCCGGCTCGATGGCCGTGATCCGCTCGAGATCGAAGCCGCCGCGGGCCAGCACCGCATCCAGCGGCACGTTGGCGCGCTGGGCGCGGTGGATCCTGGCCAGGGGATTGAGCCGGCGCAGGCGCGCCTCGACGTCGGAAAGCTCGCCGTCGGACACCAGGTCGGTCTTGTTGAGCACGATCTGGTCGGCGAAGGCGATCTGCTCGCGGGCCTCGCGGCTGTCATCCAGCGTCGCCATGACGTGCTTGGCGTCGACCACCGTGGTCACCGAATCGAGCTTCGTCCGTGTGCGGACGTCGTCGTCGACGAAGAAGGTCTGGGCGACGGGACCGGGATCGGCCAGGCCCGTGGTCTCGACGACGATGGCGTCGAAGCCGCGGGCGGCGCTGGCCTGGCGCTTCATCAGGCCCTGGACGACGCGGATGAGGTCGCCGCGCACGGTGCAGCAGACGCAGCCGTTGTTCATCTCGAAGACTTCCTCGTCGGCGCCGACGACCAGCTGGCCGTCGATGCCGATCTCGCCGAATTCGTTGACGATGACGGCGTAGCGCTTGCCGTGGTCTTCGCTGAGGATGCGGTTGAGCAGGGTGGTCTTGCCGGCGCCGAGATAGCCGGTGAGCACGGTGACGGGGATCTGGGTCGGGGCTTGGCTCATGGGCGCCTATGTAGGGGGCCGGGGCGCCGGCGTCCAAGACGGTGGAGTCTCGAGCGCTGAATCACAACCCGTCCTGCGGCCCACCTTGCAGTTGTACAGAAATCTGTCCATATACCCCGCGGAGGCGATCATGGACGTTCTGACCTATTCCGACGCGCGCGCGAACCTCAAGGCGGTGATGGACCGTGTCGCCGAGGACCACAAGCCGGTGGTTATCACCCGCCAGAAGGCCGAGGCGGTGGTCATGGTGTCGCTATCCGACTGGAGCGCGACCGAAGAGACCCTCTACCTGCTCTCCAGTCCGGCCAACGCCGAACGGCTGCGCGCTTCCATTCGCCAGCTGGACGCCGGCAAGGGCAAAGAGCGCGACCTCATCCAGCCGTGAAGGTCGTCTTCTCGGATGAGGCCTGGGAGGACTACCTGGGCTGGTTCGAGGCGGATCCGAAAATATTCCGGCGTCTCAACGACCTGATCGAAGAGTGTCGGCGCACGCCGTTCGCCGGCACGGGCAGGCCCGAGCCACTCAAGGGCGATCTGAAGGGCTGGTGGTCGCGCCGCCTGACCCGGGGTGACCGGCTGGTCTATTGCGTCTCGGGCAGGCGCGGCGATCAAGGCCTCGAGATCGCTCAATGTCGATATCACTACTGAGGAAACAGACTGACGGAGCGCCGAATTTGGGCGCCTATGTAGGGGGCCGGCTCGCCCGCGTCCAAGCCTGGGGGACGATGAGGAATCCGATCTGTCAGATCTCCCCCTGCGAAGCGGGGGGAGTACCGGCGAAGCCGGGGAGGGGGGCATCGCTGCCGTCCCTGCAATTTCCTCGATCTCGCAGAGAACACCCCAAAGGGCTTCATCGTCGAGCACGTATGGCGCCGGAACTCGCAACACTCGGATTCCTTCCGCCGCCATCCAACGGTCCCGAGCTTCATCATGAGACGCCTGTTCGGGATGGCTGTGGGTCTGGCCGTCAACCTCCACAACGAGGCGCGCGGCAGGGCAGTAGAAGTCGGCGACATAGGGGCCCATCGGATGCTGCCGGCGGAACCTCAGGGACGCGATCCGTTCGCCTCGCAGCGCCTGCCACAGGATCACCTCCGGCAGGCTCATCGTCCGCCGTAGCGATCGGGCCCGTGTCATCGTCACAGGTTTTGCGCGCGTCGCCCCCTCCACCACTTCGTGGTCCCCCTCCCCCGTAAACGGGGGAGGATCCAATTTCGAGTCTAGGCCCCGTGAAATGCTCTTTGATTGAAGCATCGCACCCCCCGCCCGCCTTGACCTCGCGAGGGCCGCCGGTATAAGTCGCCCTCCCTCGCCCGCGGGCCTGCTCGCGGGCGCGTTTCGTTATTCTCACTATTCTCATTTGGCGGATTTGAAGGCGTCTCGACGATGTACGCGGTGATCAAGACCGGCGGCAAGCAGTACCGGGTCCAGGCCGGCGACATCATCGTCGTCGACAAGCTGGTCGGCGCGCCTGGCGACAAGCTGGCCCTCGACGAGGTGCTGATGATCGGCGAGGGCGAGGCGGTGACGCTGGGCGCGCCGCTGGTCTCCGGCGCCTCGGTCAGCGCCACCCTGATCGAGACCCGCAAGGGCGACAAGATCAAGGTCTTCAAGAAGACCCGCCGCAAGGGCTACCGCCGCACCAAGGGCCACCGCCAGCACGAGAGCGTGCTGCGCGTGACCGGCATCGCCGGCGACGGCAAGAGCGAGGACTGGGCCGGCGAGATCGACCTGACGCCGCGTTCGGAGCTGCGCCTGCGCGCCCGCAACCTGGCGCGCACGGGCGACGAGGCCAGGGCTCACGCCGACGCCAAGGCCGCCTTCGCCCACGAGAGCGCTCAGGAGAAGGCGGCCGAGAAAGCCGCCGATAGGGCTGAATCCAAGGCCGAATCCAGGGCTGGGGCCAAGCCCGCGAAAGGCAAGACGGCGGGCAAGCCGGCGGCGAAGGCCAAACCGGCGGCGAAAGCCAGGCCGGCCGCCAAGGCCCCGGCGAAGGCCAAGGCCGCGCCGGCGAAAGCCAAGGCCCCTGCCAAGGCCGAATCCAAGCCGGCGGCGAAAAAGGCCAAGCCGAAGGCCAGGTAGCGCCCCAAACGGCCAAGCACGAGAGAAGAGAGAGTTAGACCATGGCCCACAAGAAATCCGGCGGCTCCTCGCGCAACGGGCGCGATTCCGCGGGCCGGCGCCTCGGGGTGAAGAAGTTCGGCGGCGAAGCGGTCGACGCCGGCAACATCATCGTCCGCCAGCGCGGGACCAGGTTCTGGCCGGGCGAGAATGTCGGCATGGGCAAGGACCATACCCTCTTCGCCAAGGCGGCCGGCGCGGTGACCTATGTCACCAAGCGCGACGACCGAACCTATGTCGGGGTGGCGGCCAAGGCCGAAGCCGACTAGCGATCCAGGTTTTTTCCCGGGTCGCGACACAAAAAAGCGATCCGGACGAGCCATAAGGAGCGGGGGCGTCCGGACCCTCCGCTCCAGTCATATTCAGGGCTCGGATAAATGACTCAAGAACACGAGATTTCGCCCCGGCTCGAGACCGGACGGCTGGTGCTGCGTCCGCTGGAAGCCGCCGATGCCGAACCGATGACGCCCCTCGCCGACGATCCCGGCGTGGCGCGGATGACCACCTCGATCCCCCACCCCTTCCATCGTCAGATGGCGGAGGATTTCATCGCCCGGATGTCGCATGCCGATCCCCGCTGGGAGGCGACGTTCGCGGTGACGGGCCGCGACGGGACCTTCATGGGCGTCGTCGGCATCCATCCCAAGGACGGGCTGGCGCCCGAGCTCGGCTACTGGCTCGGCCGCCCCTACTGGGGCCGGGGCTATATGACCGAGGCGGTGAGCGCGGCGCTCGGCTGGGCGGGCGGCGCCTGGGGCAAGCGCGTGCTGACATCCGGCCACTTCGCCGACAACGAGGCGAGCGGGCGGGTGCTTTCCAAGAGCTGCTTCCTCTACACCGGCGAGGTCGAGCCGAGGTTTTCCCTCGCCCGCGGCGAGGAGGCGGCGACGCGGATGATGGTCTGGCTGGCTTAATTTTATCCACGCCCGCGCGCCCTTGGCCGGAAGCCGCGGGCGCGAGCGGGCTAGATGGCCCTCCTCGCCGCAAGCGGGTTTTGATCCGCGGGCGCGGCCGCGTGGCCGGATGCCCGCGGCCGAGCGCCCTCGTAGACTCTTCTCGGCGCAAGCGCCTCGTCGAGGCTCACCTCTCCCTGAGGGAGAGGTCGAGACGGGCTCGTGAGAGCCCGTCCGGGTGAGGGTTTACGGCGCCAAGGAATAGGAATCCGCAGATGGCCGCAGATGGCTGCAGATTGAACGCGGCTGCCCCCCACAACTCCGCTCATCCCGGGCGCGCCGCGTGTAGCGGCGAGACCCGGGACCCAGGTGTTTTATCGCAAGACTCAGGGAGCGCAGGCTCAGCCCTCGATCGGAAAGACCCACATCACATCGTCGACGGTCTCGCGGACGCCGCCGCAGGCTTCATAGAGCCGCATCGCCGGTTCATTGGCGGCGCTGGTCAGCACCCACATCTCGTACCAGCCGCGCTCTTTTGAGAGCCGCCGCAGCGCTCCGATCATCGCCCGTGCGGCGCCGCGGCGGCGATGCGCTACGGCCGTGTCCATCGAATAGATCAGCAGGCCGGTGCGGGTGAGCTGCGGCAGGACGTGGCCGTAGATGAGGCCCACGGGGGCGCCGTCCTCCAGCGCCGCGACGGCGACGAAGCAGGGATCGGCCAGCAGGGTGCGGGCCCGCTCGGGGGAGGGGACCTCGTCCTCGTCGACGATCCTCGCCGCCGCGATGAGCACGGCCTCATCGCCGGTCGAAAGCACGCGCGCCGGCATGGCTGCGCCTCCTAATTCTGATCTCCCCCTGCGAAGCGGGGGGAGTACCGGCGAAGCCGGGGAGGGGGGCGGGGGAAAGAGCGCCGGAGCGCTGCATCCGCCCCCTCCACCACTTCGTGGTCCCCCTCCCCCGAAATCGGGGGAGGATCTGGTTCCCCTCCCCCAGTGAACGGAGGAGGATAAAGGGCTGACAAGGCCGATCCGAGCGCCTATATACCCCGTCACATCGTCCGTAGCGCTGGATGGCGTTAACGAGCGGCGGCCCTCGAGAAGGCCAGCCGCTTTTTTCTTGCCCGCCCGCGCTCCAGCTTGAAAGGCCATCGGGAATTTGCGCGGCAAGACCGCCGAAGACTGGCAGCTCCTCACCCTCGTCGACCCGGTCGCCGAGGCGGCCGGCTATGTCATCGTGCGCCTGCGCCTGATGGGCGGCGACAAGGTCCGCCGCCTGCAGATCATGGCCGAGCGGCCCGACGGGACCATGCCGATCGACGACTGCGCCCGCCTGGCGCGGGCGATCTCGGAGGTGCTGGACGACGCCGATCCGATCCGCGGCGCCTTCACCCTGGAGGTCTCCAGCCCGGGGCTCGACCGGCCGCTGACCCGGCTGGAGGACTTCGCCGCTTTCGAGGGCTGGCAGGCCAAGCTCGAGCTCGACCGCCTGGCCGAGGGCCGCAAGCGCTTCAAGGGCGAGCTGGCCGGGATCGAGGACGACCACGTGGCCATCAACCTCGAGGGCGAGGACGAGACCGCGATGCTGCCCTTCGCCTGGATCACCGACGCCCGCCTCGTCGTCGACGAGGCGATGATGAAGCGCGGCGCCGAGGCCCGGGCCGCGCGCCTGGCCCAGGCGCCGGCAGGCTCGGCCGCCGCCAGGCCCGCCAGCGACACGACCACCCGCCCTAGCCAAGACACACTCTCTCAGGGACTGAACCGACCATGACCGCCACCGGCATTTCCGCCAACCGCCTCGAACTGCTGCAGATCGCCGACGCCGTCGCGCGCGAGAAGTCGATCGAGAAGGAGATCGTCATCGAGGCGATCGAGGAGGCCATCCAGAAGGCCGCCCGCTCGCGCTATGGCGCCGAGCACGACATCCGCGTGCAGATCGACACCAAGACCGGGGAGACGGCCATCACCCGGATCGTCACCGTCGTTCCCGACGATATCGCGCCGGAGATCGACGAGGAGACCGGCCTCGAAAAGCCGCTCAACGAATACGCCAACCGGCGCCTCACCGACGCCCTGCGCGACGACAAGACCGCCTTCGTCGGCAAGACCTACAGCGAGGAGCTGCCGCCCTTCGAGTTCGGCCGGGTGCAGACCCAGATGGCCCGCCAGGTGGTCACCGGAAAGGTGCGCGAGGCCGAGCGCGAGCGGCAGTTCGAGGAGTTCAAGGACCGCGTCGGCGAGATCGTCAATGGCGTGGCCAAGCGAATCGAATACGGCAACGTCGTCGTCGACCTCGGCCGCGGCGAGGGCATCATGCGCCGCGACCAGTCGATCCCGCGCGAGGCCTTCCAGATCGGCGACCGCGTGCGCAGCTACATCTATGACGTGCGCCGCGAGACCAAGGGGCCGCAGATCATGCTCTCGCGCGCTCACGGCGGCTTCATGGCCAAGCTGTTCGCCCAGGAGGTGCCCGAGGTCTACGACGGGGTGATCGAGATCCGCGCCGTGGCCCGCGATCCCGGCAGCCGGGCCAAGATGGCGGTGATCTCCAACGATTCCTCCATCGACCCGGTCGGCGCGTGCGTGGGCATGCGCGGCTCGCGCGTGCAGGCGGTGGTCGCCGAGCTGCAGGGCGAGAAGATCGACATCATCCAGTGGAATCCGGACGAGGCCACCTTCCTGGTCAACGCCCTGGCCCCGGCGGAAGTCACCAAGGTGGTGATGGACGAGGAGGACGAGCGGGTCGAGGTGGTGGTGCCCGACGAGCAGCTGTCGCTGGCCATCGGCCGCCGCGGCCAGAACGTGCGCCTCGCCAGCCAGCTGACCGGCTGGCAGATCGACATCATGACCGAGAGCCAGGAAAGCGAGCGGCGCCAGCGCGAGTTCGCCGAGCGCACGGCCCTGTTCCAGGAGGCGCTCGACGTCGACGAGGTCATCGCCCAGCTGCTGGTCACCGAGGGCTTCGCCTCGGTGGAGGACGTGGCCTATGTCGAGCTCGACGAGGTCGCCGCCATCGAAGGCTTCGATGAGGACACCGCCGAGGAGATCCAGGCCCGCGCCCGCGATTATCTCGACCGCGAGGCGGCCGAATACGACGCCCGCCGCAAGGAACTGGGGGTCGAGGACGCTATCGTCGGGGTCGAGGGCGTGACCCCGGCCATGGCCGTGGCCCTCGGCGAAGGCGATGTGAAGACCCTCGAGGACTTCGCCGGCCTGGTGCCCGACGACCTGCGCGGCTGGTTCGAGGCCAAGGGCGGCGAGCGGGTGCGCGAGCCCGGTGTCCTGGAATCGTTCGAGCTTTCGCCCGAGGACGCCGAGGCCCTGATCATGCGCGCCCGGGTGGCCATCGGCTGGATCGAGCCGGAGGCCCTGGCCGAACCGGATGCTGAGGCGGAAGCCGAGCCAGAAGCCGAGTCGGAAGCCGAATCCGGGTCGGAAATCGAGCTTGTGGCCGAGCCGGAAGCCGAGGGCGCCGAGGCGTCCGCGGACGCCGCGCCGGAGTTCGCCGATGGCGGCCAATCGGAGTAGCCCTGCCGCGGCGGAACGCCGGCGGCGCGACATCTCGACCGGCCAGTCCCAGGGCGAGGAGGGGCTGATCCGCTTTGTCGCCGGCCCGGACGGGCAGGTGGCGCCCGACCTTGGCCGCAAGCTGCCAGGACGCGGCGTTTGGGTCGCGGCCGACCGCGCCGCCATCGAGACGGCGGCGAAGAAGGGCCTCTTCGCCCGCGCCGCCAAGACGAAGATCGCCGCCAGGCCAGAAACCGCGCCTACGCTTGCCGATGAGGTCGAGCGCCTTATCTGTGCTCGCCTGCTGGCGGGCCTTGGCATGGCGCGCAAGGCGGGCGACCTCGTCACCGGCTTCGAGAAGGTCCTGGCGGCGGTGGGCGCCGGGCGCGTGGCCGTCCTCATCGAGGCCGCCGACGGCGCCGCCGACGGGCGGCGCAAGCTCCTGGCCGCGGCGAGGCGCCAGGCGAAGCAACCGTTGCTGGCGGGAATGTTCACGGCGGCGGAATTGGGTTTGGCCTTGGGCGAGGAGAATGTGATACACAGCGCCTTCCTTGCCGGGCGCGGCGCCGATCGCTGGACAGCGGATGTCCGGCGGCTCGCGGGCTTCCGCCCGCTCCTTCCCGAGGGTTGGCGCGAGGATTCCCGAGACGGCGCGACGTCCCTCGGGCGAGCAGCGGCCTTGGCCGAGGATTTGGAACGATCTGGTCCGGCCTTGGCCGGGCCCCCTGATGAAGTTTGAACGAGAGCGCATTTGACCGACGAGAGCGATAGCGGCCGACCGACCCCAGCCCCTGGCGCCCCAGGCGGCAGGACGCCGCTCACCCTGAAGCCTCGGCTTGGCGGCTCGGTGAGCAGCGGGATGGTCAAACAAAGCTTTTCCCACGGCCGATCGAAGACGGTCGTTGTCGAGACCAAGCGCCGGCGCGTCGACGCGCCTGGCGGGGCGCCGAGCACGGTCGCCGAGCGCCGCGGCGCCTTCGAGGTGCGCGGTCTCGCCCCCGCGCGCCCGGCCCCGGCCCAGCCGGCCGCTCCGGCACAGCCGGGCGGTCAGACCGGCCGTGGCCTTTCCGAGGACGAACGGCTCAAGCGCCAGCGGGTCATCGAAGAGGCCCGCAAGGTCCAGGAGCGCAGCGCCGCCGAACGCGCCGCCCGCCCGGCCGAACCCGCCCGCCCGGCGCCGCCGGCCGAAGCGCCGGTCGCAGAAGCGCCAGAGGTTGTTGCAGAGGCTGCCCCTGCCGCCGAGGTCGTCGCCGCGCCGGAAACGCCGACCCCTGGGCCCGCCTCGACGCCGGTCGCCGAACCGGTGCGCCGTCCCCCCGAACGTGCGCCCGAGACGCCGCGCCCGGCGCCCGCCGCCGCGCGGCCACCTGGCCAGACCCGCACCTATGAGCCGAGCCGTGATCGCCGCGACGATCGGCCGAGCACCACCACCTATCGCCCTGAACGCTCTTCGGTGGCCTTCAATCAGCGGGCCGCCCGCCCAGACGGCGAGGGGCCCCGCGCCCGCGACGGCGGCGAACGCCCGCGCGACGGCGGCTCGGCTCGGCCCGCCCGGCCCGGCGAGACCGTCCGTTTCTCGGCCAATGCCGCCAGGCCCGCCGCCCGCGACGGCGCAAGACCGGCCGGCCCGCGCGGCCCGAGGCCGGTGGCGGCCCCGGCCGAGCCGGAGTTCCAGCGCGCCGCCCGCCAGACCCCGCGCCCCGGCAGCCTCAATCTCGACCGCCGCCCGGACTTCGACGAGGACGAGGGCAAGAAGGCCAAGGTCGGCGCCGGCAAAGCGGTTTCACGCACGCGGGGCGAGCCCAAGCGCCGCGAGGGCCGCCTGACCATCCAGGCGGTGGCCGGCGACGATGAGGGCGCGATCGAGCGGATGCGCTCCCTGGCCTCGGTCCGACGAGCCCGCGAGCGCGAGCGCGAGAAGCGCCGCGGGGGAGCCCAGGAGGCGGTGCGCGCCGCCCGCGAGGTGGTCATCCCCGACGTCATCACCGTGCAGGAGCTGGCCGGCCGCATGGCCGTCCGCGTGGTCGAGATCATCAAGTTCCTGTCCCGCGAAGGCATGATGCTGAAGGCGACGGATGTCATCGACACCGACACCGCCGAGCTGGTCGCCACCGAGTTCGGCCACACCGTCCGCCGGGTCTCGGAGAGCGACGTGGAGAGCGGATTCCTGGCCGACGAGGATGTCGACGACCATCTGGCGCCGCGCCCGCCGGTGGTGACCATCATGGGCCACGTCGACCACGGCAAGACCTCGCTGCTGGACGCCCTGCGTTCGACCGACGTCGCCGGCGGCGAGCATGGCGGCATCACCCAGCACATCGGCGCCTACCAGGTGCGCCTGGAGGGCGGCGAGCGGGTGACCTTCCTCGATACGCCCGGCCACGCCGCCTTCAGCGCCATGCGCGCCCGCGGCGCCAATGTCACCGACATCGTCGTTCTGGTGGTGGCGGCCGACGACGGCGTCATGCCCCAGACGATCGAGGCGATCCAGCACGCCAAGGCGGCGGATGCGCCGATGATCGTCGCCATCAACAAGATCGACCGGCCGGACGCCGACCCCAACCGGGTGATCAACGAGCTGCTGCAGCATGAGATCGTGGTCGAGAGCCTAGGCGGCGACACCCAGGCGGTCGAGGTCTCGGCGACCCAGAAGACCGGCCTCGACAACCTCGTTCAGGCCATCCTGGTGCAGGCCGAGGTCATGGAGCTGAAGGCCAATCCGGACCGCACCGGCGAGGGCGTTGTCATCGAATCCAAGGTCGACCGCGGCCGCGGCGCCGTGGCCACGGTGCTGGTCAAGCGCGGGACCCTGAAGCGCGGCGACATCGTCGTCGCCGGCGCCCAGTACGGCCGCATCCGCGCCCTGTTGAACGAGCGCGAGGAGCAGCTGGCCGAGGCCGGTCCCTCGACGCCGGTGGAGATCCTCGGGTTGGACGGCGCGCCGGATCCGGGTGAAGCCTTCGCCGTGGTCGAAAACGACGCCCGCGCCCGCGAGCTCACCGACTACCGCATCCGCCTCAAGCGCGAGCGCACCATGGCGCCGGTGGGCGCCGCGGCCGGCGCTTCGCTGGCCGACATGATGGCCAGGCTGGCCAACAAGAAGGTGTCCGAGCTGCCCCTGGTCATCAAGGCCGATGTTCAGGGTTCGGCCGAAGCCATCGTCGGGGCGCTCGACCGCATGGGCACCGAAGAAGTCCGCGCCCGGACGATCCTTTCAGGCGCCGGCGGGATCAACGAGAGCGACGTGATGCTGGCCAAGAGCGCCGGCGCCTCGATCCTCGGCTTCAACGTCCGCGCCTCCAAGCAGGCCCGCGACCTGGCCGAGCGCGAGGGTGTCGAGATCCGCTATTACGCGATCATCTATGACCTGATCGACGACATCAAAGGCGTGCTCTCGGGGCTGCTCGCGCCGATCCAGCGCGAGACCTTCCTGGGCTCGGCCGAGGTGCTGCAGGCGTTCGACATCTCCAAGGTCGGCCGCGTCGCCGGCTGCCGGGTGCGCGAGGGCGTCGTCCGCCGCGGCGCGCGCGTGCGCATCGTGCGCGACGACGTGGTGGTGCTCGAGCTTGGCGTCCTGCAGACCCTCAAGCGCTTCAAGGACGAGGTGGCCGAGGTCCAGGCGGGCCAGGAATGCGGCATGGCCTTCGCCGGCTTCCAGGACATCCAGGCCGGCGACCAGATCGAGTGCTTCACCCTCGAAGAGGTCAAGCGCTCGCTGTAGTTCCACGGGCGCGGCGCGCTTGCCCGCTTGGCGCGCACCGAGCGCCCTATATGTCCCTCCTCGGCGCAAGCGCCTCGTCGGGCACGCGCCTTCTTTCCCCCTCAGGGGGAGTACGGCCGAAGGCCGGGAGGGGGGTCAACGTACGGCGCCGACGGCCCCTCCGCCGCTTCGCGGGGCCCCTCGCCCGTAAACGGGGGAGGATCACCCCCCGCTCTGCCGCGCCTGGTAGGCGATCTCCTTGCGCAGCTTGACGAAGCTCAGCCAGCGCCCCTCCTCGGCGCAAGCGCCTCCTCGGGATCCAGGGCGATTACTGACCGCTGCCCCAACAACGACCGTCATGGCCGGGCTTGTCCCGGCCACCCATGAACGCGGAACGTGGGTTGGCCATGCCAGAGCATGGCCACGCATGGCCGGCGCTACAACAACTTTTTGAAGAGGTCCTCCCAGTGGGGATCGAGACGATCGATCAGATTGCTCTTCCAGTCCCGTTTGTACTTCTTGAGGGTCTTTCTCTCGCTGGATCGCGCCGACGATCGTCTCATGCGGCTCGAACCAGACGAGGCGCTTCAGGCCGTAGGTCGCGGTGAAGCCGGGGACCTCACCGTCGCGGTGCTGGACGACGCGGGTGATGAGATCGGCGGTCACGCCGACGTAG
>DASXCH010000009.1:0-22571 GCA_036491275.1 Caulobacteraceae bacterium
ACTACGTGGCCGATTTCGTCGCCCGGCAGGGCGTGAAGCATGTGTTCCTGGTGCCAGGCGGGGGGGCGATGCACCTGAACGACTCGTTCTTTCACCACGAAGGGATGGAGTGCGTTTCCAACCTGCACGAGCAGGCCAGCGCCATGTGCGCCGAGACCTATGCCAAGGTGAGCGGGGGGATCGGCTGCGCCCTGGTGACCACGGGGCCGGGCGGCACCAACGCCGTCACCGGACTGGCCGGCGCGTGGCTGGACTCGACGCCTGTGTTGTTCATCAGCGGGCAGGCCAAGCGGCCGGACCTGAAAGGCGACAGCGGCGTGAGGCAGATGGGCCTGCAGGAGGTGGATATCGTTTCCATCGTGCGCCCGCTGACGAAATATGCCGTGACGGTGATGGCGCCGGAGGACATCCGGCGAACCCTGGAAGAAGCGGTGTGGACAGCCAGGAGCGGGCGGCCGGGGCCGGTGTGGGTGGACATTCCCCTGGACGTGCAGGGGGCGACGATCGAGGCCGAGACGCTGGCCCCCTTCACGCCGCCGGCGGCGAAGGGCGCGGCGGACCTGAGCGCGGCGGTCGACAGGGTGCTGAAGGCCCTGGGCGGCGCGGAACGCCCAGTGCTGCTGGCCGGGAACGGGGTGCGCCTGGCCGGGGCGGCGAGGGAGCTGCACGCCGCGATCGAGGCCCTGAGGATTCCGGCCATGGCCACATGGCTATCGGTGGACCTGTTCGCCTATGACGACCCGCTTTACATCGGCAAGCCCGGCAGCGTGGCGCCGCGGGGGGTGAACTTTGCCCTGCAGAACAGCGACTTCCTGCTGATCATCGGTTCACGGATGGATTTTTCGATCACCGGCTATGCGCCCGAGCGGCTGGCGCGGGAGGCGGTGAAGGCGATGGTGGACGTGGACGCGGCGGAGATCGGCAAGCTCTCCGCCTTCATCGACATAGGCATCGAGGCGGACGCGGGGGACTTCCTCGAGGCCCTGCTGGCGCAGCTGCCCCAATTCCAGCGGCCCGACTGGACCGCGTGGCTGAACCGGTGCCGGGAGTGGAAGGCGAAGTACCCGGTGGTGCTGCCCGAGCACCGGGCGGCGGACCAGAAGGTGAGCATCTATCATTTCGCCGAAGCCCTGGAGGAATGCCTGCCCGAAGGGCGGATTATCGTCTCCGGCAGCAGCGGCGCCGGGATCGAGATCTTCCAGCACACGGTGCAGCTCAAGGCCGGTCAACGTCTGCTCTCCACTGCCGCTCTCGGCTCCATGGGCTATGGCCTGCCGGCGGCGATCGGCGCGTGCCTGGCGGGCGGGGGACAAGAGACCGTGTGCGTGGACGGCGACGGGGGCCTGCAGCTCAATGTGCAGGAACTGGAGACGGTGCGACGGCTGAACCTGCCGATCAAGTTTTTCATCCTCTCGAACGAGGGCTATTCCTCGATCCGCACCTCTCAGAACAGATGGTTCGGGCGGCTGGGCGGGGCGGATGCATCGAGCGGCCTGACCCTGCCGGATCTCGGCAAGGTGGCCACGGCCTATGGCCTGGCCTTCGCGCGCATCGCCGAGCCGCGCAGCCTGACCGCGGATATCAAGGCCGTGCTCGCGCGCGCGGGGCCGGTGGTGTGCGAGGTGATGACCATTCCCGACGAGCAGAGGATACCCTCGATGAGCTCGGCCCAGAGGGCCGACGGCTCGCTCTATTCCAAGCCGATCGAGGACCTGTGGCCCTTCCTCGAGCGCGAGGAATTCCTGGCCAATATGATCGTGGCGCCCGTGGAAGAGTGAAATCAAGGCGTTCGCAATGGCCGCTCTCCGTCACCGCCGCGACGACGCGATCACGAAAAGTACAGTCAGGACCACGACCGGCGTGCCAAGGGCAGCGACGGCGGCAGCCAGCCATTAGTCGACTCCGCCCTTGTTTCCGGTAACGGCCAAGTAGCCGAAGACCCCGGCCGCCCACAGGGCGCCCAGGACAGCGGCCAGGCGAATGAGAAATCGCATCGCCGAAGGTTAGCCCGATCCACTCTGGCGGGCCACGCCCGGATCGTCCGCCAGGCGCCGGAATACGGCACGCCAAGAACGCCCGGCGGCTGAAGCCCCGCCTTCCACTCCGCCGGGATGGCGGACAATCCAAGAGGACAACTCCAATGAGACAGAAATGCAGCGTGCCCGGCTGCCGCCGGCATGCGCGCGCGAGAGGGTTTTGCTCTACGCACTACTGGCGGCATCGAACGGGGCGGCCCCTCGAGCCACCGGTCACCAAGCACGTCGCCGGATCGATCGCCAAGCGGACGCGCGCACGCGTGAAGATCGACAAAGAGACGGGCTGTCATTTGTGGACGGGCTTTCGCAACGCCGACGGCTATGGCCGCATAGCCGTGGGGCCCGGGCATCGCCTGGTTCATCGCGTTGCGTGGGAGGCGGTCCATGGGGCGATCCCCGAGGGGATGATCCTGATGCACATTTGCGATAACCGGCGGTGCTGCAATCCCGAGCACCTGAAGCTCGGCACGCGGGCCGAAAACAATCGCGACCGCGTCGAAAAAGGCCGGGGCAACGGCGCGCGGGCGCTCGACCTGGAAAAGCATCCCCAGTGGGGAACACCCTCCGGCCGGCCGCCACGCCGCAAGCGGCCCGCTCGCCCGCAAGGTCAAGCGGCCGAGGCCGCCAAAAGCAAGGATGCCTCCGACCTGGCTGACGCGTTGGCGACCAAACCGACATGGTCTCCCCGAACGATTGCAGGCGCATCCCCCGACGGAGGCTGGCGCGCGGCGCCATTTCAGCTCCTGAGGCCGATCATCAGTGGTCTGTGGAGGACCCGGACCACCACGTCGCCGACTCGACCCGCCTTGCAAGCGACCAATCTCAAGCCTGGAGGCGCCCGCCATGATCGTGCGTGACACCATAGAGCGGGCCCTGCGCCTTCTGGGCGCGCTGGGCGGCGGCGATGCGCCCACGGCCGACGAAATGAGCGACGCGCTCACGGCCTTCAACAGCCTGAAAGCGAGCTGGATGGGCACACTGATCGGCGGGCGGATCAGCGAGCAGATCGTGGCGGCGGGAAGCCCCAACATCCAGGCCGAGAACGGGGGCGACTATCCGGTGCCCGCGGGCCTGGCCTACACGGTGTATGCGCCGGCGAACCCGGTGAGCGGGGCGCGCTTCGGCGTGGTCGACGCCGGGCTGGAGTTCGGGACCACGGCCTGCACGGTCAACCCCAATGGGCGGCTGATCGACGGGGCGGGCGGCAACCTGACGCTCGGCGCGAACGGCGTGGGCGGACGGTGGTGGTATCGCGGCGATGTAGGCGGCTGGATCCAGGAGGCGGACTGGAGCGATCCCTCCGACGCGATCGAGTGGCCGGAGGCCGTGGCCGCCTGGTTCCCCTACATGCTGGCCATGGCGCTGGCGGCCGAGTTCAACACCGAGGTGCGGCAGGACGTGATCGCGGCGGACGCGCTGGGCCGGGCGGTGATGGCGCGCACCTATGGACCGCGCGGACGGAACGTGATGGACCAGCCGCTGGGGAGCCCGTGGCCGCAGCCGCCACCCTCCGCACCTGGAGGTCCTACCTAAGGTTCAGCACAGGCGAGTTCGCTCGACCTCATGCTGTCACCGCCGAGTATCGCGCGGGCCGCCTGAATGGGATGTCGACGAAATGAAGCACGACAATGGCCGTAGCGAGTGAAGCCACGCCGACCAGCGCCGGCTCGTAGACACCTGCCAAGAAGAGGCACCACAGGATTGGAATGTGGACCAGATACAAGGGATAGGACAGGTCGCCAAGCCAATCGAAGAAGCTGCTAAGCCTCCGCGGAATTGTGGGACCATTGCAAAACGCCACCGCAAAGATCCCGATAACAGCCGCCCGGCCAATCCAGCCGTCCACTGCTGCAACAAATGGAGGGATAAAGAGTACGGCGTATCCAACCGCCGTGTCACGATGGCGGAAGTAGAGAAATCCCGACAGCCACCACCACGCGAGAATGATGAACATCCCGCCGCCGAAACTGTCGGCGGGATTTGGCGGTGGCGGAGCGAGCATGAAGAACGCGAGTGAGATCCCCAAGATCGTGACAATGATAGCCGTGGACACGCGACAAAGGATTGGCGCCGCCAAATAGTCCCACCACTCGACAGCCAGCGTCCAAATCTGACCGTTGGCCGACAATGCGGGGCCGAGAAACGTCTGGGTCATGGTGATCGACGCCGCCAGCTCCCACCACCCAAGGGGTCGAAGGACAATGCTGTGCGTAAGGTAGACTGGGTGCGAGACTGTGGTCGCGACCGCTGCGCCGATCGCCAGCGAAACCAGATAGCTGGGCCAGATTCGTCGAACCCGCCGGGTAAGAAACCCCTTGGCGGAACGCTCGAGGCTTGCGGCGATGGAGTATCCCGAGATGACTAGAAAGCCATAGACCGCCGATACTGGATTCAGGAAAGTCCCGATCATCGTCCAGGAATGGCGGCCCGGCAGAAAATTGAGGTGTCCGATCAAGACCACACAGGCCAAGAGGAACCGCGTAGCAGCCAACACGGCCCATTTTGAACGGTCGTCGTTCATCGCCAGTCCAGAACTTGCCTGTGAGCGGCCGTCACGTCCAAGTTGCTTCCAATCACCACGCTCAGAGCCGGGACCACAACGAACAGTGCCACGCCAGTGAGTGCCCCGGAAATCCGCCCGGCCCCCAAAATACGCCCCGACTTCGTGTTCGTCATGGTCGCCGCCGTGATTGCCGCCATCATAGCGGACTTCTTCGTCATACCATTCTGCGTCTTAGTGCTGACGTTGCCCGATCAGAATCATCTCGACCACTATGCCGTCCAGGATAGAATCCTTGAAGCCAGCGGCGCGAAACCGGAAGTCGTGTTCATGTTTCGACCGCTGGAAATAAACTATAACTCACTGATACATATAGATTATTGCCAGCACTTGACGCGCTGGGCCGGGCGGTGATGGCGCGCACCTATGGGCCGCGCGGGCGGAACGTGATGGATCAGCCGCTGGTCAGTCCGTGGCCGCAGCCTCCTGCACAGGCGGCGGGAGGCGCGGCGTAGGGCAGGCGGGCGCGGACGGCCGCGAAGCTATGTAAATTTTGCGGTACTTCGATTATATGCGGTCCGAGCCCTCGATTGATCTCGCGAATGATCAGTTATTTTGCGGAGTCTATAAGGGCAAAGGCCTTATCTTGTGCAGCCTTCAGGTCCTTGACACTCTTGTCACCCCGATTTGCTAAATCTTCATCGGATGCGAGTACCGGGCTAACTTGCTTGTCGGCCTCTTCTTCTGCGGCCGTCAGATTCTTGCGTGCTTGGGCAACCGCCGCGGCCGGAAAGAGCGGAACGAGTGGGGCTGCTCCTACGAGGAGTGCACCGCTATGCCCCCCCGATGACGAAGGCGACGTGGCAGTATTGGTCGCACTTGAGGCCGACACCTTCAAAGTTATACCCAGCGCGGCAGCTATTGCAGAAACAATGATTTCAATGATGGTTCCAACTATTCCGATAAAACCCGGAGCCCACGTGTCAAGTAAGACCAAGATATCGTTTACGTTGCTTAGAATCTTTTCGACTACGGACGTATCTGTGGTATCTTCATTGAACATATCATCGAAAGCTTGTTGGGTCGTCTTTAGTTTCGTGGATATCGCCCCTGTCGTCTTGCTGGCTGCCTTTGTTAAAGCGGCATCCAGAAAATTCTTTACGGCTTGAAGCCAATGAGGTGCCTTCGACGCCGCCTTGCCACCGCCAGCCGCATTTATCGCGGAATTCGTGGAGTCGACTGCGTTATCAGCGCTTGCCGCCGGCTTGTTGCAGGCGGCGAGATAGGCAAGTGGCAGAGCCGCGACGCCACTCATGATTAGTTGTCTGCGTAGCATTGGTAGCCTCCCCTCAGTTGCAGATTCCCTTACGTTAATTGGGCTGCTGGGAACAACGTTAGCCCCCATTGGAAGTCGGTCACGATCAAGTGATCGAGGACGTGCTTACAATTCGTCTGGAGCCGACATGACCTCGTGCATGGCCATGCCCGGCGCGCGGCCCTGGAACTCGACCCAGCCGGTGCAGCCCAGGCGGCGGCAGCGCTCCTTGCGGTTCCACAGGCTGACGCCCGGCCCGCGCACGCGGATGATGAGCGCCAGGTTGACCTGCATGATCAGGCCGCATTGCTGACAGCGGGAGATGACGTCCCACCCCTCGCGCCGCATGGCCTCGACGCTCTCGCACTTGTCGCGCCGGACGCGCATCGGGACTCGGTCGGCGTTGCGGTGGCCCATCAGCGGGAAGAGAACAGAACAGGAATGTTTGGGTCAAGACGGAACCGAAGGTCTACGCCAGGGAACGCCTCGGTCCTTGGTCCCTTTACCTAGCTACCGATCGACACCTAAGCTTGATCGGCCCGAGGGCAGAGTCACCCTTTTGAATTTGGATCGTTCGCTCTTTGCGAACTTTGTGCGTGACGTGCACGTTCTTGTCACGTTACGCTCTGTAGCGAGGCCAGTGGGGGCCGGACGGTTCTCCCCCAAAGGCACTCGCAGCGAGCGCGCCAGCGCCTGAGTCTCGGGTCAATGAGACAGTGAATGGGGGCGGAGGAGTGCAAGTCCTCCGTCCCCGAACACTCCGTCCGAGGCGCGCCCAACTCAGGTCGGAAATTCAGGTGAGTCGCAAGGGATCGGTCCACAGGAATCTGCGGCGATGCGCGAAAAACACCTTCCCATTAACGAGAATCTTCCGGCTGCCGAGGCTGAGAAGCGATTCAAACGCACGATCGGCAACTTGATGAACACATCGCACAAGCCGCACAAGCACCCGAACCCGAACGAGAAAACCCGCGGCGCCAGGGTTGAATCGGAACGGTGAACCCTTACCGTGCGCAACGCGCGGAGGGATCGGTGGCTTATCGGGTCGGATCAAGTGACGTTGTTGAAAGCGGAATCCTGCTGGTGGGGGGAGCCGAGACTCAAGGCACCATCACAATCGACGACCTTAGCTTTACCTTTGCCTTTGAGCCGTCCCTCGGGGTGCCCCAGATTCGATATGGCGATATTCTGCCAAAGGCGATGACCTTCCATGTTGGGGGCACCTTAGCGTTTAGCCAAGCGTGGTGGTTTAAAAGTCTGGGAACCCTTCGCGGTAAAACACTCTCTTTGTTGTGCGCCATCTCGGAATTCTCAAGTAACCCAAATCTTCCTAAGATTTGGAAGATCGAATATACATTCTATTCATTGCCGTTGAATCCTCTATTGAGCGGCCCAGCGTCGTGAATGAAAGCGGGCCGGCAAATGCCGTCACGGTGACGCCCGACGAGGGTGGACCTTTCTTCCCGATTCAGATCGTCGGCACTCACCCGAAAAGCATAACCCTTCATTCAATTTGGGATTACGAGTTGGACAATCTCACGGGTTATTCACGTCCTGTTACCCTGGCGGTTTCTGCAACGCTGGTGGGCGCTTTTCTGGGACTCATCCCGAGCGCCTCCGACGTCATCGGAAAGGTAAGCGACGGCAGGAGGATTGATGGTGGCTCACTTGTGATCGTGGGCGTGTGGGGTGCAACCATCCTAGGTGGCCTCATCGCTGGATTCTTCGCGGTTCAGGGGCAAATGGCAGCCCAGCAATTGAAGGCTACGATACGGGCGCGAACTGCCGTTCTCCTCAATCCGCGCGGGCACGCCGCCTCAGCTTCTGGAGACGCTTCGCCTTCTGTCTAAGCGCGCGCGGCTTGATCGCCGATTTGCCATGCGCTTTCCGCCGATGCCTTCGAGCAGCTTGTCGGCGCGCATGGCATCGCTTGTTGCGCTCTTTGCCGCCGATCACAGTTTCGTCGGCTTCCACGGTCTTGCCCTCGCCGCGCAGCGGGCCGGTCAGCGTTTCATTTATCGCCTCGCGGGTGCGAGCGGAGAGAGCTTCAAGATCAGGGTGCCTCCCTGGGCCCGAAAAATAGGCGACTGCGGATCGCAACGTAGGTGCGCATTTCGCCTGAAGCGGATTTGGGTCCGCCCCCGTCTCGACCAGCCCCCTCCATCGCTTCGCGATTCCCTTCGCCCCAAAGGAGGAGGAGAGAAGGAGACTACCCATGCCTCAAGGTATCGAGGGCCAGGGGAGCGCGCCGGCGGCGCAGATCGCCCAGTTCCGCTCCGACGGGTTCAACGCCAACACCGGCCTGCGCGTGCCGTTCTTCGCCGACGCCTTCTCGCGCAGCTTCGGCTTCCCGGACGTGCATCCGTTCAACCTGATTTCCGAGGAGACGCCGATCCGCGAGGAGCGGCCCTATGCCGCCTTCGTCGGTCTGCGCGAGGTGCAATACAGCCGTCCGGCGCTGGTGCCCGGGACCAACCCCGGCGCCGGGCCGATCCGCGGCCTCTACTGCCAGCCGGGCGTCTTTGGCGGGGACCTGTTCGCCGTCTCGGGGACCACGGTCTATCGCGCGGGGGTCAATGTCGGGACACTGCCCGGGACAGACCTGGTGCGGTTCGCCGCCTCGCCCAGCCAGCTCGTAGCTGTGGCTTCGGGAACGGCCTGGCTCTACGACGGGGTGACCTTTCCGACGTTCACGGCCATCGCCAACGGCGTGCTGCCGGCTGTCACCGACGCGGCCTATCTGGCCGGGCGCTTCGCCTATGCCTGCACGGGCTCGGCCACCTGGTTCTATTCCGAAATCAACGACGCCGGGAACGAGACCGGACTGGACCTGGCCAACAACAACGATGCCGCCGCGCCGGTGATCGGCCTGGGGGTGCTGGCCGACCAGCTGGTGTTCTTCACCGCCTCGACCGTCGAGTTCTGGTCGCCGTCGAGCGACCCGACCGCGCCGTTCACGCCGAACCAGGGACGGGGATTTCAGCGCGGCTGTGCCAGCCGGGACACGATCTGCTTCGCCGACAACGCCCTCTTCTTCGTGGGCGACAATGGGGTGGTCTATCGCAGCGAGAACCAGCCGACGCGGGTCAGCTCATCCTCGATCGAGGACAAGATCCGCCAGTGCGCGGACTGGAGCGCAATGAGCGCCCTGGTGGGGACGTTCGAGGGGCACGAGATCTATCTCCTCAACCTGCCGGGCGTGGGCAGCTATGCCTATGACATCAGCCGGCTGGGGACGATCCAGGGCGCCTATGGCGACAGCTATAATCGCGGCCTGTGGAGCGAGTGGGGGAGCTATGGCTTCACCGGCTTTCGCGCGCTGACCGCCGCGCGTCAGGCCGGCGTGACGCTGATGGGCGACAGCGTGACCAATGACGTGTGGCAGGGGCAGGTGGGCGCGTGGCAGGACGGGACGAGCCCGCTGATCCGCCGGGCCAGCGCCTTCATCAAGATCGAGGAAGGCTGGCCGCGGATGGACGGCCTGGTGCTGCACTGCGTGACGGGTCAGGGGAACGCGGTGTCGCCGGGCGCCGCGCCGCTGGTGGAGATGAGATACTCCGACGACATGGGGCGGACCTTCAGTCGCTGGCGCGCCACGCCGCTGGGGCCACAGGGGGATTATTACACGCGGGCCTATTGGCAGAGGCTGGGCCAGATGCGCGCGCCTGGGCGACTGATCGAGGTGCGCTGCGCCGAGCCGGTAGACGTGGCCTTCAGCCACCTGGAACTCAATCCGCTGAGACCGGCGAACTAACTGAAGACGGATCGCTAGCAGCAGCAGTCGTTGCCGCCGATCGGCGTGAACAGGATGAAGATCAACGCGAACAGCGCCATGCCCGCGCAGATTGCTCCCAGCGCCGTTATCCAGCGCTTGCCGAGGCGAACATCCGACCAAGCCTTCGTGGCGCAGTAGACGCCGATGATCGCAAGGCAAAGCATCACCGCCGAGGCGGCAGGGTCTGTCCATGATGAGTGCGCGCTCATGTCCTTATGTCGGCTCCTCTTTCAACCCCAATCCCCGGGCGACAATCTGAAGCTCGCCCCCCGGCAGCGGACGCTGAAGGGCCGCGACATCGGGCCAGGGCGCGCCACTGAGCCACAGGTCGCGGTCCGCTTCGCTGGCCAGCACTACGGGCATGGCGCGACTGTGGATCGGCCCCACATCGGCGTTTGGCTCGGTGGTCAGGAATCCGAAGAGATCGGCGGTGACTTCGCCTTCCCTGAGCTTGCGCACCGACCGCCAGCCCGGCACCCAGAGGCCGGCGAACCAGCCAAGGCGACGATCCTGGCCCAGGGCGAACCAGACATTCTCGGAGCGGTTGGCGTCGGCCGGTTCGGCGAAGGACGTGAACGGCACGAGGCAGCGGAACTCGGGCGCCAGCCAGCGCCGCCAGTGCGGTGACCTAGTGTTGCGGACGTTGGTCACACCGCGATCGACCGACCTGCCCTGGAGCGCGAAAATCGGCGAGGGAAGTCCCCATCGGGCGTCGCGCATCTCGCGGAGGCCGCTCTCACCATTGACGACAATAGGGGCCGAATAGTCGGGGAATATCCCCGGATTGGGCGGCTGGTTGTTGTTGCGATCGAAGATGGCGTTGACGAAACCGACGAGCTCGGAGCGGGCGCGCGTCATGCCGTAGAGGTTGCACATCGAGGCAAGCCTAGCCGCTGGCCTTTTTGTTGGCGAGCCGAGCCTTGACGCGTTTGGGAGGACCCATGGCCGCCACCCATGTTCCGGCGCTGGATTACGCCGCGCAGCTGGTTGAGCCGGCGAGCGGGCGACTGACGCCCTACGGCGACGCCTTCCTGCGCGCGCTGCTGGCCCGAACCGGCGGCTCGGCCGACAAGGTCGACGCCGCCCACAGCCTGGCCACCGCCGCCGTGCCGCAAGGGACCGAGGTGGTCGCCGCCGGCGGCCTGCAGAACGGCGGGGCGCTGGGCGGCAACGTGGGCCTGGCGCTCTACCGGACCAAGGACGCCGCAGCCAACTTGCCAACGAGCGCGGTCAGCGAGGGCGACTGGGCCTACGCGCTGGACGGCCGCAAGCCCGGCGAGGGCGCTGGCGCCGGGACAGGCGTGCCTTGCTTCTGGAGTAATGGCGTGTGGAACAGCGTCTGCACCGGCGCGGCCGTGACGACGTAGTCGAGGCTTATCCGGCCACCTTCCCTAACCCCTCACCCGGACGCGCCTGCCGACGCGTCTCGACCTCTCCCGCCGGGAGAGGTGATCGGAGATTCCATGTCCACAGGCGTTCTTCTCACCATGCCGGTGCTGGTCGCCGTCAACGGCGACGGCGAGCCGATCAGCGGCGCGCGGCTGCAATTCTATCTGACGGGCACGACCACGCCGACGCCGACCTATACGAGCGCGGCGCTGTCGACGCCCAACGCCAATCCGGTGGTCGCCGATGGCGCCGGCCAGTTCCCGGCGATCTATCTGGACCCGGCCGTCACCTATCGCGCTCAGTTGCAGACCGCGGCGGGCGGGGTAATCGCCGACATCGATCCGCTGAACGTGGACGTGGTGGCGGCGACGCAGGCGCAGGTGAACGCGGGGACGGCAAGCGGGGTCTATGTGAGCCCGGCGACCCTGGCGGCCTGGACCGGGGTTCCCGCCGCGCTCGGCTATACGCCGGTGAACAAGGCCGGGGATATGGCCACCAACCTCGCGATCAACCCGGCCGCGCCGGCGGTGAACAGCGCCGGCTATCTCGGCGCGCCAGGCAATCCGCAGAATAACAGCTACACAATCGTTCTCGCCGATGCCGGCAAGACGATCTTCTCGAGCAGTTCGTCGGCGGACACCTGGACGATCCCGCTCAATGCGTCGGTGGCCTTTCCCCTCTGGACGATCATCGCCTTCATCAACATCGGCTCGGCCAATGTGACGATCAGCGGGGCGAGCGGGGTGACGCTGAACCTGGCCGGGACCGGGGCGATCGGGGACCGGACGCTCGCCCAATGGGGCGTGGCGACGATGATCCAGGTCGCGGTCAATCAGTGGGTGATCAGCGGGACGGGCCTCTCGTGAGCGGCGCCCTGACCCTGATGCTGGGCGAGGGAAACGTCGGCGGCGGACCCGGCGGGACGCTGGGCGCGCTCGACTGGAACAACATCTATGGGCCGCCCGGCACGCGCTTCGCCACGACCAATACCCTGACGATCAGCGGGATAACCGGGTCGCTGACCCTGAGCGGCTCGGTGAGCGGTCCCGTCGGGGGCGCCCTGGGCGCGATCAAGAATGGCGTCATTCCCTTCCGCTGGCCCGCCGCGTCGATCACGATATCGAACGGCGACACCCTGGCCTGGGCGATCAACAACTTCACCGCCGGCGACGCCTCAGGCACGGCGACGATCACGCGCACGGACACGGGCGCGACGGTCGATATGTTCACCTACTTCGTGCAGTTCTGATGATCCGCATCGAGCGCGACGGCGCCTTCTGGCGCGACGTGGCGGCCCATCCGGCCGTGGCGTCGGCTCTGCTCGGCCTGACGCCGGAGGCGGTGGGCGAGCTGGCGGCACGCGCCGAAGTGCTGCCCATCGCCGGCGAACACGGCGGATTCCTGATCGTGCGGCGCGACCCGCTGGGCTTCGTGGGCGAGATCCACAGCCTGTTCACGCCGGAAGGCTGGGGGCGCGAGGCGACGCAGGCCGGGTGGGAAGCCCTGAACGGACTGTGGCTCTCCGGCTTCCAGACGCTTGTGACCTTCGAGGCGGCGGACAATCCACGGAGCCGACCCTGGCGTTCCTTCGGCTTCCAGCAATGCGGGCCCTGGCGGGAAACGGCCAGCGGGGTCCTTCGGCAATGGGTGCTGACGCGCGAGGCCTTCTTCGCCTCGCCCTCGGCCAAGAGGAGAAGAGCAAAATGCCAATAGGTGTGGTGGGCGCGATCATCGGCGCCAGCGTGATCGGGGCGGGCGCGAGCCTGATCGCCTCGAGCAACGCCTCGAACGCCGCGTCCAACACGGCGGCGCAGAACAACGCGCTGGAGGGGCAGATCTACCAGTCCAACAAGGCGCTGGAGACGCCGTTCATCAATTCCGGCGACACAGCCGAGACCGAGCTTAACGGCTTCCTGGGGCTGGGGGGCGATCCGAACGCCACGGACGCCGCTTTCCAGAAGTACCTCGACTCCACGGGCTATCAGTTCAACCTCGACCAAGGCGTGGACGCGGTGGCGCAGAGCAAGGCAGCGTCTGGATTGTTGGGGTCCGGTTCCCTGGTCAAGGCGTTGGACGCCTACGGCACGGGGCTCGCCGACCAATACGGCCAGCAGTATGTCGGCGACCTGCAGAACGAGGTTTCGACCGGGGCGGGCGCGGCCAATGCCCTGGCCGGCCAGGGCCAGGCCTATGCCGGGCAGGTGAGCGCCAACAACAACAACGCGGCCACCGCCAGCGCCAACGCCGGGTATTCGGCGGCCAATGCCTTCAACACGGCCATCGGCACGAGCCTGGGCGCGATCTCGCGCGGCGGGACCAGCTTTTTCGGCGGCGGCGGGAGCGGGTCGTTCAACGCCTTCGCGCCGATCGGCGGGTAGATCGAGGAAGCGGCGGCCTCGCGAAACCCGCCGATGATTCAAAAGTTTGAGCGCGTTCCTGGCGAAAAAGTAGACGCCACTTATTCGGAACGCGCTCTGGGAGGATGAGATGAGCGACTACGACAACGCGATGACGGCCGGCCCGGCCCTGGCCCTGAAGCAACACGTCAACGCCTTTCGAGCGGGGCGGGCGGAAGCGAACTCGTCCGAGGCTTCGCCGGGAAAGGCGTCGCCGCCGGCCAGGGGTTTTGAATCCCCTGCCTGGAACGCGGTGCGCGCGCACGTCGAAGGCATGAGCGATGGCGCCAAGGCCCTGGCCGCGCGAAATGCGGAGATCCTGACCGTGGCCGCGCAAGGGCTGGCGGGGCGGACCTACGCCGAACGCAAGGCGATCATGGTCCACATGGCGCCGCACCTGGCAGCGTTGGGCGTCGGCGGAGAAGACGGGGGCGGCGCCATCAAAGCCTTCGATCCGACCGACACCAATATCGCCCAGGCGGTGGGCGAGGCGGCGATATTGCGCGGGATGTTAGGCGGGGCGCCGAACGAAGCCTCGACGAACGCGCCGGTCACGATCGGGCCGGGCGGCCAAAGCGCGCCTGCTGAAACCGGAACCTGAAACGGCGCGAGCGGCCCCCTACCCGAACAGCGCCGCTTCGAACCGCGCCGGCGCATCCAGAGCCGGAACCGGCCCCAAGGCCGCCGACGCCGCCTTGCCCGGGGCCAGGAGCCGGGCGGCCAGGCGGGCGACATCGGCCTCGCCGACGGCCTCGACCTCGGCGGCGAATTGGGCATCGGGAATCAGGCGGCCGAAGGCCAGGATCTGGGCGGCGGCCTGCTCGGCGCGGACGGCGAGGGATTCGCGGCTCATGAAGAGGCCCGACTTCACCTGGGCCTTGGCGCGGGCGAGCTCTCCCGCCGCCGGCCCCCGGGCGAGGGCCCGGGTCTCGCGGGCGGCGAGCTCGGCCAGGCGGCCGGCGTCGCGGGCGGCGCAGCCGGCATAGATGCCCAGCACCCCGGCGTCGGTCCAGGCATCGGCCCAGGCGTCGATGGCGTAGGCGAGGCCGAGCTTTTCCCGCGCCTCCTGGAAGAGGCGCGAGGACATGCCCCCGCCCAGCATCTCGGCGAAGAGGCGCAGGGGCCAGTAGTCGGGATCGGCGATGCCCGCGGCCGGCAGGAGGAAGACGAGGTGGGCCTGTTCGAGGCGGCGCTTTTCGCGGGCGGCGCCGCCGGTGAAGGCGGCGGCGTCGGCGGCGAGCGGGGCGGCCGGGGCGGGCTCGGCGGCGAAGGCGGCCTCGGCGAGGCGCAGCAGTTCGTCCTCATCGACGGCGCCGGAGGCGGAAACGACGATCCGGTCGAGGGCGTAGATCTGCGAGCGCCAGGCCGCCAGCCGCGATGGATCGGCCGCGGCGATGGTCTCCGGCCGGCCGAGGATCGGGCGGCCCAGGGCCTGGCCGGCGAAGGCCGCGGCGTGGGCGAGCTCGAAGACCTGGTCGTCCGGGGCGTCGGCGGCCTCGGCGATCTCCTGGCCGACGACATGGATCTCCCTGGCGAGGTCGCCGGCATCGAGGGTCGGCCGCAGAACCAGGTCGGCGGCGACGGCCATGGCCAGCGGCAGGCCGCCCGCCAGCGCGCGGACCTGGAAGCTGGTCCGCTCCTGGCCGGTGGCGGCGTTGATGTGGCCGCCCTCGGCCTCGATGACCTCGACGATGTCGCGGGCCGAGCGCGCGCCCGCGCCCTTGAAGACCATGTGCTCGAGGAGGTGCGACCAGCCGGAACGGGGCGCGTCCTCATGGCGGGCGCCGCGGCCGGCGACGAGGCTGAGGGCCAGGGTCTCGAAGCCGGGCGCGTGGTCGCAGATCACGGTGACGCCGTTGGCGAGGCGATGGACGGGGGCCAGGCGATCGACCGGGGCCAGGCGATTGACGGGGGCGCTCATTTCCATGCCCTCACATAGGCCTTCACGGCCGGCGCGTCCGCCGGCAGGGCGTCGATGCGCTCGGGCCGGTCCAGCAGGCCTGGCGGCGGCGCCCTGGGCGTCAGGCCGGCGGCGGCGACCGCCTCGGGGAACTTGGCCGGATCGGCGGTGGCCAGAACCACCATCGGGATGCGGGGATCCAGCGGCGCGGCGGCGGCGTCGGCGGCGGCGGCGTCGGCGGCGGCCCCGTCGGCGGCGGCCAGGCCCACGGCGGTGTGCGGATCGACGAGGACGCCGGTCTGGGCGAAGGCGCGGCGCATGGCCGCCTCGGTGGCCGCCGGGCTCACCGCGCGGCCCTCGAAGAGTTCGGCGAGGGCCTCGCGCATGGCGCGCGGCAGGGCGATCTCGCCGGTGCGGGCGAAGGCTGAAAAGGCCGCCGCCGTCTCCAGGTTGTCGCGCCCGGCATATTCGAAATGCAGGCGCTCGAAGTTGGAGGCGACCTGGATGTCCATGGCGGGGCTGCGGGTAGCGATGGCGGGGCCGGGCCGATAGAGGCCCTCGGCAAGCGCCCTGGCGACGATGTCGTTGGCGTTGGTCGCCACGGTGAGGCGCGCGACCGGCAGGCCCATGCGCCGGGCGGCCCAGCCGGCGAAGGCGTCGCCGAAATTGCCGGTGGGCACGGTGAAGGCGACCTCGCGGTGGGGCGCGCCCAGGGAAGCGGCGGCGGTGAAATAATAGACCGTCTGGGCGGCGATGCGGGCGAAATTGATCGAGTTGACGGCGGCGAGGCCCGTCTCGGCGGCGAAGGCGCGGTCGGCGAACAGGGCCTTGAGGACCCCCTGGCAGGCGTCGAAGTCGCCGCCGAGCGCGAGGCAGCGGACGTTGTCGGCGCCGGTGGCGGTCATGAAGCGGCGCTGCACGTCGGAGACGCGGCCCTGCGGATAGAGCACCACGAGGCGCACGCCCGCCATGCCGGCGAAGGCCGCCGCCGCCGCCCCGCCGGTATCGCCCGAGGTGGCGGTGACGATGGTCGCGGTCCGGCCGCGCTCGGCGAGCGCATGGGCGATGAGGCCGGCCAGGACGCG
Source organism: Caulobacteraceae bacterium (assembly GCA_036491275.1). Lineage (GTDB taxonomy): Bacteria > Pseudomonadota > Alphaproteobacteria > Caulobacterales > Caulobacteraceae > Acaudatibacter. The sequence goes on from DASXCH010000009.1 coordinate 16,397, forward strand.
CATGGCGATGTCCTTGAAGGCCAGGGTCGGGCCGTGGAAGAGTTCCAGCAGGAACCGCCCGGGCGCGAGCTGGCGCAACGGCGCCACGGCCGGGTGGGCGAAGGCGCCATAGGCCGTCTTGCAGATCGCCCGCAGGGCCGCGTTTTCGATCTCGCCGGCGGTGAAGAGGCCGAGGATCTCGGCGGCGACGTCGGCATAGGGCCGGCCGGCGAAGGCGGCGATGGCCTGCGGCGACAGGCTGGGCCATGCGGCGGGGGCATGGAGGCCGCCGTCCTCGGCCAGGCCCGCCAGCAGGGCTTCGACGAAGCCGACCGGCGCCGCCCGTCCCCGGGTGGAGATGAATCTCATCGTCCCCGCATCCGCCGCACCACGAAGGCCGCCCACATCCATATCAGCACGCCCGCCAGCCCGAACCAGGTCAGAGCATAGACGAAATGGTTGTTGGGGATGTCCTGCGGCAAGGCGGCCGGGGTGACTCCCGGCGGCGGCGGCGTCTCCTGTTCCACCGCCAGGTACCAGGGCGCGGCGGCCGGGCCGGCGATCAGCTTCAGGGCGGCCGGGTCGATCGCCAGCAGGCTCACCGAGCCGTCGCGGGCCTTCGCCGGCGCGGGGGTGAGGAAACCGGCCGAGCCGGGCTTGCGCAACACGCCGACGACGCTGGCGGCCGGCGGGAAGGCGGCCGCCGCCGGGGCCATGGCGCCGGCGAACCGGTCGACGAGGCCGCGGTCGAGGGCGATCGTGGTCCCGCCCGCGAGGCGGCAGGCGCCCATCAGCCGCCAGCCCACCCGACCCTGCCTGAGGGCATAGCGGTAGACCGGCGGCGCCGGGCCGCTCGCCGGCGCGCAGGCCGTCTCGACCCGGGTGAAGCCGACGTCGGCGCCGCGGGCGGCCTCGGCCAAGACATCGGCGAGCGGCCGCGGCGAGGCGTGCCGCGCGGCCGCGATGCGGGCCAGCAGGTCGGTCTTCCAGGCGAGGCGGCGCATCTGCCACAGGCCCAGGCCAAGAAGCACGGCCAGGGCCACGGCCGCGGCCACGGTCAGGCCGACCGGGAATCGTCCTTTCACGGCGCTCCGGCGCGGTTGCGGACGTGGGCGGCGATCATCAGGCCCTTCATGGGCCGCAGCAGCGCCAGCGACAGCGCCGCCGCGGCCGGGATCCAGATGACGAGCGGCGCCCAGACCGGCGGGCGCCACGCCACATAGGTGATCAGGACGCCGAAGACGGCGATGAAGCCGACCACCAGGATCACGAACACCGCCGGCCCGTCGCCGCTGTCGCTGCGGGCCAGCTCGAAACCGCAGACCGAGCACGCCGGGACGATGCGCAGGAAGCCTTCGAAGAGGACGCCCTGGCCGCAGTGAGGGCAGCGCCCCAGGGCGCCGGCCACGAACGGGGCGAGCGGGTCCGTCCCCGTCAATGCCCCCAACCGGCGCCGAAGGTCACATAGAGGAAGGTGAACAGGAACAGCCAGACCACGTCGACGAAATGCCAGTACCAGGCGGCCGCCTCGAAGCCGAAATGCTGCCTGGCGGTGAAGCCGCCGGCGATCAGGCGGGCCAGGCACACGGTCAGGAAGATGGTGCCGATGATGACGTGGAAGCCGTGGAAGCCGGTGGCCATGAAGAAGGCCGAGCCATAGAGGCCGGCGTTGGACGCCTCCTCCGAATAGAACATGTGGTCGGTGAGGATGTGGTTGTATTCGTAGGCCTGGATGGAGGTGAAGAGCACGCCCAGGGCGATGGTGATCGCCAGGCCGATCTTGGCCCCCCTGCGGTCGCCGGTCTGCAGCGCATGGTGAGCCCAGGTCACCGTGGTGCCCGAAAGCAGCAGGGTCAGGGTGTTGATCAGCGGCAGCTCGAACGGCGGCACCACCTCCACGCCCTTGGGCGGCCAGGTGGCCCAGGCGGCGCGCACATCGTCGATCGGCGAGAGGGTGCGCACGTGATGGAACAGGGCCATCTCGAAGAAGATCCAGAACCAGGCGACGAAGAACATCACCTCCGAGACGATGAACAGGATCATGCCGTAGCGCAGGCCGATGGAGACCACCGGCGTGTGGTCGCCCTCGTTGGCCTCCCTGACGACATTGGTCCACCAGCCGGCCATGGTGACGAGCACGCCGACGATGCCGACGGCCAGCAGCCACCAGGTGCCCTTGGGCAGGCCGAAGATGCCCTTCATCCACACCACCAGGCCCCAGGCCAGGAGCACCGCGGCGGCCGCGCCGATCAGCGGCCAGATGCTGGGCTTCACCAGGTGATAGTCGTGGTGGACGCCTTCGTGAGCCATGTCGCTGTGCCGAGCCCTAAATCCGGTTGGTCGAGTGGTGCTATAACCCTGCCCTGGCGGCCCCGCCAAGGGGCCGGGCCGCCGCCTCCACCGCGCCGCTCGCGGTTCCACCGGCGAGCCGGGGACCGGTCACGGCCGGGAAGAAGGTGTAGGACAGGGTGATCGGGCCGGCGGCCATGGCGTCCTTGTCGGCGGCGTAGCGCGGGTCGACGAAATAGACGACCGGGAACTCCGCCGTTTCGCCGGGCTTCAGCGTCTGGTTCTTGAAGCAGAAGCATTCGAGCTTGGAGAAATAGGGGCCGGCCGACTCGGGGGTGACGTTGAAGAGGGCCCGGCCGGTCACCGCGGCGCCTCCGGTGTTGGTGACGCGGAAGAAGGCGAGCTTGGGCTCGCCCAGCCGCGCCTCCTGGCTGCGCTGGTCGGGCGTGAAGGTCCAGGAAAGCCCGCGCACATTGGTGTCGAAGCTGACGGTGACCGACTGGCTCGAGACGGCGCCGGGAGCGAAGCTCGCCCGGCGCACCGCGCCATTGAAGCCGGTCGCCTGGCAGAAGACGCGGTAGAAGGGCACGGCGGCGAAGGCCATGCCGACCATGACGACGGCGACGGCGGCGCAGATCAGCGCCACGCGGGCGTTGCCACGGGCGCTCCCCTCGGCGCTCATCCGCCGCCCTTCTTCACCAGGGTGATGATGAAGACCACGACCACGAAGGCGGCGAGGGAGACGGCGATGGCGATGCTGCGCATGCGCCGGGCCCTGGCCGCCTCCTGGCCCTCGCGGTAGGGATCGGGGACGCTCACGGGCGTCCCCAGGCGAGGACCATGGGCGCCGCGCCCAGCAGGTGCTCGGCCAGCAGGGTCGCAAACAGGGCGAAAAGATAGAGGATCGAGAAGGCGAAGAGGTTGCGCGCCGCCCTGGCGGCCGAATCGACCTCGTAGAGATGGCCGTCCTGGGCGCCCACTTCGCCCGCTTCTCCCGCCCGGCTCATCGCCAGGCGGCCCGCCAGAAGGACGAACATCGCCCCGCCCGCCAGGGAGACGGCCAGGTAGGCCGCGCCGCCAAGCCCCGCCAGCGCCGGCGCGACGCCGAGCGGCGCGACGATCAGGCTGTAGGCCAGGATCTGGCGGCGGGTGGAGGCGGCCCCGGCGGTCACCGGCATCATCGGCACCCCGGCGCGGCGATAGTCCTCACGGGTGTAGAGCGACAGCGCCCAGAAGTGCGGCGGCGTCCAGACGAAGATCAGGGCCGTCAGCAGCCACGCCTGCCAGGGAACCGCGCCGCTCGCCGCGGCCCAGCCCACCGCCGGCGGCAGGGCCCCGGCCAGGCCGCCGATGACGATGTTCTGCGGCGTGCGGCGCTTGAGCCAGCGGGTGTAGACGATGACGTAGAAGAAGATGGTGAAGGCCAGAAGGCCGGCGGCGAGGAAATTGGTCGCCAGGGCCATCAGCCCCACAGAGAACAGCGACAGCACCACCCCGAGGGCCAGGGCGTCCGACCGCTGGACCCGCCCCGCCGGCACGGGCCGTCCGCGGGTGCGCCGCATCAGCGCGTCGATGTCGGCGTCATAGCCCATGTTGAGCGCCGCCGAGCCGCCCGCGCCGACGGCGATGCAGAGGATGGCGACCGCCGCGAGCACCGGGCTCATCGGGGCGTGCGCGCAGACGAGGCCGGTCACCGCGGTCAGCACCACCAGCGACATGACCCTGGGTTTCATCAGGGCGACGAAGTCGCGCCAGGTCGCGGCCGGCGCTTTCGGGACGCGGACGTCGCTGGCGGCGGCCTCCGTCATCGGCCCCCCTCCAGGACCGGCAAGCGCGGCGTCATCAGTGGTGCTCGGCGTGGAACACCGGCAGCTCGTTGAACTGATGGAACGGCGGCGGCGAAGGCAGGGTCCACTCCAGCGTCGTCGCCCCCGCGCCCCATGGATTGGCCCGGGCCGGACGGCGGCGGACCATCGCCTCGATCAGCACCGCGAACCAGACGAAGAGGCCCACCAGGGTGATGGCGTAGCCGATCGACGAGATGTTGTTCCAGAAGGTGAAGGCGACGGGATAATCGACCGAGCGGCGCGGCATCCCCTGCAGCCCAAGGAAGTGCTGCGGAAAGAAGATCAGGTTCACGCCGATGAAGGTGATCCAGAAGTGCAAGGCCCCCAGCGCCTCGTTGTAGCGCACGCCCCACATCTTCTCGAACCAGTAGTAGAAGCCGCCGAAGATGGCGAACACCGCTCCCAGGCTCAGCACGTAGTGGAAGTGGGCGATCACGTAATAGGAATCGTGCAGGGCGTAGTCGATGCCGGCGTTGGCCAGGACCACGCCCGTGACCCCGCCGACGGTGAACAGGAAGATGAAGCCCATCGCCCACAGCATCGGCGTCTTGAAGTCGAGAGAGCCGCCCCACATGGTGGCGATCCACGAGAAGATCTTCACCCCGGTGGGCACGGCGATGACCATGGTGGCGGCCACGAAGTAGGCCTGCAGGTCCACCGGCATGCCGGTGGTGAACATGTGATGGGCCCAGACGATGAAGCCCAGGAAGCCGATGGCGACCATGGCGTAGGCCATGGCCAGGTAGCCGAACACCGGCTTGCGCGAGAAGGTCGAGACGATGTGGCTGATCATCCCGAAGCCCGGAATGATCAGGATGTAGACCTCGGGATGGCCGAAGAACCAGAACAGGTGCTGGAACATCACCGGATCGCCGCCGCCGGACGCATCGAAGAAGTGGGTGCCGAAATTGCGGTCGGTGAGCAGCATGGTGATGGCGCCGGCCAGCACCGGCAGGGCCAGCAGCAGCAGGAACACCGTCACCAGGATCGACCAGACGAAGAGCGGCATACGGTGCAGGGTCATGCCCGGCGCGCGCATGTTGAAGATGGTGGTGATGAAGTTGATCGCCCCCAGGATCGAACTGGCGCCGGCGAGGTGGATGGCCAGGATCGCGCAATCCATCGCCGGCCCGGTGTGGCCGATGGTGGACAGCGGCGGATACATGGTCCAGCCACCGCCGAAGCCGCGGCCCGGGCCGCCGTCGACGAACATCGAGGTGATCAGCATGATGTAGGACGACACCAGCAGCCAGAAGCTGATGTTGTTCATCCGCGGGAAGGCCATGTCCGGCGCGCCGATCATCAGCGGCACGAACCAGTTGCCGAAGCCGCCGATCATCGCCGGCATGACCATGAAGAAGATCATGATCAGGGCGTGGGCCGTGACGACCACGTAGTAGCCGTGCTTGGATTGCTCGACGATCCCCAGGAGGTGGATCGGCGAGTTGGGCGTGAAGATCTGCAGCCCCGGCTCGGCCAACTCCCAGCGGATCAGTCCCGAGAACAGCGCGCCGACGATCCCCGCCTGGATGGCGAAGAGGATGTAGAGCGTGCCGATGTCCTTGTGGTTGGTGGACAGGAACCAGCGTGTGAAGAAGCCCGGCGTGCCGGTATGGGCGCCGTAGCCGTGGGCCTCGGCCTGGGCGACTCGTTCGTGGGTGACGTCAGCCATGATGATTGAGACTCTTAAGGTTCCCTCGAACTAATGGGCGGCGGCCGCGGCGGGCGGTGCGGCAGGTGATGCGGCGGCCGTTGCGACAGGTGTCGGCGCCACGGAGGCGACGGTGACGGCGGGCTTTGGCTGCTTGCTCGCCGCCCAGGCGTCGAAATCGGCCTGCGAGAGCACCTTCACCTCGATCGGCATGTAGGAGTGGTTGGCGCCGCATAGCTGCGAGCACTGGCCATAGAAGGTGCCGGTGCGATCAGCCTTGAACCAGGTCTGGTTGAGGCGCCCGGGGATGGCGTCGATCTTCACTCCGAAGGCGGGCACGGACCAGGAGTGGATCACATCCTCGGCGGTCACCTGCACGCGCACGACCTGGTTCACCGGCACGACCATC
>DASXCH010000010.1:0-1604 GCA_036491275.1 Caulobacteraceae bacterium
CATCGAGGCCGCTTCGGGCATGGACTATGAGCAGGCGCTGACGACGATGATCCTGGAGCCGCTCGGGCTGCACGACACGTTCTACGCCAACGGGTGGCGCCCCGGTCCCGCATCCGCCGGTCCCGTGATGTCGCGTGTGCCCCGCGCGCTCTACCTGCTGCAGGACTGCCTCGGTTACCAACCGGAGCCATGCAAGGTGTCGACGCTCGCGCCGCTCGTCGGCAAGGACATGCGGATGCAGAACCGCTCGTGGGCGGGCGAGGCAGGCGCCATCATCTCCAACCCGCACGACCTCGGCCTATGGATCCGCGCTCTGTTCGAGAAGCGCGTCGTTCCGGCAAAGCAGCTCGATGAGATGACGACGATGGTCTCGAACAAGACGGGCTTAGCCCTTCCCGAGGTCACCGCCGATGAGCCGGGCGGCTTCGGCCTTGGCCTCGGCCGCTTCTATCGAAAGGAACTTGGCGGCGCCTATTGGTTCTACGAGGGCGAAACCCTCGGCTTCCGGACGATCTTCGCCTATTGGCCGCAGGATGACCTCCTCATCACCGGGTCCGTCAACAGCCGGCCGCCGAACGGCGAGGATAAGTTCGGTCCCACTGTGATTGGTGGCGCGTTCATGGCTTTGCAGCAGGAGGGTGCTGTTAAACCCGCCGCAAAATAACTATAACGGCCAGTTGAAGACAGCCCGTCTCAGGGCTGCGCGACAGGGAGGGGCCGATGATCTTCCGGCAATTGTTCGACAGCGTCTCGAGCACCTATAGCTATGTCCTCGCCAGCCGGCGCGGCGGCGAAGCGTTGATCATCGATCCGGTGCTGGAGAAGGTCGATCGCTACCTCAAGCTGATGGAGGAGCTCGATCTTAAGCTCGTGAAGGCGGTCGACACGCATCTGCACGCCGACCACATCACCGGCCTGGGCGCGCTCCGCGACCGCACCCACTGCATCACGATCATGGGCGAGCAGAGCCAAGTCGACGTCGTGTCGATGCGGATCGGCGACGGCGACAGGCTCGGCGTCGAGGGCTTGAGTCTCGACGTGCTCTACACGCCGGGCCACACCGATGATTCCTACAGCTTCCATTTCGGCGATCGCGTGTTCACCGGCGACACGCTGCTCATCCGCGGCACAGGCCGCACCGATTTCCAGAACGGCGATTCCCGCGCCCAATATGAGAGCCTGCAGCGCCTGATGCGGCTGCCGGAAGAGACGCTGGTCTTTCCCGCGCACGACTACAAAGGCGACACGGTCAGCACGATCGGCGAGGAGAAGCGCTTCAATCCGCGCCTCCAGGTTCAAAACGCCGACGACTATGTGAAGCTGATGGAAGGCCTGCATCTGCCCAATCCGAAAATGATGGACGTCGCCGTTCCCGCCAACATCCATCAGGGGCTGCATCAGGAGGATGTGGCGCGCAAGGGCTGGGCCTTTTCCGCTGAAGATGCGAAGGGGCTTCTCGGGCGCGCGGACGTCGCGCTGATCGACCTGCGCGAGAAAAGGGAGCGGGAGCGGACCGGCGCCATTCCTGGCTCACTTCATGCGCCCTATGACGAACTTCAGGACAATATCGGCGAGGGCGGCCTCATTCATGAGCTCGCGCGGTC
>DASXCH010000011.1:0-11388 GCA_036491275.1 Caulobacteraceae bacterium
GTGGCGGGGCAAGCCCGTGCAGGTCCAGCCTGACCCGGTCCAGGCCGTCCAGTCGGGATTGATGTTGAGATCGAAGCACAGGCGCTCGAGGATCTGGCGCAAGGGCGCGGCGTCGAGATCGGCATAGGCCGGGTCCTCGGCCAGGCGCTGTTCGATGGCCAGGAAGAAGTGGTCCAGCTGTTCCTCGCTTTCGGACTCCCGCTCGGCGACGACGCGCAGGCACTGGCGGACTGTCTCGCGCCGCTGGGGATCGCCGCGCACCCCGCCGCGCTCATCGGCCCGCTTGGGCGAGCTCCAGGCGGCGATGCGCCGCTGCCGCTGGCGGGTCTCGGTGAGATCGTCCTTGAGGGCGGCCAGCGCCTCGTCGGTCTCGGCCTCCAGCTTCAAGGTCAGGCGCAGCGAGCGTGTCAGGCTGGCGTAGTGGTCCACCGGATCGCGACGCTTGCCGGATGAACCCGTCGCCGAGGCTTCAGACGCCTCGGCCTCGCCGCCCGTCTCCAGGGCGCGCAGCATCCTCATGCCGATCTCGGTCATTTCCTCGAGGATGCGCAGCCGCTTCTCGGCGCGCAGGACGGCAGGATCGACCGCCAGGTCGGCGTCCGCATCGGCTGGGATGAGGGTCTCGATCAACATGACCGCATTGTCGCATACTGCAAGTCACCGTGTCAAGGCGAACTGCAAAGAAATTCTTGGTTCGTTCTCTCATATTGGTTTCGCCTGACCGCAATACGCAGATTAACGCTGTTTTGAACTTCGACGCGGCCGCTTGCAACGCAGAACCAGACAGCGGCTCTTGAACCCACCCGCCGCGGCGGGCCATTGTCAGTGCGCGTGAGGGTGGGGACCGATCGATCCATGAAAGACGTTGCCTGCTTCGCGCCTCAGCTTCGCAGTTGGCCGTACTCCCCCTGAGGGGCAGGGGAATCGCATATGGCCGCCCAAACTAGGAACGTCATGGCCGGGCGTCAGTCCCGGCCATCCATGAACGCCGGTACAGCGGGTGGACGCGCGCGAGCGCGTCCATGCAGATCGTTCCAGCTGCGGTTGAAGCGCCGAAACCTGGCCATGCCGGGCATGGCCACCCGTTCTCCTGCGCTCAATGGATCCCCGGGACTGTCGCCCGGGGAAGACGGTGGGGAAAAAGAATGATGCTGGGTGCATAAGCGATAGCCCTGCCCTAAGGGCCCCCTCAGGGGGAGGGGACCGGATCCTCCCCCGATTTCGGGGGAGGGGGACCACGAAGTGGTGGAGGGGGCTGCCCTCCTCGCCGGCGGAGTTTATCCTCGGGCCGGCCATTGGCCGGACCCGGGGGCCGGCACTCCCGCCGCTCCGCAGGGGGAGATCGGTGGAGGGGGTCCTCCGGGCGCGGGGGACGTACCGATTCAACCCAGTATCAACCCGCTCTAGGGTTTGCGGTCCGCCGCGGCGATGACCTCGTTGATGGCCGCCACGATGGCGTCTGGCCGATCGAACATCATCATGTGTCCGCTGCCTTCGACCATCTGGGCGCTGCCTCTCGTCGACTGGGCGGCCATTTCGCGGTGAAGCTCGGCCCACAGGGCGCCGCTTGCGCCGGTGCTGTTCCTGGCGCCCGTGAGCACCACGAGCGGCATGGCGCCCAGCGACGCGCCGTCCTCGTCGATCTCGTCGGAGGTCGCGCCCCACAGTGTCTCTGCTTCCGATTCCTGGGTTCGCCAGTTGGCGACGCTCAGCGCGTTGTGGCGCGCCTCGGCCGAGGCGCCGGGAAGCGGTCCGCAGCGGATGAGGTTAAGATCGAGCGAGGGCAGGGCGCGCCTGGCCGCCGCCGCCGCGCAGGCCTTCGCCCGGTCGATCGCGCCCGCGAGGCTGCCCGCGCCCGGGCCGAAGCGGACGGCGAATCGCCGGTCCTGATGGTCCGCCGAGGGTTCGACCAGGACCATGCCGACCACCTCGCGGGGTCTGAGCTTGGCGAACAGGCGCGCATAGAGGCCACCGGCGGAATGGCCAACGACGACATAGGGCCCCCGGATCCTGGCGGCGCGCAGGGCCTGGTCGAGATCGCGGGCGATCGCCTCGCCGTCCCGGGGAAGGGGGCCCATGTCGGACCATCCAAGGCCCGCCCGGTCATAGGCGCAGGCGCGATGGTGACGGGCCACGACCGGCAGAACCTTGAACCATTCCGTCGACGTGGCCGCGAACCCGTTCTCGAAGATCACGGTCGGCCCGATCGGCGGACCGGCGCAACGGAAGTTGATCCGCCGGCCGTCCGGCAGCCGGACCAGCCTAGCGGGATGCGCGCCGTCGAACAGCCCGGCCGCAACGACGGGGCCGGCCAGGGCGAGGACGAGCGCGGCGAAGAATCCGGCTCGGCGCGCGCTAGGCCGCCTTAGCCTCGTTGGACTGCAGGGACAGGAGCCAAAGGTAAGGCGGAACGCTGGCTTCGATGAAGCTGTAACCACGGCTGTAGTCGTCGTTCGCCTCCCTCAGCAGGGCGCCTTCGCGGGCGAGCGCTTCGGCCATGCGCGCCTGCAGCTCGCTCTCCTTTTCCGACTTGGCGCGGGTCGCCAGGTCCTCGACGGAGAACCGGCCGGAAGCCGACTGGGCCGCGGCCGCGATCGAGCCCAGAACCGCCAGGCCGCCCTGGCGGACGGTCTCGTCGATGTGCCACTGCGAGCGGCGCGAGAGGCGGCTGCGCAGTTCCTCGAGCGCGCCCTTGGCGGCGCCGGCGACATCCTCGCGGACAACCGTCGTGCGGCCGGCGTCGAGCGCCGCAATCGCCGCGTGGTGGGCAAGCAGGCTCGCCAGATAGGGAAATCCGGCGGCGAGGGTGACGATCAGATCGGTCGCCGGCGAGCCGAACGTGACCCCAGACACCTTCTCGCCCTTGGTCACCATCTGGCGGATCTCATCGGCCGTCATGCGCGGCAGTTCGAGCGCATAGATGCTCCGCTGGATCGACGGGATGGCTTCCATCAGTTCGGTGAGATCGGAGGCGATGCCGGCGACGACGATCTGGACCCTGGCAGAACGGTCAGAGAGGTCCTTCATCAATTCGGCGATCTGGGTGCGGAACTCGACGGACTCGCAGCGCTCGAATTCGTCCAGGAACACCAGCAACCGGGTGCCGATCACTTTGGCCAGGAGGTCGGCCGCCATCCGCGAGGAGACGGGGCCATCGCTCATCAGGTCGAGGAGGGAGCCGCCCTTTTCCGTGTCGGAGTGGGTTGGCCCGAAGCCGGAGACATAGAGCAAGGGCACGCCGGCGGCCGCGGCGCGGATGACCTCGTCGAAAGTCGATCGCTCGCCGCAGGAAACATAGATCTGAACATAGCGGGCCGCCTGGGCGGCCTCGGCGAGGATGTTGAGCACGGAGGTCTTGCCTATGCCGCGCTCGCCATGGATGACGATGTGCAGCTGTTCATCCTCGATCGAGCGGATGAGCTGGGTGAGCGTGTTGGTGCGGCCGGCGAACACCCTCTGGTCGGTGATCGGCTTGGACGGCGTGAAGGCGTTGCGCAGGCTCACCCTCACCGAGGCCAGAGGGTCGGTATGGTGAGGTTCGACCTGGTCGCTGGCGGTGAGCCGAAAGCGGGGCAGGCCCGATTCCCACTTGCGCTGCATCCTGAAGCCAAACCCCTCGGGCGGCGCCCAGCGGTCGATCGGGGTCGGCCCCGTCGTCAATCGCTTCCGTCCGGCGCCCATACGGGCGCGGAAGCCGTCCAAAAGTGCCATGCCTATCCTCGCGTGGTGGTCGAGCGGGTCTCTTACAACATGCCGGCCATGAACCAGCGGACTTTTTTGTCGCTGGCGGTCAGCCCTGCGGCGTACGGCTGAAGGGCTTCAGAACATAGAAGACGTAACCGATCACGCACGCGACCAGAACCCAGGCCACGATGACGAGGCCTTGGTTGTCAAGCTTCTCGCCCTGGTTTCCGAAATAGTTGGCCACCGCGCAGCCAATTGCCGGCGGCGCGTACTGGTACATACGGTCGCGAGGCTCCGGCGTCGTCGATCGCTGAAGGAACAGCACGACGAGACCGGCGAAGAGCGCCATCGTCACCAAATCGAAGATCGTTTGCAACGACCGGACTCCTCAATTGCCCCGCGCCGACGGCCCGTGGGCGAGGGCTCGTGTCCGGCACGCGCTTATACTTTGGACCGTAGGCCGTGCCCAGCGTCATAAAGGACGCTTGCGGCGAAAGGTTGCAATCGCAGCGCAGTCTTGCGTGAGCTAAGGTAAGGAAATGCATCGCGAAGGCGGCAATGGAGTTGAGCCAAAACGATCCGCGGCCGAACAGCCGTTTGTGAGTGTCATCGTGCCCCACTTCAATAACCTGGGCGGCCTGGCGCACTGCCTCGACGACCTGGAGAGCCAGTCCTGGCCTCGCGAGCGCTTCGAGATCATAGTCGCAGACAATAACTCCCCCTGTGGCGAGGCCGCTCTGCGGGCTGTCATTGGCGGTCGGGCGCGACTCGTCACCATCGCAGAGCGCGGCGCCGGACCGGCCCGCAATGGCGGAGTCGCGGCGGCAGTGGGCACGATTCTCGCCTTCACGGACTCCGATTGCCGGCCTGTAGCGGGGTGGCTGGCCGCCGGTGTCGAAGCCCTGGACAAGTTCGATTTCGCCGGTGGCCGCGTGCGGGTCCTGGTCGAAAACGCTGAGGATATGACCCCGGCGGAAGCCTTCGAGGCGGTCTTCGCTTTCAACAACGAGGCCTACGTCAACAAGAAGGGCTTCACGGGATCGGGAAATCTCTTCTGTCCCAAGTCCCTTTTCGAGGCAGTGGGAGGCTTCAGCGTAGGCGTCGCTGAAGACGTCGAATGGTCTTATCGAGCGCGCGCCGCTGGATACACCTTAGGCTACGTCGCAGCCGCTGAGGTCGGGCATCCCGCCCGCCGCACCTGGCCGGATCTGAAGCTGAAAGCGAAAAAAGTGAATACAGAAGGTTTTGCCCTGTTCCTGGCCAGGCCAGCAGGCCGCTGGCTGTGGCTTGGCCGGAGCCTCGGTTTGCCTTTGTCGGCTATGGTGCATACGCCGAAGGTGCTGCGCAGTGCGGCGCTGGGTGGCTTCAATCATCGGTTGCGTGCCATCGGAATGCTGTTCCGCATCCGCTTCTGGCGCTTCTTTCATGCGCTCGGATTGGTTTTCTCGTCTGCCCGCCAGGCAACCGGGCGATCCGATGTCTGACGGCGTCTGCGGCGACGCCGAGGTCGCCACAGTCATCGTGGCGTTCCGCCATCCTTCCGACGTAGCCCGGTGCCTGACGGCCCTTGCAAGGGCGCCCGCGCGACCGAATTTTTCCATCCTGATCTGCGAAAATGGCGGCGCCAAGGCTTTTGAAGAGCTTATCCGCACGTTCGGCGAAATGGGCCTCCAGTCGACCGGTGGAGCGGAGGGGGTCGAGGCGGACCCCTTCATTCGCCTGAGAACCTTTCGACTCGGTGAGCGTCTGGTGGCCGTCGGTGACGCGCCAAACAACCTTGGCTATGCGGGCGGTATCAACGCATGGCTTTCAAAGCTCCGGGACGAGAGCGATTGGCGGGGCATCTGGGTGCTCAATCCGGACACTTGGCCGGAGCCGGACGCGCTGGGCGCGCTCGTTCGGTTTGCCGACGACCACGGAAAGGGCATGGTCGGAAGCCGGGCGATGTTTGCGGACACAATGGAGATTGTTCGGGCCCGGGGTCTCAAGTGGCGCAAGCTTGCCGCGTCAGTGCGAGGTGTGGACATATTCGCCCCGGCCCCCGTCAGGCCAGATCCGGCTGAAGTCGAAGCGCGGATCGATGCGCCGTCCGGTTGCTCATTCTATGTCACGCGCGCCTGCTTCGAGCGCATCGGGATGATGGACGACCGGTACTTTCTTTTCTTTGAGGATCTCGATTGGGGTCTTCGCGCCAAGGCGTGCTGCGGACTCGGTTACGCCTATGATTCGGTGGTCCCACACATCGGCGGCGCCTCCATCGGGTCCGCGAACCGGCTGGCGGATCGGTCGCGCCTGGCCGTCTATCTCGAGTTCAGGAACCGCATTCTTTTCGTCCGTTGGAATTTTGCCCCCTGGCTCGCCTGGACCCTATTCATGGCTGCAGTGCATTCCAGCCGTTTCATGCTGGCCGGCGCACCGGCCAACTTTGCCGCCGCCTGGGACGGGATCCGCGCAGGTCTCGCCGGAGAAACGGGCCGACCGGACCGGTTGATGTCCACGCCGTAACTGCGGATTAACGCGTGAAAGCGAGTCGACCAACAGCATTTCGAATAGTGAGGATCTCGAAACCACGATCGAGCGCCAAACGGACGGCGTGGCGCAACTGATCGATGCTCGCGCCATATTGCGTCGGCCGGTCCTGCACATCGTGAGTGTAAAAGATCAGCCAGCCATTTGTGGCCTGGGCTCTCTCGAACAAGGCTTCAACTGCCCGGTCATCGCGCGTCTCATCATAGAGCGCCACGGCTCTGAGAAGGCCGAGGTCGGCCACGCCGAAATTCACTCCGGGCGTAATTCCGCGGCACGTGGCGTAGGTTGCCTGGGCCTGCAACTTTCGGGCCGGAGAGACTTCGCCGAACGGCCAGGCGAAATTGGTCAGTCGGATATCGCCGCAGGCGCGGACGAGGAATTCCTGGTTGGCTTCGGTTTCCTGACGAAAAGCCCGAGCGCTGAGCAGAGGCGCTCTCGCGTGGGAAAAGGTGTGGCAACCCAGCTCATGGCCTCGCTCGCTAAGCCGGCGCAAGTCGTCGAGATCCAGATGAGGCCAGCTTTCGCTGGTGGTCCCGACCAGTTTTCCGGCCACATAGTAGGTGCCGCAGGCGCCGGCCGCTTCGAGGATCGGCCCGCCGATGCTGAAGGCTGAACGAGGAACATCATCGAAAGTGAAGGATACGATTGGCCTGTGCGCCCGGACCCGAAGTCCGCGGGTCTTGACCGCGCGCGCCAGGCGCCGGCTGAGCGCGGCTCCCAGACGACTCATGCGACGGGCATTGGCTCGGAAACCCGAAGTCCGCTCCGATCGTCGACGGCTACGACGTCCCAATCGGGAAGAAAGGTATCCGTTGGAACCTGATACAACTGCCCGTGCGCTTGGCTCGAGGCGGGGATGAAGCCCATTTCGTCCTCGACCACGACGCGCGCAGGCTCGTTCTTTGAAGTGGCCCTGTACAAGATCGAAAGGATCGGCTTTCCTCGCTGCTGGCCGGCCGCAAGCAGGCGCTGGAAGAAGGCGTGTTCGACCTTCTTCCTCTGAACGCGACAACTCATGAAAAAGCACTCGACAGTCCAGGTCTCCAGGTTGAGCAGAGCCACGCCGATGACGCCATAGTCTCCGAACTTGTCGCTGGCCGAGAGCGTCAACAGGCGGTGGTCCGGCGAGGTCAAGTAGCGCTCGAGGTCGGCGCGCCCCAACCGGCGTCCGGAATAATTGAGCTGGTTGGTCCGCTCGGTGAGTTCAAAGGCACGTGTGAGGCGAGATTCTTCCAGCGGCTCGATCCGCAACCGGATGTTACACTCCCTAAGATAGGCCTCGTAGTCGCCTTTTGTGTTTTCCAGCGCTGCCTTGCGGACGGCCTCGGTGTGGTACATGGCGCGGCGGTTCCGGCTCTCGTCAGTGACCACCACGTCGAACCTCTGATGGTCGAGCAACCCGTCAAGGATATCAACGTCGAAAGTCTCGACCTCCGGATGAGCGTGAGCGACCTCGCCGCGCTCGAAGGCCTGGTCGTCGATCAACACGAGGGTGTCGCGGCCAATGTTCAGCGAGGCCGCAATCGCCGTAAGGCTCTGGCTTTTCGGGTTCCAGTGGACCTGCGGGTGAAGGAAGTAGTCCCACATGCCCAGGGATTTCAGGGCGGTTTCGACCTCTTGCGGCGAGTTCTTGCTGGCGATCGAATTGAGAATGCCGCGCCGATCCAGTTCGGCGAGGATTTCCGGAATTCTTTCGTCGAGGTGCAATCGGTCGGCGCCGTCCTCGACGAGCACGCCATGCCAGAGCGTGTTGTCGAGGTCCCAAACTACGCATTTCACCTTCGGTCGGCCGGATTTCTCCGAGGCGGACACGCTTGGCATCGCCATCGGTTCCAGCGAAGCGCCCTCGGCCAGCTTCACGAAGTCGGCCATGCCAACCAGGATCGGACCGGCTCCCCTATCCGTGGAAACAGGCTCGATTTGCACTAGAAGTGAGGCTCCGTTTGCGACGCGCGAAAAGATTTCCGCTGCCGGCATGCAGAACCGGTTGTATCCGGGGCGGGCGTCAGTCCTTGTCTGGAAGAAACGATTCATGCACCCGTTCTCAGCGGGGCGAACCGTGAATGTCAGGTCGATGTTTTCGACTGTGGGATTGACGATCTCCAGCAAAAACATCTGCGGCAGGCCTTCAGCCGGGAAGCTTCGGGCGGTCCTTGCAACCATGAGGTCGACGCCTTTGCCTAGCTTTCGCCGAACGCCGTTCGCCAGGAACGGCTGATCGACCCCTTGCTGCAGCAACCGGGCGGCGACCTCCGCTGCTTCGGCGCGAGAGGCTCCGACAAGGCGGGCGTCGCCCTTGGCTTCCAACTTTCCCCAACGCCGGAAAGAGAGCGCCATGAGGTTTGAAAGCCGCCCGGCGTGGTCCCTAACGAACCTCGACTCGATCCCGCGATCGAAGCGGCGACACTTAAAATCACGGCGTGGCGTATAGAGCGAACAGGAGGCGAAACAGTCCGGCATCGCGCATTCACTGCAATGCTCGTCCCAAAAGAGAAGGCTTCGGGCCGCGATCGCCTCGCGGCTCTGGAGAAGCGCCGAGACCACCGCAGCGTCCAGGTCAACCGGCGCCCGTTCAGTCTCGCTTACCGAATAGGCACGCACTTCGTCAGATCCGCCTTTTGTCCGTCGGCGCAGTATCGCGTCGGGCGTTCCGTGACAAGGAATCCGCCGCCGGTGACGATTGGCAATAAGACGATATTCTCGCGGTCAAGGTAGCCAGACGAAGCGATGTGTTTATTGCTTAGGACAAATGCTGGCGAATTTTTGGAAGGTGTAACGGCACACAAAAGAAGCTTTGTTCCGGCCGCTCAAGGGGTATCTGAAAAATCGCGCGCCACCACGCTTGCTGGATTGCCTATGGCGAGCGATCGCGGCGGTACGTCATGCGTCACCAGCGATCCTGGAGCGATAATACAGTCATCGCCGATCGTCACGCCCGGCATGATGATAGCCCGGGGACCCAGCACACACCGCGCTCCGATCACAGTGTGGCGAAAGACGTTCCGGGTGAAGTCGTGTGTGAGAATCACAGCCTGTTCGCCCACACGAGTCTCCGCCCCGATGTGCACGCCGGCCGGGTTTGTCCTGTCAATCAGCGCAGACGGGTGAATCCAGGCGCTTCGATGGATGTCCGTGCCCCAGATCCTGACCTGAATCTGGCGCTTCAGCGCCGCGTGCAGTCTGGTCGCCAAAGGTTCTCGCATTCCGGTTCCCATTGGCGCCGCGACCGTGCCTATGTCACACACTGCTAACACATTCGGAGCGCCTCGTGCCCTTGCGATCCCTAAACCAGTTGCAGTCACTGCGCGTACTCCTGATGAAGGTGAAGATCGCATGGCTTAGACAGGTCTGCGGCGTCGACATCGACTGGAACACCCAGCCTTCGCTCTCAAGTCGTTTCCGGTCTGCCCGTCGGGGTTCCATCATCATCGGCCCCGAAACCCTGATTTCATTCAAGACCCTCATTTTCACGCGTGATCCTGTGACCGGCGAGGACCGGCCGGTGAGGATCGGCGCGCGCTGCTTTGTTGGGGGGGGGTGCACGGTGACGCCTGGCGTGACCATCGGCGACGGCTCAATCGTCGGCGGCGGCGCGGTCGTGTTCCACGACGTGCCACCCGCATCAATCGCTGTCGGCAACCCAGCGCAAATCCTGCGCAGCGGAATCCAGACGTTGAGTTTCGGCCGACTTGGCCCGTGAGGCAGGGTTCCATCCAGGAAGCGCGCCCGCACAGGCTGTCTCGAACGATCCGGTTCTTGTCAGGTCAGGCTTGCGGCAGGCCTGACCCGCTTCAAATCGCAGGTTTAAATCAGAAAGCCGGAATTAAATAAGGTGATCGATGGCGTCTTCAGATAATTTCTACCTGGTTAACTATTTCGATTGGCGTGTAAAGCGTATTACGCACCTTGATCGCATGCTTCGGCGTCTGTTACCGATGATGAGATTCGATTATACATACGAAATTGATCGATTCTTGACCAATATTAGTGGTAAGTATATTTCGCCCCATAAATCTGGATTGATGACGAATATAGAGCAGCGCATCAATATCTATCATCTGGTCGAGCAAACGCTTGCCTATAGCGTCGACGGAGACATCGTGGAGTTGGGATGCAATGAGGGACAGACGAGTGTCCTCATAGCCAGGATCATGTCTCAGTTCAAAACGGATAAGACGCTTCACGTGTTCGATAGTTTTGAGGGGTTGCCAACGCCGGCCGACGCGGATGGGACGTTTCTTGGCGGCGGCCAACTGAAAGCTAAGGAAGAGATATTGCTGGGAAACTTTCGGCGGTATGACCTTCTGCAGCCAAGAATAATCAAGGGTTGGTTCGAAGATACACTTTCAATACATCTCCCGGGCCAGATAAGCTTCGCTCATCTCGATGGCGACTTGTATGAGTCTATATTTTGCAGTCTGGAAAATGTCTATCCACGCCTGAGCCCCGGCGCGATCTGCTTGATCGACGATTATTGTGATCCGGTCGTTAACCCAGTTGGTTGGAATAGATTGCCCGGGGTGAAGAAGGCATGCGACGAGTATATGGCGGATAAGGCGGAACAGGTGACGTATCTCTATTCCGGTGGATTTTCACATGGCTATTTTCGGAAGAGCACGTGAGAGCGGGCTCCGAGAGCCTGTTGTCTTGCTTGGAGAGGATCGTCTCCCTTTCGCGCAAGCTGACCGACTGAGAGCAAAGCCGTGAGCGAAACAAGACTTCGACGATCGACACCCGCGAGGTCAAGCGTGTTCCGACGAATCCAATGGGACCGCCCTTTTCTAAGCTATCGCAAAGTGCAGTGGGCGATAAGCGCCGTGATTCGAAACAACAGGTTTCTGTTCAGGCATCCCAAGAGGGGGGTGTATATCGACTTCGGACCCGGCTTAAACATTCACCCCGATTTATACAGCGTGGACTATTATTGGCGGCCCGGAATCGATCTTTGTTGGGACGTTTCAAAACCTCTGCCATTCAACGATCATTCGATCTCTGCGGTGTTCAGTGAACACTGTATCGAACATATCCCGTTTGAGGCGGCTACGAGGTTCATCAAGGAACTTCACCGCGTCCTGGCGCCGGCTGGGCGAGTGAGGATCATCGTCCCCGATGCCGGGCTCTATGCGCGCAAATATCTTTCGGCGGAGCCAATGCCCTACGCGGAAGTCGACGAAA
>DASXCH010000012.1:0-14967 GCA_036491275.1 Caulobacteraceae bacterium
GCACCCCTGATAGGAACCCGCCCTGCGAAAACCATCTTGGCGGCGGCCGCATCCGGCCGTCAGACCGTACATATGGACGCAAGCGATCCGCTCGAACCGCCCAAAACATCTTGCAAGCGGGGGCCGTCCACATATGGGTCCTGGATCTCGCCGCTACACGCGGCTCGTCCAGGATGAGCGGAGTTTTCGGACGGATGGCGGCGAGACGCCGGCTCCGTGGATAATCCGTCCCTACCCCTCGACCTCGGTTTCCGGGCGGTCGCGGCCGTCGGTGACTTCGTTGTGCCAGCGGCCCTCGGCGTCTTCCCAGCTGATGCCGACCTCCTCGCCCGGCACGCGCTGTTCGCCGGCGGCGCGGCGGGCGGCCGCCTTGGCCGCATCGTGGCTGCGGAAGGTCTCCGAATAGACGCCGCCGACCCGGTAGGCCCAGCCGCCGTCGTGCTCGACGATCTCATAGGTGACGACAGTCATGGAACGTTCCTCCGCTCGGGATGGCCAATCTAGTCTCGTCGCAGCGCGACGGGGAGGGGCGATGCGGCGATCTCTCGGCAAAGGCGCATTCCGGAGGGCGACGAGGGGGCGGGCATGACTTGATCAATTCCTTTCAGTTCATGGCCTATCAACGCAACTTATGACCACAAAACGTGTCTCTCGAGCAAAGTGAGAAAGCACATTCCGGAAAGACGTGCGTAATCTGTCCCCATGACCGCCGCCGCTAGGATCCAGGCCGAAGAGGGCCGCCCGGAGCCCCGGGCCGCGCTGGCGGCGATCACGCCTTACGAAGCCGGGATGACCCCGGCGCTGGCCGCGCGGCGGTTCGGCGCGCGGACCTACGCCAAGCTCTCCAGCAACGAAAATCCGCACGGGCCCAGCCCGCGGGCGGTTGAGGCCGCGATCCATGCCCTGGCCCACCCCGAGACCTATCCGGATTCGACCTCCGGGGCCCTGCGGGCGGCGGTGGCGGCGCATCTCCATGCCCCGCTGGAGCGGGTGGTCGTGGGGCCGGGCTCGGAAGCCATCATCGACTATTTCTTCCGCGCCTATCTGTCGCCGGGCGACACCCTGCTGCTCTCCAGGCCGACCTTCCCCAGCTACGAGATCTTCGCCCGCTCGGCCGGGGCCGAGATCGTCGATGCGCCGCGCGACGCCGCGTTCAGGATTGACGTGGCCGGCGTCCGCGCCGCGCTGGCGCGCCGACCCACGGCCATGGCCCTGTGCACCCCCAACAACCCGAGCGGCGAGCGCACCTCGCGCGCCGACCTGGCGGCGATCCTGGAGGCGACGCCGCAGGACGCCATCGTTCTCCTCGACGAGGCCTATGCCGAGTTCCATGACGCGGCGAGCGCGCTCGACCTGCTCGAGGCCTGGGGCGGGGTGTTCCTCCTGACACGGACATTCTCCAAGGCCCATGGCCTGGCGGGCCTGCGCGCGGGCTATGGCGTGGTCTCGGGCCCGGAGGTCATCGACGCCATCGAGCGCCTGAGGCCGGCGTTCAATCTCACGTCTGCCTCGCAGGCGGCGGCCATCGCCGCGCTCGCCGACCAGGACCATATGCGCCGCGGCGTGGCGGCGGTCGTCGCCGAGCGCGAGCGGATGCAGGCGCGCCTCGCCGAGATCGGCGTCTCCCACACGCCGACGGAGGCGAACTTCGTCTTCGTCCGCTCGCCGATCGCGCTGGAGGCGGCGTTCGAAGAGTTCCTCGCCGCCGGGCTCATCGTGCGGCCGATCCGCCTCGGCGAAGGCTATTTCCGCATCAGCGTCGGCCTGCCGCCCGAGAACGACCGCGTGCTGGACGTGCTTGGGGCCCTGGCGGCGATGGGCGGATGAGCGGCGACGCCATGGCCTATCCCGTGACCCCCTTCCCGGGTTGGCTGCTTCGCGCGCACATACCTGCTCCAAACAGTGGTCGGGCGCCGCGCCAAAACAAAAACGTCATCCCCGGCCTTGTGCCGGGGACCCATTCGGCGCGAACGGATGTGTGGCCATGCCCGGCATGGCCACACGCAGGCCGGCGTTCATGGGTGGCCGGGACAAGCCCGGCCATGACGTTCGGGTTTTGGATGGCTCGGGGATGACGCCAGGGAAGAACGTCGGCGCTGGCGGCGATGACGTGATGAGCGAATACTGGCGTCGGGTCGCCTTCCTCACCCAGCTGTCACGCGCCCTCGACGCGCTCGAGGAGACCCGGCTCGTCCCCGAAAAGAAGATCCTCTACCAGTTCTCGGCCCGCGGCCACGACATGGCCCAGGCGATGCTCGGCCTCCATCTCACCGATCCCCACGACGCGGTGTGCGGCTATTACCGCTCGCGGCCGCTGCTGCTGGCCCTGGGCGTGGCGCCGCAAGAGGCGCTGGGCTCGTCCATGGCCCGCGCCGGCGGCTATTCGGGCGGGCGCGACATCGGCGCGGTGTTCAACTTCCCCAACCCGGCCGGCGCCTCGGCCCTGCCGATGTGCGGCGGGGTGGGCGCCCAGTTCACCCCGACCGCCGGCTGGGCCCAGGCCATCGATTACCACGCGAAGGTGCTGAAGGATCCGGCCTGGGCGCAGGCCATCGCCGTGGCGCTTGGCGGTGACGCCTCGGTGGCCACCAACGGCTTCTGGTCGGCCCTGACCATGGCGACGACGCTGCGGCTGCCGATGCTGTTCTACATCGAGGACAACGGCTGGGGCATTTCCGTGCCGGGGGCGCTGCAGACGCCGGGCGCCGACATCGCCGCCAACCTCGCCGCCTTTTCAGGCCTGACGGTGCTGGCCGGCGACGGCGCCGATCCGGCCGAGGCCTCAACCCTGATCCAGGAGGCGGTGAGTCATGTGCGCGCGGCGCGGGCGCCGGCCCTGCTGCGGCTCAAGGTGCCGCGCCTGGAGGGTCACAGCTTCCAGGACACCCAGGCCTACAAGAGCGCCGAGACGATCGCCGCGGAAGAAGCGCGCGACCCCCTCCCGCGACTGAAGGCGCATCTGGCCGCCCTGCAGATCGGCGAGGCGGAATGGCAGGCGATCGCCGCCGACGCCGCGGCGGCGGCCGACGAAGCGCGGGCCAAGGCCGAGGCGCGGCCCGAGCCCGATCCGTCGACGGTGGCCCGCTTCGTCTATTCCGAGCCCGACGAACCCCAGCTCCAGGGCGGGCTTCGCGCGGCAGGAATCGCCGTTCCTCCGACCACGGACGAACCGCATCCGGAGGGCCAGAGGATCAACATGGGGGCGGCGATCCGCCGGACCCTGGAGGGCGAGCTGGCGCGCAATCGGCGGCTCGCGGTCTTCGGCGAGGATGTCGGCCCCAAGGGCGGCGTCCATGGCGTGACGCTCGGCCTGCAGGAGAAGTTCGGCGCCGGGCGGGTGTTCGACACCTCGCTCTCCGAAGAGGGGATCATCGGCCGCGCGGTGGGCATGGCCCTGGCCGGCCTGATGCCGGCGCCGGAGATCCAGTTTCGCAAATACGCCGATCCGGCCGCCGAGCAGATCAACGACGCCGGCACCCTGCGCTGGCGCACCCACAACCGCTTCGCCTGTCCCATGGTGGTGCGCATGCCGGTGGGCTTCCTGCGCAGCGGCGATCCCTGGCACAGCCAGACCGACGAGGCGCGGTTCATCCACGCGCCGGGCTGGAAGGTGGCCGCGCCCTCCAGCGCCGAGGACGCCGCGGGCCTGCTGCGCGCTGGCCTGCGCGGCGACGACCCGGTGATCTTCCTCGAGCACCGGGCCATGCTGGACGCCGCCTGGGCGCGACGGCCATGGCCGGGCGACGACTATGCCCTGCCCTTCGGGCGGGCCAAGATCACCCGGGCCGGGGATGAGATCACCCTGGTGGCCTGGGGGGCGATGGTCGAGCGCTGCGAAGCGGCGGCGCAGAAAAGCGGCCGCTCGACCGAGGTGATCGACCTGCGCAGCCTGGCGCCCTGGGACCGGGTGGCGGTGCTGGCCTCGGTGGCCAAGACCCACCGCTGCCTCATCGTCCACGAGGACCTGCGCACGGCTGGCTTCGGGGCCGAGATCGCCGCCGAGGTCGCCGATTCAGCCTTCCTCGATCTCGACGCGCCGGTCGCGCGCCTGACCATGCCGGACATCCCCAGCCCGCACAGCCCGATCCTGATGGAGGCGGTCGTCCCCTCGGTGGACGACATCGCCGCCAGGATCGACGAACTCGTGGCATTCTAGGCCGTGACCAGGTTCATCGATCTCCTCGTCCCGGCCGAGCAGGAGGGTTCGGAGGCGGTGGTGCGCGCCTGGCTGAAACAGGTCGGCGAAGCGGTGGCCAAGGACGAGCCGGTGGTCGAGCTGGAGACCGACAAGGTCGCTGTCGAGATCGCCGCGCCGGAGGCGGGGGTGCTGGCCGAGCAGGTGCTGGCCGTCGATGCCGACGCGGCCCCGGGGGCGGTGCTGGGGCGGATCCAAGTCGGCATTGCCGCAGCCCCCTCCACCCCTTCGGGGTCCGCCTCCCCCGCAAACGGGGGAGGATCCACGATGGATCTCCCCCTGCGAAGCGGGGGGAGTACGGCCCTCCGGGTCCGGCCAGAGGACGGCCCGAGGATAAACTCCGGCCGGGAGGGGGGCGCCCGTGATGAAACCCGTCTCTCCCCTTCCGTGCGCCGTCTCGTGCGCGAGAGCGGCGTCGATCCGGCCGCCATCGCCGGCTCGGGGCGCGGCGGGAGGCTGACGCGGGCCGACGTCGCCGCCGCCATAGAGCGCCGCGGCTTGGGCGGCGGCTCGCGCAAGGTCCCGCACGACCGCATGCGCCGGCAGATCGCCGAGCACATGGTCCGCTCGGTGACCGTCGCGCCGCACGTCACCGCGGTGTTCGAGGCCGACTTCTCGGCGGTCGTCGCCCACCGCGAGGCGACCAAGGCCGCCCTTGCCGCCAAGGGCATCGGCCTCACCTACACCGCCTACATCGTCGCCGCCGCGGCGCGGGCCATGGCCGCGGCCCCGGCGGTCAACAGCCGCTGGCATGAGGATCATCTGGAGCTCTTCGACGACGTCCACGTCGGCGTCGGCACGGCGCTGGGCGAGGCCGGCCTCATCGTGCCGGTGATCCGCCGCGCCCAGGCGCTGGAGCTCGAGGCGATCGCCGGCCAGCTCACCGACCTCACCGCCCGCGCCCGAGCCGGCAACCTGACGCCGGCCGACGTCCAGGGCGGCACCTTCTCGATCTCAAACCACGGGGTTTCCGGCTCGCTGGTCGCCGCGCCGATCATCATCAACCAGCCCCAGTCGGCGATCCTCGGCGTCGGCAAGCTGGAAAAACGGGTCGTCGTGCGCGAAGTCGGCGGGGCCGACGCCATCCAGATCCGGCCCATGGCCTATGTGTCCCTGACCATCGACCACCGGGTGATCGACGCGGTCCAGACCAACGCCTGGCTGGCGCGCTTCGTGGAGATCCTGGAGGCGTGGCCTGCAGACTCTTAGTCCCACGGGCGTGGCCGGGGCGGCCGAGCGTGCGGACTCTTAGTCCCACGGGCGCGGCCGCGTGGCCAAATGCCCGCAGCCGAGCGCCCTAAATGACCCTCCTCGGCGCAAGCACCTCGTCGGGCGCGCGCCCTTCACCTCTCCCGGAGGCAGAGGGATTTAGAACCAGCCCTTGACCTTGAACCAGATCACCGGGATCGCGGCGCTGAGCGCGATCATCGCCAGGCCGTAGGGATAGCCAAAGGCCCAGTCGTACTCCGGCATGGTCTTGAAGTTCATGCCGTACATGCTGGCCACGAGCGTCGGCGGAATGCCGACGATGGAGACGATGGTCAGGACCTTGAAGATGTCGTTCTGGGCGATGCCGATCAGGCCGACGGTGGCGTCGAGCAGGAACTGGATCTTGTTGAAGAGCTGGGCGTCGTAGTCGCTCAGCGAGGCGATATCGCGCTTGACGCTCTCGAGGCGCGTCTGAAGCGGCGTCGCGTTCGGCCAGGCCTCGGTCTGGAGCGCCGCGTAGGCGACCACGCGGTCGAGCCCGGCCAGGGCGTCGCGAATGATGGACAGGCGATCGCCCGTCTTGCCGATGCTGCGGAGCTGGGTCCGCAGCAGCTGGTTGGAGCGGATGGCCTTGGCGCCGCGGGTGTCGTCGGTGTGGAAGGCTGCTTCCGACAGCGGCCGCAGCTCCTGGGCGAGCAGTTCGAGGGCGTCGGCCAGGCGATCGACGATCTCCTCGCAGAGCTCGACGAAGACATCGAGGCCGCCGCCGACGGTGGCTTCGCCGCGCTCCAGGCGCTGCCAGACCGCGTCGAAGCCCTTGAGCGGCGAATAGCGCACCGTCGCCAGGCGATCCCGCGAGAGGATGAAGCCAATCGGGGCGCCGGGAACTTCGCCGCCGACCGGCGGCGCCGCCGAAGGCGTGCTCATTAAGAGCACGTCGCCTCGCGCCCGCACCCGGCTCGAGCTTTCGATCTCTGACAGGGCTTCGCGGCTCGGCAGGGGCGCGCCGACGATCGCCTCGGCCTGCTTCAGCTCGTCAGGGCCGGGCGAGACCAGATCCAGCCAGATCGGGGCGCCGCCGCCCGCCGGGAATGTCTTCAGCATGGGGTCATCGTAGCCGACGACTCCGCCGCCTGTCCGCTGTGACGAATGACAGAGCCTAGCGTCCGAGGAACTTCGGCGGCCGCTTGGCGGCGAAGGCCTCGACGCCCTCGGCGTAGTCGGCGCTGCGACCCAGTTTGCTCTGGGCGTCGCGCTCGTCATCCAGGGCTTCCTTGAGGGACTTGGCCCCGCTCTCGCGGATCAAGCGCTTGGTTTCGGCGAGGCCCAGGGTCGGGGCGGCGGCGAATTTCGCGGCCAGGGCGTCGGTCTCCTCGGCGAGCTTGTTGTCCTCCACGGCGCGCCAGATGAGGCCCCAGGCCTCGGCCCGGTCGGCGGGGATCGGCGTGCCGGTGAGGGTCATCCCCAGGGCCCGCGCCTGGCCGGCGATCCGCGGCAGGATCCAGGTGCCGCCGCTGTCGGGGATGAGGCCGATGTTGGCGAAGCTCTGGATGAAGCGGGCCGACTTGGCGGCCAAGACGATGTCGCAGGCGAAGGCGAGGTTGGCCCCGGCGCCGGCGGCGACGCCGTTCACCGCCGCCACCACCGGCATGGGGAGCTTGGCGAGGCGGCGGATGAGGGGGTTGTAGCGCTCTTCCAGGGCTTCCTTGAGGTCCGTCCCCGGCGCCACCGCCGGATCGGCAAGGTCCTGGCCGGCGCAGAAGCCGCGCCCGGCGCCGGTGATCACCAGCACGCGCGCGCCCTGGTGCTCGACCATGGTCAGGGCCCGGGCGACCTCGTCGTGCATCGCGGCGGTAAAGCTGTTCAGCCGGTCTGGCCGGTTGAGGGTGAGGCGCGCGACATGGCCCTCGATGCCAAACTGGATGGTCTCGAAGGCCATGGCCGCTCTCCCTCGTCGCAATCTCGGATCGACGCTAGGCCCGGCCCCGGAGGTGGTCAAATCGGCGGATCGAAATGCGTTGGAATTAATTGACCAAGTGGTCAGCTTATCCTATCTTAAGGGGTCCGGAGACCGCCATGTACACCACCGATCTGCGCTCGCCCGCGGCGAAAGCCGCCGACCCTGGCGTGGCCGATGAGCCGCAGGACCTGGTCGACGCCTTCGAGGCGCGCGTCGCCGCCGACGCCGTCATCGAGCCCAAGGACTGGATGCCGGTCGCCTATCGACGGACCCTGATCCGGCAGATCTCGCAGCACGCCCATTCCGAGATCGTCGGCATGCTGCCGGAGGGCAACTGGATCACCCGGGCGCCGAGCCTGAGGCGCAAGGCCATCCTGCTGGCCAAGGTGCAGGACGAGGGCGGCCACGGGCTCTATCTCTATTGCGCGGCCGAGACGCTGGGCACGACGCGCGAGGCGATGATCGAAGCCCTGCATGCGGGCAAGGCCAAATATTCGACCATCTTCAACTATCCGACCCTCACCTGGGCCGACATCGGGGCCATCGGCTGGCTGGTCGACGGGGCGGCGATCATGAACCAGATCCCCCTGCAGCGGACCTCCTACGGGCCCTACGCCCGGGCCATGGTGCGCATCTGCAAGGAGGAGAGCTTCCATCAGCGCCAGGGCTTCGAGCTGATCACCGTTCTGGCCTCCGGCACGGCGGCGCAGAAGCGGATGGCCCAGGACGCCCTGAACCGCTGGTGGTGGCCTTCGCTGATGATGTTCGGTCCGCCGGACGAGGCCAGCCCCAACACCGCCCAGTCGATGCGCTGGCGGATCAAGCGCGACACCAATGACGAGCTGCGCCAGAAGTTCGTCGACGTCACCGTGCCCCAGGCCGAGGCCATCGGCCTCAAGGTTCCCGACCCGGACCTCACATGGAACGGGGAAAAGGACGAGGGCAGGGGCGGCTACGACTTCGGGCCGATCGACTGGGAGGAGTTCTACGCCGTGGTCCGCGGCGAAGGGGCGCTGGCCAAGGAGCGGATGGCGGCGCGGGTGAAGGCCTGGGAGGAGGGCGCCTGGGTGCGCGAGGCCGCCGTCGTCCACGCCGACAAACGTCGCGACCGGCAGGAGGCCGCCTGATGAGCGAGGCCCGTGACTGGCCGCTGTGGGAAGTGTTCGTGAGGAGCCGCGGCGGCCTCGCCCACAAGCATGTGGGCTCGGTCCACGCCGCCGACGCGGCGATGGCGCTGGAGGCGGCGCGCGATGTCTACACCCGGCGGATGGAAGGAGTCAGCCTGTGGGTGGCGCCCTCGGCGGCGATCACCGCCTCCGATCCGGCCGAGGCCGGGCCGCTGTTCGAGCCGGCCGAGGACAAGGTCTACCGGCACCCGACCTTCTATTCGATCCCCGACGGCGTGAAGCACATCTGATGCCGGCCTCCCCCCTCTTCGCCTACGCCCTGCGCCTCGGCGACGACGCCCTGGTGCTTGGCCAAAGGCTGGGCGAATGGTGCGGCAATGCTCCGGCGCTGGAGATCGACCTGGCGCTGGCCAACCTCGGCCTCGACCTCCTGGGTCAGGCGACGTTCCTGCTGGGCTACGCCGGCGAACTGGAAGCTGGCGGGCGGGACGCCGACAAGCTCGCCTTCCATCGCGACGTGATGGACTTCACCAACTGCCTGCTGGTCGAGCAGCCCAACGGCGACTTCGCCCGCACCCTCGCCCGGCAGTTCCTGTTCTCGGCCTGGCGGCTGCCGCTGTTCGAGGCCCTGGCCGGCTCGAAGGACGAGATGCTGGCGGCCGTCGCCGGCAAGGCGGTCAAGGAGACCGCCTATCATCTGCGCTTCTCGCGCGAATGGGTCGTGCGGCTGGGCGACGGCACGGAGGAGAGCCGGGCGCGGATGATCGACGGCCTCGACTGGTGCTGGCGGTTCGTCGACGAACTGTTCGAGGCCGATGCGGTGACGGAGGCGCTGGCGGGCGTGGCGCCGGACCCGGCGTCGCTGCGGCCCGCCTTCGACGCCGAGGTGGACCGCACCCTGGCCGAAGCCGGCCTGGAGAGACCGCCGGTGCGGCGGCCGGTCGTCGGCGGCCGGGAAGGACGCCATTCCGAGCACCTGGGCCACTTGCTGGCGGAGATGCAATTCCTGCCGCGCGCCTATCCGGACGCCCAATGGTAAGCCGGACGATCGACAGGGCGACGGCGGTGCGTCAGGCCCTGGCCGCCGTCATGGACCCTGAGATCCCCGTGGTGACGGTGTTCGATCTCGGCATCGTCCGTGAGATTTCCGCCGACGGCCGGCGAGTGACGATCACGCCGACCTACAGCGGCTGTCCGGCCACCGCGGCGATCGAGGCCGACATCCGCCGCGCCCTGGCGACGGCGGGCCTTGAGGAGACGCAGATCGCGGTCCGGCTCGATCCGGCCTGGACTACGGACTGGATCTCCGCCGAAGGCCGCGAAAAACTCCACGCCTACGGCATCGCCCCGCCTTCGCCGCGAGCGGCGGCGGCCTGCCCGCGGTGCGGCTCACCCGACACCGAGGAAGTGAGCGCCTTCGGCTCGACGCCGTGCAAGGCCCTGTGGCGCTGCCGGGCCTGCGCCGAGCCATTCGACCGCTTCAAGTGCCACTGAGGTGAGCAAGGACTTCCATCCCTTGCGGATCGCCGAGGTGCGGCGGGAGACGCCGGATTCGGTGTCGGTGATCTTCGACCTGCCGGCCGAGCTCGCCGAGACCTTCGCCTTCGAGGCCGGCCAGCATCTCACCGTCCGCACCGAGATCGCCGGCGAGGAGGTGCGCCGCAACTATTCGGTGTGCGCCGCGCCGGGCGAGGGGATCTTGAGCATCGCCATCAAGCAGATCGCCGAGGGCGTCTTCTCCGGCTGGGCCAACCAGGCCCTGGCGGCAGGGGCGACGCTGGAGGCCATGGCCCCGCACGGCGCCTTCACCTGGACGTTCGATCCGGACGCGTCGCGCCGCTATGTCGCCTTCGCCGGCGGCTCGGGGATCACCCCCGTCCTGTCGCTTCTGAAGACGGCGCTGCGCGATGAGCCGAAAAGCCGCTTCACCCTGATCTACGGCAACCGCTCGTCCGCCCAGATCATGTTCCTGGAGGAGCTGGCGGGCCTCAAGAACCGGTTCATGGACCGCCTGGAGGTGTTCCACTTCCTCGAGGACGAGGAGGAGGACGCCGAGCTTTTCAACGGGCGCCTGGACGCGGCCAAGGTCGAGGACGTGCTCTCATCCCTCGTTCGGACGGATGACACGGACGCCGTCTTCGTCTGTGGGCCGGGGCCAATGATGGACGCGGTCGAGGCGGCGCTGCTCAGCCGCGGCGTGCCGAAGGAGAAGATCCTCCTCGAACGCTTCATCACCGGCCCGCTTTCCGAAGCCCAGGTCGCCTCCGCCCGGCGGATGACGCAGGCCGCCCAGGGCCGGCGCCTGACCGTCGTGCTCGATGGCCGCCGCTCGAAGATCGATTTCGACGCCGACAAGGGTTCGATCCTGGAATGCGCCCGGGCCGCGGGCCTCCCGGCGCCCTTCGCCTGCAAGGGCGGGGTCTGCGCCACCTGCCGCGCCAGGCTCGTCGCCGGCAAGGTGGAGATGAAGGCCAATTACGCCTTGACCGACGCCGAGCTCGAGGCCGGCTTTATCCTCACCTGCCAGGCCGTGCCGATCGACGACGGTGTCGTCGTCGACTACGACGGCTGAAGGCCTGAGAGCCCGGCGAGGGCCATGTCGGCGGCGAGGTCGGCGATCTCGTCGGCCCGCGCGCCGCCGCCTTCGCGGTACCAGGTGTGGGTCCAGTTAATCATGCCGAAGAACAGCATGGCCGCGGGTCGAGTCAGCTGCGGCCGGTCGGCCAGGGCCGGCTGGATGGCCAGGATCAGAGCCTCGACCGCATCGATCAGGCGCCGTTGACGCTCCACGATCTCGGCGCGGCGGGTCGGCGGCAGGGCGTCCAGCTCGTTGAGCAGCACCTTGTGGCGGGCGGCGGCGCCGACATAGAGCCGCATGAAGCTATGGGCGAGCGCGCGCAGCTTGTCCTCGGGGCCGGCATCCAGCGCCACGGTTTCCTCGACCGCCTCGGAGAGCTTCCGCAGGTGGGAGTCCATGACCTCGAAGAGGATCTCCTCCTTCGAGGGATAATAGTGATAGACCAGAGCCTTGGAGGCGCCCA
This sequence comes from Caulobacteraceae bacterium, assembly GCA_036491275.1. Lineage (GTDB taxonomy): Bacteria > Pseudomonadota > Alphaproteobacteria > Caulobacterales > Caulobacteraceae > Acaudatibacter. The sequence goes on from DASXCH010000012.1 coordinate 11,533, forward strand.
GGCGGTCGGCCAGGTCGGCCACGGAGGCGCTGGCGAAACCCTTGCAGGCGTATAGTTCGGCGGCCTGCTCGACGATCGCGGCGCGCCGCTCGGCGTAGTCCGCCGCCTGGGGCCGCGCCAAGCTAGCGGCTCAGTTGGCCCACGTCGCGGACCGCTCCGCGCGCGGCGCTGGTGGTGAGGGCGGCGTAGGCCTGCAGGGCGGGTGAGACCTGCCGGGCGCGGTTGGCCGGCTTCCATGGCGTCGCTCCCTTGGCCGCGCGCCGGCGGGCGAGTTCGTCCTCGCTCAGCGCCAAGCGGATCGAGCGGCTGGGGATGTCGATCTCGATGATGTCGCCATCCTCCACCAGGGCGATGCCGCCGCCCTCGGCCGCCTCGGGCGAAACGTGGCCGATCGAGAGCCCGGAGGTGCCCCCGGAAAAGCGGCCGTCGGTGACCAGGGCGCAGGCTTTGCCGAGGCCCTTCGATTTCAGATAGCTGGTCGGGTAGAGCATCTCCTGCATGCCGGGCCCGCCCTTGGGCCCCTCGTAGCGGATGACGACCACATCGCCCGCCTTGACCTGGCCGGTGAGGATGCCGCTGACGGCATCGTCCTGGCTCTCGTAGACGCGGGCCGGGCCGGAGAAGGTCAGCAGGGCCTCATCGACGCCGGCCGTCTTCACGATGCAGCCGTCGAGGGCCAGGTTGCCATGCAGGACGGCGAGGCCGCCGTCCTTAGAATAGGCGTGCGCCGCCTCGCGGACCACGCCCGACTCGCGGTCGAGATCCAAGATGTCCCAGCGCCGGTCCTGGCTGAAGGCGACCTGGGTCGGCGTTCCGCCGGGCGCCGCGCGGTAGAAGGTCTGGACCGCTTCGCTGGCGCCGCGGCGGATGTCCCAGGTCTCGAGCGCCTCGGCGAGGGTGGCGCTGTGCACGGTGGGCGTGCCGCGGTGGATAAGGCCCGCGCGCTCGAGTTCGCCCAGGATGGCCATGATCCCGCCGGCGCGGTGGACATCCTCCAGGTGCACATCCGACTTGGACGGCGCGACCTTGCAGAGGCACGGCGTCGCCCGCGACAGCCGGTCGATGTCAGCCATGGTGAAGGGAACCTCGGCCTCGTGCGCCGCCGCCAGCAAGTGCAGCACGGTGTTGGTCGAGCCGCCCATGGCGATATCCAGGGTCATGGCGTTCTCGAAGCTCTCGAAGCAGGCGATCGAGCGCGGCAGGGCCGTGGCGTCGTCGTGCTCGTACCAGCGGCGGGCCAGGGCGACGATCCGCCTGCCGGCCTCGCGGAACAGTTGTTCGCGGTCGGCGTGGGTCGCCAGGGTCGAGCCGTTGCCCGGCAGCGAGAGGCCGAGCGCCTCGGTGAGGCAGTTCATCGAATTGGCCGTGAACATGCCCGAGCACGAGCCGCAGGTCGGGCAGGCCGAGCGCTCGATGAACGTCAATTCGTCGTCGGAGACCTTCTCGTCGGCGGCCGCCACCATGGCGTCGATAAGATCGATCGAGCGGTCCTTGCCGTCCCAGTTGACCTTGCCGGCCTCCATCGGGCCGCCGGAGACGAACACCGTCGGGACATTGAGGCGCAGGGTCGCCATCAGCATGCCGGGTGTGATCTTGTCGCAGTTGGAGATGCACACCAGGGCGTCGGCGCAGTGGGCGTTGACCATGTATTCGACGCTGTCGGCGATGAGCTCGCGCGAGGGCAGGCTATAGAGCATGCCGGCATGACCCATGGCGATGCCGTCATCGACGGCGATGGTGTCGAACTCCTTGGCGACGCCGCCGGCCGCCTCGATCTCGCGCGCCACCAGCTGGCCGAGGTCCTTCAGGTGCACGTGGCCGGGCACGAACTGGGTGAAGGAGTTGGCGACGGCGATGATCGGCTTGCCGAAATCCTCGTCCTTCATGCCGGTGGCGCGCCACAGCCCGCGTGCGCCGGCCATGTTGCGGCCGTGGGTGGTGGTGCGGGAACGATAGGCGGGCATGGCGCGAAGCCTTAAACGTGTGGGCGGTCCCATTCCAGTGGGGGGACAAGATGAGCCAATCGCAGGCCGAGCCGGCCTCGATCTCGCGGGTCATCAACAGCGTTCAGTATTTCACCGTCGCCTTCGGCCGCGTGGTCGGCGTGGCCTGGGTCATTGTCCTGGGCGATATCCTCCGCGTGGCCGGGCCCGTGGGGGCGGCCATGGCCATGGAGGCGGGCAGCGTGGTGATCCTGCTCGTCGCCTTCTGTTACGCCGAGGTCGCCGCCGAGGTCGCCGCCGAGGGCGCCGCCGAGGGCGCCGCCTGCGAGAGAACCGAGACTATCGAAGGGACCTATGATGACTCCTTTACCGCGGGGCCCCCTTTGTCACGCCCTATCGCAGGCGCTGTCTCACGTCTTGTGACAGACCTTGCCCTTGGGGATGCAGGCGTCGCCGCACAGGACGCCGGTCTTGCACTTGGGCGCGGACTTGGGGCCGGAAGGCTTGGCAGCCGTTGCCGGCTTGTTGGCCGGCTTGTTGGCCGGCTTGGCGACCGGTGCAGCCATCGTCGGCGCAACGGCCGTGGCTCCGCACTTGATGAAATGACCCTTGGCGTCTTTGCAGGGTTTCGCCGCAGCCGGCTTGGCGGGTGCGGCGGCCGCCGTCGGGCACTTGATGAAATGGCCCTTGGCGTCCTTGCAGGATTTCGCCTCGGCCGTCGATGCAAACGCGAGCGCCGCAACCGCGGCGGCCATGATCATGAAACGCATAGGGTCGCACCCTCCGTCTGGTTAAGGTGAAGGACATTTCAACCGGATTGTGCGCTTGGCAAGAGCGACATCCAAGGAAGCGCTGCGGCGGCGGGGAGGATGCGATTTCGACATGAAGCGGCTGGCGCCGGTCCTGGCGGCGATCGTCCTTTCAGCCGCCGCCGCGGCGGCCGCCTCGACGCCGCCGGCCGACCCGGTCGCGGCTCGTCAGGTGAAGGCCGAGTTCCTGCACGCCTGGCTGGGATACCGCCGCGATGCCTGGGGCCACGACGAACTGCGGCCGCTCATCCGAAAGCCCTACGACTGGTACGGGACTTCCCTGCTGATGACCCCGATCGATGCCCTCGACACCCTGGTCCTGATGGGACTGAAGCGTGAGGCGCGCGACGACCGCGATCTGATCGCCGAGCGGCTGGACTTCGACAAGGACATCAGCGTCAAGACCTTCGAGATCACCATCCGCCTGCTCGGCGGCCTGCTCTCGGGCTACGAGCTCACCCGCGACAAACGCCTCCTCGCCAAAGCCCGCGATCTCGGCGAGCGCCTGCTGTCGGCGTTCAACTCGCCCACCGGCCTGCCTAATCCCTACATCAACCTGCGCACGGGCAAGCCCAGCGGCGTGGACTCCAATCCGGCCGAGACCGGCAGCCTGATCCTGGAGTTCGGCACGCTCAGCAAGCTCACCGGCGATCCGGTCTATTTCCAGAAGGCCAAGCGCGCCC
>DASXCH010000013.1:0-3666 GCA_036491275.1 Caulobacteraceae bacterium
CGTTCAGGCGGCGGCGGGACGCGCGCGCCGCGAGCGGAGCGCGACGCCGAGGCCGGCGAAGCCAGCCAGCATCAGGGCCCAGATCGCCGGTTCGGGCGCGGATGAGACAGATGAGGTGCTCAGGGTGAAGGCTTCGCCACCACCCGGGATGCAACTGCCAAGATCAACACCGCTCTGGAAAAAGCCACAGGAAGCTGGCCCACCATTGTTGTCCCAGGCAACGAACTCGTCGCCCAAACTGTCATTTCCATTGCCAAGGGTAAGCACATAGGTGCTCCCCGCAGTCAGCATCGCGGAACTCAGGCCCGTGAGCGTCACATCATAGACGTCAAATCCAACACCACTGTCGTTGTGAAAAACGTAATCCGCGGACGACAGGGTAACCGTGCCGCCCCCGAGGCTGTTGTCCAAGGAGGTCGTGCCGAGCCACCAGGTGAACGTGGTCGGGGTTTCGCCCGTCGGCACCCAGAGGCCGACCTGCAGCTCACCAACCGTGCCGCTGCCGGTGGCTGTGAACGTGTCGTAAATCGATTGGTTGCCCGCCGCGAGACCGTTCGGTCCAGCAATAAAAAACCCGTTGACAGTCCCGTCGGTCGGGCCGTCGTCAAAAATTGTACCGGCGCCGGCCGAGCCGGCCGCAAGCGCGACCGCGCTGGCCGCGAGAATGGCAACATGAGTTTTCATGGTCGTCCCCCGATGATCCAACTTGCTTAACAACCCCTGCCCTTTCGCGCAATATGGCAAAAGGGTGGTGAGTCAGCTTCGTTATGGGCCGGCCGCTTGCAGGCCTGCAATGCGCGTGAAACCTGATTTGGCCGGCAGCTCGCGTCTGGGAGCCGCTCAGCGGCGACCCACAGCAGGCCCGAGACCAGGACCCGGGAAGACCTTCACCGCGGCTCCGCGCTGCCTGCGCCGCGCGTCCGTTCATCTGCAGCCTGACGCCGGGTTACGCTTCTCAGGCGCCGGCCGGGCGGACACCATGGGCGCTCGATAGGCAGACAGGTTCGCGGAGCGCGGCGTGTACGATCTGATCATCCGGGGCGGGACCATCGTCGACGGCACCGGCCGCCCGGCGTTTCAGGGCGACATCGCGGTGACGGGCGAGCGCATCGTCGCGGTGGGCAGCGTTGAGGGTGGCGCCAGGCGCGCGATCGAGGCGACCGGCCTGATCGTGACCCCAGGGTGGGTCGACATCCACACCCATTATGACGGCCAGGCCACCTGGGATGCGCAGATGGCGCCCTCGTCCTGGCATGGCGTGACCACGGCGATCATGGGCAACTGCGGCGTCGGCTTCGCCCCCGTGCGGCCCGACGATCACCAGTTCCTGATCGAACTGATGGAGGGGGTCGAGGACATCCCGGGCTCGGCCCTGGCCGAGGGGATCGACTGGACGTGGGAGCGGTTCCCGGAATACCTCGACGCCCTCGAGGCGATGCCGCGCACCATCGACGTCGGCGTGCACGTCCCGCACGCGCCGGTGAGGGCCTATGTGCTGGGCGAGCGGTGCAACACCGACTATGCGCCCAATGCCGCCGAGATCGCCGAGATGGCCGCTCTGGTGCGCGAGGGCGTGGCCGCCGGGGCGCTGGGCTTTTCCACCTCGCGCACCCTGCTGCACAAGGACCTGAAGGGCGTGCACATGCCCGGCACCTTCGCCGGCTCGGACGAGATGCTGGCGCTGGGCCTCTCGATGAAGGGCCTCAGCCACGGCGTCTTCGAGATGGTCTCCGACCACCTGGGCGACGACGACGAGTGGCTGTGGGTGAAGGGTTTCGCCGGCGAGACGAAGCTGCCGGTGACGCTCGTGGCGACGTCGGCCGGCGCCTATCAGGGCGACAAGATGTACAACATCGCCGAGGAAGCACGGCGGCACGGCATGGACATCCGCCCGCAGATCGCCGGGCGCCCGACCGGCGTGCTGCACGGCCTCAAGTCCAGCTTCCACGTGTTCATGGGCCATCCCACCTACAAGGCCGAGGTGGCGCACCTGCCGCATGCGGAAAAGCTGGCGACGCTGGCCAGACCGGAAATTCGGGCCGCCATCCTTTCTGAGGAAAGCCCGATCAAGCGCACGCTGATGGGCGTGAGCCTGGACGACCTGCTGTGGCAGGTGTTCCCGCTGGGCGAAGAGCCGGACTATGAGCCCGACCGTGAGGCGAGCGTACGCGGCCTGGCCGAGGCGGCGGGCGTGGCGCCCATGGAGATGATGTACGACCTGCTGCTGCGCGATGACGGCCGCGAACTCTTCTACCAGCCGCTGGGCGGCTTCCAGGGCTACAACTTCGACTTCTTCCGCCGCAACATGGAGCACCCGAACGTGCTCTTCGGCCTCTCCGACGGCGGCGCCCACTGCGGCGTGATCGCCGACGCCGGCATGCCGAGCTTCATCCTCATGCACTGGGCGCGCGACCGCACCAAGGGCGAGCAGTTCCCGCTCGAGTTCCTGGTGCGCAAGCTCTCCAGCGACACCGCCCGGGCCTATGGCCTCAATGACCGCGGCGAGCTGCGCCCGGGGCTGCTGGCCGACATCAATGTCATCGACTTCGCGAACCTTCGGCTGCATCGGCCCGAGGCGGTGAACGACCTGCCGGCGGGCGGGCGGCGGCTGGTCCAGCGGGTCGAGGGCTATCGCTACACCATCAAATCCGGCCAGGTGACGCTGGAGGACGGCGAATTCACCGGGGCGCTGCCGGGCTCGCTGGTGCGCGGCGGCCGCGAGGCGGTGGTGCTTGGGGCGGCGAAGCTCGCGGAGCGAAGCGGGATGGTGGCGGCGGAGTAGGCGACCTGTCGGGGGTCGCCCAGAGCCTAGCCAGATGTGGCTGACAGGTGATCCTGGCGCCTCGATTTAGAGGGTCTCCGCCCTTGTCTCGGCTGCGGTGTGCATTGCAGGCGTAAAACGGCGCCGAGGATCCTTCGGATCAGAGGGCGGCCAGGGCCCGGCAAAGTGAGCGAGGCTCAGCGCATCGGCAGCGATCTCCCTGGGGTCGACAAGTCCGCCCACACCAGGATCTGGGACCACACCCACCACCATGAAACAACCGAGCGCGCCTGCCGCAGCTTCTATCTGGTCAAGCCGAGAGGCATGATTCAGCCGAAAGAGGCGGTCGACAGACTCTCGGTTCCATTCAAGTCGCCTGGTGAGCTCTGCGCGATTGACGCCCGCCCGCCGCATTGCATCGTAGAGTTTGACCTTCATCAGGGTCAGAGCCGGAACGGGCGCAGTAGTAAGGAGATCGTAGCGGCGATCCCGGAGGAGCTCTTGCCACTCAAAATCCACACTTGGGCGCCCCTTCGAAATTCGAGCGGCGAGAGCTTCCTCGATGGCTTGGGCGCCTCGACGCCTCGCCTCGTGGAAATCCTCGCCGAAGGTCGCCACCTCCGGAAGCTGAGGGCATGTCACCAAAAAAGTGTCGTTGTCGTCAGGTGTCAGATCCAAGAGATAAGTCACAATCCCAGGTCCTTTTTGATCTTGGCCACGAGGCCGGTACCCAGATCTTTGCCAGCGCCATGCATTGGTAGCTGGGATGTCCGGTCTCCTAGCCGGACCGTCAGGTGGCCAGATCCGCCTCTATGCCTCTCAAACTCGCAGCCCCGCTTTTTGAGCCATCGCTGGAACTCTCTAGCGTTCATTAGGGTAGGGAGTTCCACACTTGTGTGTAAGTC
>DASXCH010000014.1:0-5236 GCA_036491275.1 Caulobacteraceae bacterium
CAACGGTAATTCACGCCGTGATGTACTTTTCGGAACCGCGGGTTCGTCGCCCCGTTCCAGACTGAAGGGGTGATATCTGGCAGTCGTTGATCGATGACGGATCTGATCGAGGACGATGACGCCGGCACGGCGACCCAGCCGGGCCGGCGGGACTTCATCTTCATTCTGACGGCCGCTGCGGCGGCCGGCGGTGTCGCGGCGGTCGGCTGGTCGCTGATCGACCAGATGAACCCCTCCGCCGACACACTGGCCTTCTCGAGCATCGAGTACGAGTACACCAAGGTTGCGCTCGGCCAGCAGGTGGCGGTGCTTTGGCGCAAGCAGCCAGTGTTCATTCGCCACCGGACAGCGGCGGAGATTGCCGCCGCCGTGGCCGATGACCATGCGCCGATGCGCGATCCCGCCACCGACGCGACCCGCCACAAACCCGACATGGCGGAGTGGCTGATCGTCATCGGGGTCTGCACCCACCTGGGCTGCATCCCGATCTTCGGCGAGGGCGATTGGAAGGGCTGGTTCTGCCCTTGCCACGGTTCGCAGTACGACACCGCCGGGCGGATCCGTAAGGGTCCGGCGCCGAAGAACCTTTACTTGTCCGACTATAGCTTCGAGCCCGGCGGAAGGTGAAGATCGGCTGAAGCGCCAGGCGCCTCTTGGTCGCCTGATTGGACCGGAGGCTGAAATGGGCAGACAGTTGACCATCGTCGTTTACGTGGTGGTGATGGCGGTTGTCATTATCGGAGTAGACTTCGCGCTCCTCAGAGGCAGATTCTGGGAGCGGCTGGCAGTGAATATCGGGATCGTCTTGGTTTTCGTAGCCGTTTACTTCACGTTCCTCAGGCGGCCATGAGCCAGACCCAAGGGCGGGCGGTTTGAGCAATGCCGGAAACCGTGGCAGGTTCAGGTTCCATCAATTCACGGCATGAGGTAATTGAACGGGCCGGCCACATGGACCCGGCCAAGCCGTCACCGGACGCGGGCGTTCGCTTGTCTGACGACGGCATGGGTGACCATAGTTGACCATCACCTGCTCGGGTATGGGGCGCAGGCGGCTGAGAGAGGGTTGCGCTCTGGCCCTGAACTGGGAACGAGCCGTGGCCGAAGTCGCCATCGACACCCGCAATCGGCTGCTGAGCGCCCTCCGGCCTGACGATCTGGCGCTGCTCGCGCCCCATCTCTCGCCAGTTTCGCTCAAGCTCAGGGAAATGCTTGAGGCGCCCAACACCGCGATCGAACACGTCTACTTCGTCGAGACCGGCATCGTCTCTGTGGTCGCCAAATCCAAACGGCATCGCCGTGTCGAGGCGGGTCTCGTGGGCTGGGAGGGGATGACCGGCCTGTCGATCGTGATGGCCGATGATCGATCGCCCAATGAGACCTACGTCCAGGCGGCTGGCTCCGCGCACCGCCTGAGCGCTGATCACCTTCGCCAGGCGCTCGCCACGAGCGCTTTGCTACAACGGCTTCTGCTGCGATACGCCCAGGCCTTCCTCATTCAGACCGCCCAGACCGCGCTGACCAACGGCACGGCGAAGATTGAAGAGCGCCTGGCGCGCTGGATCCTGATGTCTCACGACCGGCTCGGCGACGATCTGCCTTTGACCCACGAATTCCTGGCCGTGATGCTGGGCGTGCGCCGGCCGGGCGTTACCGACGCGCTACATCGGTTGGAGGGGCGGGGCCTGATCCGGACGTCGCGAGGGCAGATCAGAGTGACCGACCGGCCCGGTATTATCGTCACCGCCGGCGGCTCCTATGGCGTGCCCGAGGCCGAATATGAGCGATTGCTGGGCGTTTGACTGAGCAGGAGCCTTTCAAGCGGCGCGCGGATGACGAAGCAGGCCCCCGGCGTTCCCGTCTCGACGCTCAAGTGCGCGCCAAGCTGCCGCGTCAGCGACTGCATGATCGAACTCCCCAGGCCGCCGCCGTCGAAGTCAAACCCGGGTGGCAGACCCGGCCCGTCGTCCGCGATGCTGAGCACCAGATCGGCCTGTGCGCCGCGCTTGCAGCGAATCCGTAGCGCGCCGCCCGGTGCGTCATAGGCATACTTCCTGGCGTTGATCGCCAGTTCGTTGAGCACCAGGGCGATGGTCATCGCAGCGTCGGCCGCGACGTCCACCGGCTCGGCATCGAGCTGGCATCGCAGCCCGCAAGCGGCGCCGATCTGCGGGACGAGGACCTCCAGGAAGCCTGCCAGATCCAACGAAATATCGCCCGCGTGGTGGGCGAGGTGACGATGGAAGCCGGCGACCGCCGCGATACGCGCGCCAGCCATCGTCAACGCCTCTTTCGCCGGGCTGTCGCCAAGCTTGCGCTCCTGAAACGTCAAAAAGCCGGCGACGATCTGGAGACTGTTGGCGACGCGGTGATTCAGCTCCGCGGTCTCCAGTCCGTGGCGCGCCAAGTGGGCCTCTGCTTCGGCGAGCTTGGCTCGCGTCTCCTCGAGCGCGCGCCAGCAATCCTCTTCCGGTTCAGACTGCTTAGTGTCAGCCACGCGGGAAAGCGGCCTTACGGCCGGGCGCGCCGGAAGCGGCCCGTGGTCGGCTGAACGAATGGACACTGGCCAACTCCTCGCCCGCGACTCAAGCGCGTGAGAATCGACTGTGCAATCCGAAACTTGGTCCACTTTCAGACCAATTCAGCTCGAGCCGGGCACGGCCTCGCCGCGGAAACGCGTTCGTACGGCAAGCCGACCGTCTCGCGTGTGAATGCGCAGTTCGACCGCCAGTCCGGCCTTGATGGCCGCGTCGGCCAGTTGACGCCCGGCGACCTCAGCGCGCGCCCCGGACTGGAAGACCAGCGGACCCGTGCTGAAGGTCGAGGTCACCGACCAGCCGCCGGGGATCGCAAAGACGAACACTTCAGCCTGCTCGCCGACCGCGTCCGACCGAAAATCGCCGTCCGGCGCCTCCATGATTGACCGTGCGTGCATCAAACCTCTCCGCCGATCAGAGAAGCGCGGCAAGGCTTGACGGCGCAACCACGAGTTCGGTCCGGTTTCAGACCAAGCTCTGCGCATGTCGTCAGATCAGCGAAGTATGCGGTTCAGTAACGCCGCCAGCCTGATCCCGGCTCTCTCAAGCTGGATTGCCGCATCGCGTCTGCGGCGGCCTGGTAGGCGGCCGAAAGCGCGACCGGCGGCCCATGCTGGCCACAGATCGGCCGGGACGATCGATCTCGACATCGACGAAGTGCCACGCCGCCGTCTCGCGATGGCCCTCGGGGTATTTGTCCGCCCAAATGGCCCGGCTGGCGAAATCGGGCGACGTCAAACCGTCGCCGTCACTGGCCAGCGCGTTCGCGGCGACGAAGGCTTCGAGGATCCGGGTCATCGGCCCGCCCTAGCCGAATCCGATGAGAGCCGTGCGACGCCCGGCCGCCGCCGCCTCATTTTGATCGCCGCACGGTGATCATGACTCGGTCGACCGCCTCGCCCGCGGCGTCGGCCGCCTCCAGGATCACCGGCAGAAAGTCACGTTTGAGCCGGTCGGCCGCCACCCCTGACAGGGTCGACAGGTTCAGGATGCCGTCGGTAATCCCGTGGAACCCGATCCGGCTGAACCAACTTCCGTAAGAACCCTGGCGGACCAGTCGCTGGAGCTGGGCGTCGATCGCCTGCCACTTCGGGTCCTCGGCGCCGGGCGAGTCCATCAGCGCCGCCGGCGGCGCCTCAACGGCGGGAATCTCCCCCTTGGCCCGCATGATGCGAGCGAAGTTCAGGCGCAGGTCGGGGGCGCCCTCCGGATCGCGGGTGGCCATCCAGCCGAAGTATTTGCACCGGTCGCGGATGGAGGGGTCCTCAAGCGCGATCGCCAGCATGGCGATGACGCGCGGCCCATGGCGGCGCCAGCCCCAGCTGACCGAGAGGCCGTTGTTGCGCTCGGCCTCCGGCAGCCACTCCTCTGCCGCCGCGGCGATCCGGGCGGCGTCGGCAGGACCGGCGCTGGCGGGGTCCGCGAGGAGGGTGGCCGGCACCAGCGGCGCTAGCCTTGGACACACCTGGACGGCGGCCAGAAGCTCCTGGCGCACCATTTCCGCTCGCACCGAGGGCGCCGGACGAGCGCCGGCCGAACCGCTTGCTCCCTTCGGAGAGCAAATGGCGCTGTCCTCTCGGCTGCGCTGGTGTTGGGTCAAGGTTCCGTCCTTCTGGCCGTGCTCGGCGCGCGGCGCGCGACGCTCACTGGACCAACTTCGCGCCGTAGGCGCGTCCGCTCTCTCTCGTACAGATGAACTATCGTTCTCATGGGACTGTTCTAGGCGCCGGTCTTCCGGCGCCCGGGCGGTATTTCTTCGCGGGAACACGACGGCTTCGGAATAGAGCGCCCTGCGGGCTTGGGCCGCATCGCGGACGGCCGCATCGGCAGCCTCCATCTCGTCCAGGCGGGCCACGAGGGGAGCGAGGTCGTAGGCCTCCACGCCGGCAGGCCGGTTGGCGCGAGTGTAGTCACGGACCATGTAGCCGGCGGCCTCCAGGGCCCGGCGGTGGGCCCTGGCAGTGCTCTCGCTGCAGCCGAGGTAGTCGGCGATCAGCGCCGAACTCGGCCAGACGCAGGCAATGTCCTGCTCGAGCCGGTCCTGGTTGAGGTGCTCGACATAGAGCAGCAGGGTCAGGCGCTGCGGCAGGGTCAGGGTGGGCGTGCCCTTCAGCACCGCCCCCGCGATCCGGGCGACGCTCTCGCCCGGCCGCCAGCGCCAACGCTCCGCGCGCTCGCAGACCTCGGCGAAGTTGGGCGCCCGCTTGGCGAAACCCGGTCGCCAGTCGTCGTCCGATGATGCGGATTGCATGTCGTCCCTCTAGGGTTGGGACGAGGCCGTTTCGACGGTGCGAAACCGGCAGGCATTGGAGACGCAAGTCCCCGTTTCCGGCCTTGACGACGCGAAAAGCGCCCCCTAGGGTGACCGGACCAAATCAGCCGCTACCACACGGCAACCTGCGATTTCCGAGAGCCTCCAGCGCCAACTGGGGGCTTTCGCCGTTTTGGGGTCTCGTCTAGGTCAAGGCGGTGATCCTTCCGAAATTCGCCGAACGCAGACGAATCGACCCGCGAATCGGCACGGTGGAGCGTTGGGTGAGTCTGGCCCCAGCTGAAGCCCGCAAAGCGGGCGAATCTGGCCAATAAGGGCCATGTGGAGCCGTTGACGAGTGCGCCGGAATAGGCATCCGCGACTCGACTCAGCCTGATCTCAACTCAGCTAATCTGCCTAGCTGGCGTCGGCTGGCCGCGTCACTTGGCGC
>DASXCH010000015.1:0-91852 GCA_036491275.1 Caulobacteraceae bacterium
TCGTTGATCGCCTTCCAGCCCGAGATCGAAGAGCCGTCGAACATCACCCCGTCAGTCAGGAACTCATCGTCCACCAACGACATGTCAAAGGTCACATGCTGCAGCTTGCCGCGCATGTCCGTGAACCGTAGGTCCACATACGCAGCCTCCTTCTCTTTGATCAAAGACCGGATTTCACTTACCGTGGTCATAGGCGAGTGGCCCCTCCTCAAAGGCTAATTAGGGTCGATAGTCAGATGGCGGCCCGGCCGGTCTCGCCGGTCCGGATGCGAATGACTTCCATGATGTCGGTGACGAAGATCTTGCCGTCGCCGATGCGGCCGGTGCGGGCGGCCGTCTGGATGGCCTCGATGGCGGACGCGAGCTGTGAGTCCTCGACCACAACCTCGATTTTTATCTTCGGCAGGAAGTCCACGACGTATTCGGCGCCACGATAGAGTTCAGTCTGACCCTTCTGGCGGCCGAATCCTTTGGCCTCGACAACGGTCATGCCCTGAAGTCCCAGGCCTTGAAGGGCCTCTTTGACCTCGTCCAGCTTGAATGGTTTGATGACGGCCTCGATCTTCTTCATTCGCCTGTGTCCAGGGGCGGAGCCGAGGCCCGCGGTTCTCCGCTAGAGTCCGTTCAAGACCCCTCCTGTCAATGGCCGGGATGGGCGATTTTGCGCTGAGAGTTGAACCGCCCAGCCTCGCCATCAATTCTGCTTGTGATTGGCGCTCGCCTCCATCAAAGGATCGAAGCGTGAGCCGCATCTACCTTATCCGGCATGGCAGGCCATCCGCCGTGTGGGGCGGCGCTGACCACGATCCCGGGCTTGACCTCGAAGGCCACGCCCAGGCGGCGTTTGCCGCGAAGGCTCTGCTCGCTCTTCCCGTGTATGAAAGGCCGACCATGGCGGTCAGCTCGCCGATGCGGCGTTGCCTGGAAACGGCCGCGCCGTTCGTCCAGGCCATAGGGGGTGAGCTCGAGGTTGCCGACGCGGTCAGCGAGATTCCGACGCCGCAAGCAGGAGGCGATCGAAGCGGCTGGCTCGGCCAGGCGCTTCGCGGGCGATGGTCGGAGATCACGGGCGACATCGACTATAGCGCCTGGCGCGCTTCCGTGCTCGCCGCCGTGACAGATCGACCCGGCACGGCGATTTTCACGCATTTCGTGGCGATTAACGCCGTCGTCTCGCAGCTCATGGGTGTCGACGATGTGACCGTGTTCCGCCCTGGCCATGCCTCGATCACCATCCTGGAAGCGAACCGCGGACAGCTCGAGATCGTGCGCCAAGGCACGGAAGCCGCAACAGGCGTGCTTTGACCCAACCGGCGTCCCATCCGCGGGAAATTCTCACCGTGGCCGAAATGGCAGCGGCGGACCTAGCGGCCATCGACGCCGGCACGCCAAGTCTCACGCTTATGCAGAGAGCTGGCCAAGCTGTGGCCGACGCCATCGTCGCGCGCTTTGCGAAGGGTCCCGTCCTTGTCCTCGCCGGACCTGGAAACAACGGCGGCGACGGCTACGTAGCTGCCACCTATCTCGCCGCGCTCGGTTGGCCAGTCAGGATCGAGGCGCTGGCGGCGCCTAAATCCGGCGATGCGCAGGCGGTCAGAAAGGCTTGGCAGGGAGAAGTGCGGCCGCTTTCACAACGACTTTCAGGCGAAGATATTGTCATCGACGCACTGTTCGGCGCGGGCCTTGATCGGCCGTTGTCGCAAGATGCGGCCCGGCTGGCGCGACAGGCTCAGCGAACGCCCGAGCGGGTGGTCGCAATCGATACGCCGAGCGGCGTGGCCGGAGACACCGGACGACCCTTGGGCGACGCCTGCTTCAGATCGGCTCTGACCGTCACTTTCCATCGCCGCAAGCCCGCGCACGTGCTGCAGCCGGGCCGGAGCCTCTGCGGAGACGTTGTGGTCGCCGATATCGGACTGGGGCCGGTCTCGGCGAAAACCTATGAAAACGATCCGGACCTTTGGCTCGCCAGGTTTCCGTGGCCGCCAACGGAGGCGTATAAAACCCAACGGGGCCGACTGATCATTGTAAGCGGAGATGCCTGGAACACGGGCGCAGCGCGCCTGTCGGCCCGGGGCGGCCTGCGAATTGGCGCCGGTCTGGTTACAATCTATTCGCCGCCCGAGGCGCTGATGTCGAACGTCGCCCATCTCGAGGCGGTGATGCTTCGGAGCTTTGAGACTGACGCCGAACTCGAGGCCGGGGCCTCGTCCGTCGAAGCCGTTGTCATAGGGCCGGCCGCCGGAGTCACCGAAGAGACCCTTTCCCATGTTCTGGCTCTGGCGCGGACCGGTGCGGCCCTGGTGCTGGACGCCGATGCGCTGAGCGTTTTTCGCGACGATCCCGAGGAACTCTTTTCTGTCCTCGACCGTGACGATGTACTGACGCCGCATATCGGTGAGTTCGGGCGGGTCTTTCCAGGGATTCTTGGCGGCGCGCCAGAAAGGATCACCGCTGTTCGCGAGGCCGCCGCACGGGCTCAGGCCGTCGTTCTGCTCAAGGGGCCGGACACGGTGATTGCCGCGCCGGACGGCCGGGCGGCGGTGAATCTCAATGGCGCGCCCTGGCTGGCCACGGCCGGATCAGGCGATGTTTTGTCAGGGTTTATCGGCGGCCTGGTCGCCCAGGGCATGGACAGTTTCGAGGCTGCGTGCGCGGGGGTCTGGATCCACGCCGAATGCGCCCAGGATTTCGGTCCCGGATTGATCAGCGAGGATTTGCCGGGCCTCTCGCCCAAGGTATTGAAAGGGCTCCACGCCCGAGTCGCGAGAGGCGTGGGCGGTTGATGAAAGGGGAGGGTGACCTTGGGCGTCCGGTTTGGATTTCTTGCGTTCCTGGCGGCGTTCATGCTGGCGTTTGGCGCGACGGCTGCTGTCGCCCGGACCCACGACCCCATCCATCACCATTCCACCGCCAGCAGCCATACTCATCAGAAGGCCAGGGCCAGCCACCGTACTCGTCGCCATGGCAGCGCTAGCCGTCACACGACCACGCACAAACATCGAGCGAGCCACCTTCAGAAGAAGCATAGCCGCAACTCCCGGAGTGCAGTTTCAGCGAAGCATCGCCATACCAAAGTCGCTCGCCATGCCCCAGCGCGCAGGCACGCGCAGCTCTGCCAGCAGGTGATGATGCACGGCCATTGGGTGAGTCACTGCCGGTAGGCGGGACGGCGCCGATTTCGAGGAGGTCGCCGCCTTGTGCGGCATAGCCGGGCTGATCGGCGAGTCGCCGGACGAAATCGAAAACCACGTCGGCAAAATGCTGCGTTCGATAGCCCATCGCGGGCCGGACGATGAAGGCCTATGGCATGAAGGTGACGTCTGCTTCGGCCAAAGACGCCTCTCGATCATCGACCTCTCGCCGGCGGGCCATCAGCCGATGGTCTCGCAGAGTGGTCGTTGGGTCATGACGATGAATGGCGAGATCTACAATTTTTCGGAGCTCCGCTGTCGCCTCGAGGCCGACAGGCCGATGACCTGGAAAGGTCACTCCGATTCCGAGGTGTTGCTGGCGATGGTCGAGCGGCACGGTCTTAACCTCGCCCTCGAACAGGCCAAGGGCATGTTCGCCCTGGCTCTCTGGGATCGACAGACGCGGACCGCCTTCCTCGCCCGCGATCGCATGGGGGAGAAGCCCCTCTACTATTCGTTTGATGAACGCCGTCTGGCCTTCGCATCCGAACTGACGGCTCTGGAAGCTACGACCAAATTATCAACAAGCCTGTCGCACGATGCGCTCGCCGCCTATTTCCGGTTCGGCTACGTCCCCGCGCCCCTCTCGATCCTACGCGACGCCAGAAAGCTCGAACCCGGCTCGCTCCTCATCTGGCAGGAGGGTCACGGGCCGATCATGAAGCCTTACTGGACCCTGAGCCGGGTCATCGACGCCGGTCGAAGCCGCCGTATTTTCGACTCTGTAGAAGCCGCCGACGGTCTGGAAACGCTGCTGCGCCAGGTCGTCTCTCGTCAGATGGTTTCGGACGTGCCAATTGGGATGTTCCTGTCCGGAGGGCTCGACTCTGCTCTGATCACGGCCGTGATGCAGGCCGAGGCGCAATCGGCTGTACAGACATTCACGCTGGGCTTCGAGTCGCGGGAGTTCAATGAGGCGGAGCAGGCGAAGGCGATCGCCGGTCATCTAGGGACAAATCATACCGAACACTATGTGACAGTTGCAGACGCCCAGGCGATCGTTCCCCGGTTGGGCCATCTCTATGACGAACCGCTCGCCGACAGCTCCCAGATCCCCACGTTTTTGGTCAGCGAAATGGCCCGTCGCAATGTTAAGGTCTGCCTAACCGGCGACGGTGGCGATGAAATGTTCGGCGGCTATGTCCGCTATCCCGGCGTGAGGCGGCTTTGGCGGGCGATGCGGCGAATGCCTGCGCGGAATCTGCTCGGCGTTTCGCTTGAACGATTGCCTCTGCCAGTATTGGAGGTGGGCCTTTCATGGCTCAGGCCAATCGCGCGCCGCTATGCCTCACGCGGTCAGCTTGGACCCAATCTGCGCCGCGCCGGCCGCTGGCTTCGCGCGAAATCAATGGCCGATCTCTTTGAGGAGACAATGACTTTCTGGCCCGGTGATGGACCGCTCGGCCAGCCACCCGGACCTCCGTCAAGCAGCTGGCGTCCGCCGCCACCCACTTTCAACGACGATCTCGAGCCCATGTTCTGGCGCGACACAGTCGACTATCTGCCGGGAGACCTTCTCTGCAAAGTCGATCGGGCGGCCATGGCGGTCGGCCTGGAGACCCGCGCTCCATTTCTTGATCCGGACTTGGTCGAGTTCGCCTGGCGGATCCCATCGACAATGAAGGTGCGCGGCCGAGTGACAAAGTGGCTGCCAAGACAGGTCTTGGATCGCTTTGCGCCCAGATCTTTGACCGAACAGCCCAAGCTTGGGTTCAGCGTCCCTCTGCACGACTGGCTGCGCGGCGGACTTTACGAATGGGCTTCCGACCTGACCGCGCCGGCACGGCTGCATCGCCAGGGACTGATCGATTCGCAACCCGTCGAGGAAGCCTGGCGACGCCTGAAGCGGGGAGACTCCGGACAAGCGCAACCTCTTTGGGCTGTCGTCATGTTTCAGGCCTGGCTGGCCGCTCGCGGCCGATGATCCGAGGCCGATCGCTCTTGCCGCCACGGCGAGCAAGCTTAAGGGTCGTGCGATGAACATCCTGATCACCGGCACGGCGGGATTCATTGGCTTTCATATCGCCCGACGCCTGCTCAAAGAGGGTCATGAAGTAACCGGCGTCGATGGATTCACGCCCTACTACGACGTGTCGCTGAAGCATGCCCGCCACGACTTGTTGAAGAAGGGGCCCGGATTTCACGAGGTGTGGCTCATGCTTGAGGACGGGGAAAGCCTTGCGCGAGTCGTCACACAAGCTCGGCCGGACGTCGTCATTCACCTCGCTGCGCAAACAGGCGTCCGCTACGGCGTGGAAAATCCGCGCGCCTACATCGAGAGCAACCTCGTGGGGACCTTCAATCTGCTGGAGGCGGTTCGCAACCTGAACATGAGGCACCTGCTGATCGCCTCAACGAGTTCCGTGTACGGAGACAATCCCGACGTTCCCTTTGGGGAGTCCGATCGGACGGCCCATCCTCTTTCACTCTACGCGGCCACCAAAGGCGCGGGAGAACTGATTTCGCACAGCTATAGTCACCTCTGGGGCATCCCGACGACCCTATTCCGGTTCTTCACGGTCTATGGGCCCTGGGGCAGGCCTGACATGGCCTTGTTCAAGTTTGTCGACTCGATCCTCAGGGGTCAGCCTATCGAGGTTTTCAATGGCGGCGATCTCGAGCGCGACTTCACATTCATCGATGACCTGGTCGAGGCGGTCCGCAGGTTGATTGACGCGCCGCCTGAGATCGGTCGAGCCGTAAAGGGCGACTCCCTCAGCCCAACCGCTCCTTGGCGGATCGTGAACATTGGCCGTGGCCAGCCCGTCAATCTCATGGATTTCATCGCGGCGACGGAGCGTGCGCTCGGCCGAAAAGCGACACTCGAGTTCCTGCCGATGCAGCTGGGCGATGTTCACCGCACCTTCGCCGACAGTGGCCTTTTGGAGACGTTGACAGGCTATCGACCGTCCACCTCATTGGATGTTGGGGTTAAGGCCTTTTGCGATTGGCGACAGCAATTCCATGCACAAACCATTGGATGAGCCGGAATTTACTAATCGTTCCGGAGCGACGGTAGAGTTCGATTGCGCGGCATTTCACTTAACTGTGTAAGGATCGCCGAACCTAGAGCGACCTTGACACTCCCGTATTCTATGTCGAAAGGTTGGCCCTGTTGGGGAACCCGGCTCGATCAGGGGCGACGAGCGGACGACAGAGGAGATGAACCTTTGGTCGTAACCGTTCGGTGGGGTGGCGAAGGTCACGCCTGCCCCAGGGGATGCGCACGATGACCGCGCACGCTCAGATTACATTCCTCGAAGTCGCTACCGAATATATCGGATCGCCGGTCGATGGTCAGCTCGAAGCTGGCGCCCGCCGCCTGTCAGGGAACTTCGCCAAGCGGATCACCGATCTTATCGGTGCGACGCTGGGACTTATCCTACTTGCACCATTCCTGTTGGTGATCGCTCTTATAATTTCCCTGGAAACTCGAGGGTGGCCGATCTTCACCCAGGAGAGAACGGGCCTGCGCGGTCGGACCTTCGTGATCTACAAGTTTCGCACCATGCGGGTTTGCGATCGCCGAGGCGATGTGGTGGTGCAAGCTCTCCGTGATGATGTTCGGGTTACGCTCTTCGGCCGGATTCTCCGCCGAACAAGCATCGATGAGTTGCCCCAACTGCTGAACGTCGTTCGTGGAGAAATGTCCCTTATCGGGCCTCGCCCCCACGCTGTGCCTCACGACATTCACTATGCAGCGCTGGTCACAGGGTACAATTCCCGTTTCCTCGCCAAACCCGGTCTGACAGGCTTGGCGCAGGTGTCTGGCTTCCGCGGTCGTACCCCGCAGCCAGGCGACATGGCCCGAAGGATCGAAAAGGACATCGAATACATCCGCCGCTGGTCGCTCTGGTTCGATCTCGGGATTCTGTTTCGCACGCCTCTAGTGCTGACATTTCATCCGATGGCCTTTTGAGCTGCCAGCAGGGTTTTCACCCGCTCAAAAATCAATTCGAACATTTCCACCGTAAGTCTCCCAGTCTGTGTGTTCAGACGCGAGCAGTGATAGCTGCAGATCAAACGATAGGGTCCGATTTCGGTTTCGCCGGCATGTCCCAGCGATGGACCTGGTCTGGCGCCTAGGGCGCGCATCACGTTTCGCCTGGCGATCTCGCCAAGCGCGACAATTACCTCGAGGTGAGGCAAGGCCTCGATCCGCGCAGCGAGGAACGGCCGGCAAGTCTTCTCTTCTGAAGGTAGAGGCTTGTTTCCGGGAGGGGCACAGCGCACCGCATTGGTGATCATGCAGTCCGCGAGTCTCAGTCCATCGTCAGGATCGGCGGCGTAGGCCCCGATCGCGAATCCGGTCCTGATCAAGGTTCCATAGAGAAGGACGCCCGCGAAATCTCCAGTGAACGGTCGCCCAGTCCGATTGGCGCCGGTCCTGCCCGGGGCGAGACCGACGATCAGCAGGCGAGCGTTCGGATCGCCGAACGACGGGGCAGGGCCGTTCCACCAGTCAGGGTGTTGGACCGTGTTTTGCATTCGATAGTCGACCAGTCTCGGACACAGCGGACAGTCGCGCGGCGGCTCGCATGGCGTTGGCATGGGTCTATGATTGGCAGAAGAGGTAAGGTCTGGAGAAGCCCATTCCACGGTTCGCCCCCGATTGGCTCGATTCGGCCGTGGTCGTGGCCCTTGGCTCCAATCAGCGGGGGCCGTTTGCCTCGTCCGAGGCGCTGCTCGAAACTGCGCTCGCCAGCTTGAACAAGGCGGGCTTCCGCCGCTTTGCACGGTCGAGGTGGTGGCATTCGAAGGCGTGGCCCAATCCCGCCGATCCCGATTTCATAAACGGCGTTGCGCTCTACTTTCCGGAGGCATCGCCTCGCGAGACTCTTGAACGGTTGCTTGAGGTTGAACGCGAGTTCGGCCGCGTCCGCGGGGGCGGAAACGCACCGCGCACGCTCGACCTCGATCTGATCGCCCATGGCCGCACGGTCGTCGACGGTGAAAATCTGATCCTACCCCACCCCAGGGCGCACAAGCGGCTCTTTGTCATGGGGCCGCTGGCGGAAATCGGGCCGACGTGGCGTCATCCAAGTCTGGACGAGAGCGCGCAGGCACTCTCGAGCCGTGCGAGAGTGGGCGGCGATGCGAGGCCGATGCGCCATGTGGCGTTGCACAAAAACCTCTGAAACGCTATCTAAGAGAACAATTCTCCCTAAATTCCGTGAGACCTAATGGCCCGAGTCACTGTCGAAGATTGCGTTACCCGCGTCCCTAATCGCTTCAGTCTCGTCCTTTACGCGGCAAACCGCGCCCGCGCGATCGCCGCCGGCGGCCCGCTAATGGTCGACCGGGACAATGACAAGAACCCTGTCGTCGCGCTTCGCGAGATCGCCGAGGATGTGGTCGACCCTGAAGATCTTCGTGAAACCCTGATCACCAGCCTGCAGCGGGTCGACGAACACTCGGAAGCCGAGGAGGAAGCTGAAACTCTGGCCCTGCTGGCCGATC
Organism: Caulobacteraceae bacterium; assembly: GCA_036491275.1. Classification (GTDB taxonomy): domain Bacteria; phylum Pseudomonadota; class Alphaproteobacteria; order Caulobacterales; family Caulobacteraceae; genus Acaudatibacter. Next base: position 8,655 of record DASXCH010000015.1, read on the forward strand.
CATCTCATTCGCGAATGAGCGAACAGGAACTGGTGCGGGCTCTTCAAAGTGACCGCGACGGCGGTCAGGAGGAACGCTACTGAGTCTCGAACATGCCGAGACTCTGAATCCTCAGGCGGCGCTTCCCCCCGTCGCCCCACCGACTTCGACCGGCCCCGGTAGGATCGAGCCGCGTAAATTCCTCAGGCAATACGAACTCATCGAGCGCGTCCGCGCCTATGATCCCAGCGCGGATGAGGCGTTGCTCAACCGGGCCTACGTCTATGCGATGCGGATGCACGGCTCGCAGAAGCGGGCGTCTGGAGATCCCTACTTTGCCCATCCGATCGAGGTGGCCGGGATTCTCACCGACTACAAACTTGATACAGCGACCATCGTCACCGCCCTTCTCCATGACGTCATCGAAGATACGGAAGCGCAACGCTCCGATATCGACCGGCTGTTCGGCTCCGAAATCGGGGAATTGGTCGAAGGTGTCACCAAGCTATCGCGACTGGAGGCGACGGCTGACCACAAGCGGCAAGCCGAAAATCTGCGCAAATTCATCCTGGCCGTCTCGAAGGATGTCCGTGTGCTGCTGGTCAAATTGGCCGACCGGCTGCACAACATGCGGACGTTGAACTTCATCGCCAGCGCCGCGAAGCGCGAGCGCATCGCCCGCGAAACCCTGGATATCTACGCGCCTCTAGCCCGCTCGATCGGCTGCCACCGGATCTGTTCGGAACTTGAGGAACTGGCGTTCACCCACCTCAACCCGGTGGCGCGCGATGCCATCATTCGGCGACTGGACGCCCTGAGGACCCGGCAGGGCAAGTCGGTGTCTCTGGTCAGCGGCGAGATCGTCCACAGGTTGGCGGACGCAGGGATCACCGCACGCGTAGTCGGGCGCGAAAAGAATCCCTTCTCGATCTGGCGAAAGCTGCAACGCAAATCGCTCGGGTTTGCGCAACTGTCTGACATCTACGCCTTCCGCGTGATCGTCGACAGCGAGGAGGATTGTTACCAGGCCCTGGGCGTCATTCACCGGACGTGGTCGATGGTGCCGGATCGGTTCAAGGACTTCATCTCGACCCCCAAGCGCAATAACTATCGGTCGATCCACACGACCATCGTCGGTCCGAGGGCGGCGCGGATCGAGCTGCAGATCCGCACCGAGATCATGGACCTAGTGGCGGAACAGGGTGTGGCGGCGCACTGGCGATACAAGAACGAGACCTATGGCTTCGACCCGGAGGCCGCCGCGGCCGCCGGCGGCTCCGATCCGCTGGAGAACCTTCGTCAACTTGTCCAGGTGCTCGATCAGGGCGGCGACGCCGAGGACCTGCTCGAACACGCCAAGATGGAGATGTTCCTCGATCAGGTGTTCGTGTTCACCCCCAAGGGAAAGCTGATCAGCCTGCCCGCCGGGGCCATGCCACTGGATTTCGCCTATGCGGTGCACACCGACGTCGGCGATACGTGCATCGGCGTAAAAGTGAACGGCGAGCTGCGGCCGCTGCGTATCACCCTGCAGAATGGCGATGTGGTCGAAGTGATCCGCGGACCCAAGTCGGCCCCGCCGCCGGACTGGCGGAGCCTGACCGTAAGCGGCAGGGCGCGCTCGGCGATCCGCCGTTTGATCCGTTTGACCGAGCGCGAAGAATTCCTCCGGCTGGGCCGTGCGTCGCTTGAGCAGACGTTCGGGCGAGCCGGCAAGGTACTCGCCGACGTCTCACTGCGACCCGCGCTGGAACGGTTCGCCACCGCCAATGAGGGCGAGCTGATGGACGCTGTCGGACGCGGGCGGATTACGCCTGGCCAAGTGCTCGAAACCGTTTTCCCAGGCCTCAAGGAGATCGAGCGGGAGGCCGCCTCGGCGCGGCGGCGGATCGAGGACGGCCGCGCGGCCCATTTCTATGTCCAGGGCGGCGGGCTCGCCCCGGGAGTCGTCCTGCATTTCATGCCGTGTTGCGACCCCATGCCCGGCGACCGCATTGTCGGCATCGTCGAGAAGGACAAGGGACTCGCCGTTCACACGATCGATTGCCCGGTGCTGGCCACCTACGAAGATCGCGAAGAATTGTGGCGCGACCTCCAGTGGACGCCGGAAGCGGAACGGAACACGATTTCCGACGCGCGGCTTCGGGCCACGGTGCGGGACGCGCCCGGGGTTCTGGGCCAGATCTGCACCATCATCGGCGAGGCCGGCGGCAATATCATCGGCATCAACCTACGCCACCGGCATTCGAACTTCTTCGATGTGGACGTCACGGTCGAGGTCAAGGACGCCCGTCACTTGACACACATCGCTGCTGCCCTGCGCGCCTGTCCAAGCGTTGAAACGGCCGATCGCGCTCAAGGATGACGCGTCGCGGTTTGCCGTGAGCGGCGCGTGAGCTATTCAACCGACATGACAAATGACGACGTGCTGGAGGAATTTCGCGCCGCGGGCGCGCTGAGGGAGGGTCACTTCGTCCTCTCATCTGGTCTCCATTCCGGTGTTTTCCTGCAGAAAAATCTCGTCTTCATGCATCCGGATCGTAGTGAGCGTCTCTGCCGCGCGCTGGCGGCGGCAATCAGGGCGAAGGTCGGAACGATCGATGTCTGCGTCTCGCCGGCGGTAGGCGGAATTATTCCAGGCTATGAGACCGCGCGCCACCTAGGCGTGCCCTCGATCTATGTCGAACGCGAAGGCGGAGAATTGCGATTCCGGCGCGGCTTTCGCCTCGAACCGGGCGCCCGGGTCGCCATGGTCGAGGACATCGTCACCACCGGTCATTCGTCACGCGAAACCGTCGAGGCGATCCGCTGGGCCGGCGGCGAGGTTGTCTGCGCGGCGTGCGTTGTTGATCGTTCAGGCGGCAAAGCCGATTGCGGCGCGCCGATGATCGCACTGGCCACACTCGATGTTCCATCCTGGCCGGCGGATTCGCTACCGCCGGAATTGGCGGCGCTTCCTGCGGAAGAGCCGGGCAGCCGGAGGCTTTCGGCGTGAACTCCCGACTGCGCCTGGGGGTCAACATCGACCACGTGGCCACCATCCGCAACGCGCGGGGGGAGGCCTACCCCGATCCGGCACGCGCGGCGGAAATCGCCATGCAGGCAGGGGCGGACGGAATCACAGCTCACCTGCGGGAAGATCGGCGGCATATCTCTGACGAAGACATCAATCGCCTTGTGAGCCTGACAAAACGGCGCGGCAGGCCACTCAATCTCGAAATGGCCAGCACTGACGAGATGCGGGCAATCGCCCTGGCTCACCGACCGCACGCGGCGTGCCTGGTGCCGGAGCGTCGTGAAGAAGTGACAACCGAGGGTGGCCTCGATGTGGCCGGCGCTCACAAAATGCTCGCGCCACTGGCCGCAGAACTTCGAACGGTCGGAATCCGTGTTTCCCTTTTCATCGAGCCGGACCCAAGGCAGATCGAGGCGGCGGCGAGCACGGCCGCCCAGGTGGTCGAACTTCATACAGGCGCTTGGTGCATGGCGGTTCGCGAACGCGCGGCCAATGCCGACGAGCTGCTCGCACAGCTCCAGCAGGGCGCGCGGCAGGCTGCATCGCTAGGCCTCGAGGTGCACGCCGGCCACGGCATCGACTACGAGACGGTTGGCCAGATCGCGGCCATTCCCGAAGTCGTCGAACTCAACATCGGCCATTTCCTGGTCGGGGAGGCGATCTTTGCCGGCCTTGATCCGGCGATCCGCCGAATGCGCGCGTTGATGGACAAGGCGCGCAGCGAGCACGCCGCGTGATCATCGGTATCGGCTCGGACATCACCGACATCCGACGGATCGAGAGAAGCCTGGAGCGGTTTGGCGACCGGTTTGTGCGCCGCGTCTTCACCGAAATCGAGCAGGCCCGCGCCGAGCGTAGGGCAGGGCTTGCCGCGACCTATGCGAAGCGCTTCGCCGCCAAAGAGGCCTGCGCCAAGGCGCTCGGAACTGGAATGAGGCGGGGCGTTTTCTGGCGCGACATGGGCGTGGTCAACGCCAGATCGGGCCGGCCGACATTGGCTCTGACCGGGGGCGCGGCTATCCGCCTCGCCGAGATCACCCCGCCCGGCCACACCTGCGTGCTTCACCTGACGCTCAGTGACGAGTCGCCCTACGCGCAGGCTTTCGTGGTCATTGAAGCGAGCCCGGTATGACCTCGTTTTAATCGACGGCGCCTTGCCGAGGCGCCGGGCAGCGTCTAGCAGGGCCGGCTATCACCCGGCTTCCGACACAGGGACTATGAGCAAAACCAAGGCCAAACCAAAGGGCGCGACCGAAGAGGTCGTGGAGGTCGTCAAGACGATCTTCTGGGCGTTGCTCATCGCCCTGGTCATCCGAACCCTGCTTTTTCAACCCTACACGATCCCGTCCGCCTCCGAGGAGCCAAACCTCTATCAGGGGGACTATATCGTGGTCTCGAAGTGGTCGTACGGCTACAGTCGACACTCGATCCTCTTCAGTCCGCCGCTCTTCAAGGGAAGGATATTCTTCACCCCTCCTAAGCGCGGGGACGTGATTGTCTTCAAGCTGCCGAGGGACGGAAACACCGACTACATCAAGCGTCTGGTGGGTCTGCCCGGTGACACCATCCAGGTGAGGCATGGGGTCTTGTACATCAACGGCAAGCCCCTGCCTCAGGTCCCGGTGAGGGCCATCGAGACAACGGATCGCGAGCGCCCGGAGGGACCCGAGCGGGCAACGCTGATGCGTGAGACCAATCCGGAAGGCCGTTCCTATCTGATCCAGTCGCACGGTGGCAACGAGTCCGTCGACAACACGGCTATCTATCATGTGCCCCCACACTGCTATTTCATGATGGGCGACAATCGCGAGAATTCTGCCGACAGCCGCTTTGACCCCGGCCTCTCATCCGACGACCCCCTGCTCGGCGGTTGCGGCTGGGACAGCAGCGTCGACGCCTCAGTTGGCGGTGACTACGGCGTCGGCTTCGTGCCTGAGGAGAACCTTGAGGGAAGAGCGAGGATCGTGATCCTGTCGTGGAAGGAGGATGCGTCGATCTTCAAGCCCTGGACGTGGCTTGACCTGCGCTGGAACAGGTTCCTGCGCTGGATCAACTGATGACGGCGGGACGGTGAACCGCCGTTCGGAGGCCATAGAGCGGCTCGAGAAAAGCCTTGGCCATCAATTCAGGAATCGCGCGCTGCTCGAACAGGCGCTGACCCACGCCAGTGCGCGAAGCCGCAAACGCGGAGACAACGAGCGGCTGGAATTCCTGGGCGACCGGGTGTTGGGGCTGATCATCGCCGCTTCGCTGATCGACGACAGTGACGAAGCCGAAGTCGGCGTTCTGACACGGCGTCTTCACGGTCTCGCCAACGGCCAGGCCTGCGCACGTGTGGCCCGAAGCATCGGCCTGGGCGAGGCGTTGCGTATGCCTGCTGGGGAAACCAGGCGGGGCGCGCGAGCGCTCGACACCATACTTGGCGATGCCTGCGAAGCCCTGATCGCCGCTCTCTACCTCGAGTTGGGTCTCGCCGCGACAGCAGCGATCGTGCTGCGCCTCTGGTCGCCGCTGATTTCCGAGCCGCATGAGGCCGAGTTGGTCGACCCCAAGTCGATCCTGCAGGAGTGGGCGGCGGCCAACGGCCGCGGACCGCCAGTTTATCGCATTCTCGAGCGATCGGGACCGGATCATGCTCCTCTGTTCACGCTTGAAGCGCGGGTCGAAGGCGAGGCGCCGGAGATGGCGAGCGCCAACGCCGTTCGCGCCGCGGAGAAGGCCGCCGCGCTTGCCTTGCTTCGCAGGCTGAGGCCGGAACCATGACTCGCGCCGGCTTTGTCGCCGTGATCGGCGCGCCGAACGCTGGCAAATCGACGCTGGTCAATCGCCTCGTGGGGTCCAAGGTTTCGATCGTTACCCGCAAGGTCCAGACAACCCGCTTCGTGGTTAGGGGCATCGCCATCGAAGGTGAAGCCCAGATCGTCCTCGTGGACACACCGGGAATTTTCGATCCGCGCAGGCGCCTCGATCGGGCCATGGTAAAGGCGGCCTGGAAGGGCGCTGATGACTCCGACGCCATCGTGCACGTCATTGACGCCGAGGCTCAGGATCGCATTCGCGCAGAGGAAGGTCGCGGCGCGGACCGGCTAGCGGTCAAGGATGCCGAGTCGATCCGGGACGGCCTCAAGGCTGCCGGGCGCAAGTCGATCCTTGCGGTCAACAAGATCGATCGCGTGAAGAAGGACCATTTGTTGACGCTCATCGATGGTCTGTTCGACAGTGAGGCTTACGAAGAGGTCTTCCTCATCTCGGCCACGGGCGGATCGGGGGTCAAGGACTTGAAAAGGCGCTTGGCGGACAAGATGCCCGAAGGCCCGTGGCTCTACCCCGAAGACCAGAGCGCCGACATCCCGCTGCGGCTGCTTGCGGCCGAAATCACCCGTGAGAAACTCTACCTGCGCGTCCACGAAGAACTCCCCTACAGCGCCGCGGTGGAAACGACCCAGTATGAGGAACGCGCCAACGGATCGGTGAGGATTGAACAGACGATCTTCGTCGAGCGCGAAGGTCAGCGCGGCATTCTCATCGGCAAGGGCGGCGCCACGCTGAAATGGATTGGCCAGGCCGCTCGGCAGGAACTGAGCGACTTGCTCGGCCGTCCGGCGCATCTGTTCCTGCATGTGAAGGTCCGGGCGGGATGGTCCGAGGACCGCGGCCTCTATCATGACGTCGGTCTCGACTTCGACGTCTGAGCGAGGCGAAAATCCACCATGGAGTTTGAGGAGCCAGCCTTCGTCCTGTCGGCCCGCCTGCATGGAGAGTCGGGCGCGATTGTCGAGGCGCTGACAGCGCTCAGCGGCAAATGGGCGGCGCACGTCGCCGGCGGCGCTTCCCGGCGTCTGAAGCCTCATCTGCAACCTGGCGCCCGTGTGACATTTGCCTACCGCGCACGTGTGGCCGAGCAGTTGGGGTCGGCGCGGGTGGAAGGGGCCGGTTCTGGGCCCTCAGACCTGTTCGACGATTCAGCCGCGCTGGCCGGCCTGACCTCCGCGGCCGCAGTGGTGGCCACCGCCTTGCCCGAGCGGGAGCCGCATCCCGGAGTCTTCCTGGCCTTCGAGGCCCTGGCCGTCGCGCTCGCGGACGAAGATATCTGGCCCGCGGTGATGGTTCGCTTCGAGGCGGGCCTGCTGGCCGATCTGGGTTTCGGTTTGGACCTTTCGGTCTGCGCCGTCACCGGCGCGACTGATGACCTGGCATGGGTCAGTCCACGGACCGGACGGGCGGTGAGTGCAGCAGCGGGGGAACCCTACAAAGACCGGCTGCTTACCCTGCCCATGTTCCTGCTATCCGCCCAGGGGGGTATCGTGCCGGGCGACATCGAGGCTGGCCTCACGCTGACCGGGCATTTTCTGCAAGCCTGCGTGTTCAACGCGCTGGACCGGCCCTTGCCGCCGGCGCGCGAGCGCATGATCGACCGATTGAGGGAGCGTGGCCGACTATGACCCCGGTGACAGACGAACTGATCGAACTTCGTGGGCTGAGGATCCATTTTCGCGACTGGGCGCCAAAGCGGTCCGGCGCGCCGGTTCTGATCCTGCTTCACGGCTACACCGGACACGCGCGGTCGTGGGACGATTTTGCCGAGGGGATGAGCGACCGCTACCGGGTGATCGCTCTCGATCAGCGTGGCCACGGCGAGAGCGGCTGGGCGGGTCCTGGCGGCTATGGAATTGGCGAGATGAGGATGGACCTCGAGTCGTTCGTCGCCGCGCTCGGTCTGAAGGTCTTCGATCTGGTCGGGCTCTCCATGGGCGGCATGGTGGCCATGGACTACGCTGGGCGGCGACCGGCTGTCCTTGGACGCCTCGTGATTGTCGACATCGCGCCGGAGATCGCCTCGCAGGGCTCGACGCGGATCCAGACCGGTCAGAAGCAGTCGGATGTCTTCGACACGCGCGAAAGCGCTTTCGCCGCCGCGCGAGCGGCCAATGACGTTCCTCCGGACGATCATCTCCGCCATCGGGTCTTCAACAATCTCATGGGTCTTGAGGACGGGCGCTTCACCTGGAGATATGACCGGGTGTTGCGGGACCCTCGGGAATTGAAAATGCGCGCGCCGGAAGAGGGATGGGCGTCTTGCGCTGCAATCGCAGCGCCGACACTGATCATGCGAGGTGAGCTGTCGGATATCCTTGCCCCCGAGGTGGCGGAGTTGATGGAGCGCACAATATCGGAGTCGCGCCTGGCGACCATCGATGGCGCGGGACACAGCGTTCCGCTGGACAAGCCGGATGGATTCCTGAGCGCGGCTCGAGCGTTCCTGATGGGGGACGACGCCTAGACACCATGGCCTGACTCGGCCCAAACGGCTGACCATGGACACGCCGCCGCCGCCGCCAGAGGATGGCGGGCGGATCATCGAGGAATCCCTGAACGACGCGCTGTCGCGCCGCTACTTGGCGTACGCGCTATCGACGATCACCCAGCGGGCTCTGCCGGACGTCCGCGATGGGCTCAAGCCGGTGCAGCGGCGGTTGCTCTACGCAATGCATCGAATGCGCCTCAATCCAGAGGGCGCGGCCAAGAAATGCGCCAAGGTAGTCGGCGATGTGATGGGCCAGTTCCACCCGCACGGGGATCAGTCGATCTACGACGCCCTGGTGCGCCTGGCGCAGGAGTTCGCCCAGCGCTACCCGCTGATCGACGGCCAGGGAAATTTCGGCAATGTCGACGGCGATAACGCCGCGGCCATGCGCTACACCGAGTGCCGCCTGACCGAGGCGGCGCAACTGCTTCTGGACGGCATCGATGAGGACGCGGTCGACTTCCGCCCAACCTATGATGGCGAGGATGAAGAGCCAGTCGTCCTGCCGGCGGGCTTCCCGAACCTGCTGGCGAACGGGTCCACGGGGATCGCAGTTGGCATGGCGACGTCGATCCCGCCGCACAACGCCGCTGAGCTGATCGACACCTGTCTCCTGCTGCTCGAACGGCCCAATGCTTCGACGATCGATCTCATGGCGCGCGCGCCTGGACCGGATTTTCCAACCGGAGGGCTGATCGTCGAACCCAGCGAGTCGCTGAAGGAAACCTATGAGACCGGGCGTGGCGGCGTGAGGCTGAGGGCCCGCTGGTTCAAGGAAGATACCGGCCGGGGCACATGGCGGGTCGTGGTCACGGAAATCCCGTATCAGGTGAAGAAGGCGGATCTCGTCGAACAACTGGCGGGCCTGATCGAATCCAAGAAGGCGCCCTTACTTGCCGACGTCCGCGACGAGTCCGCCGAGGATGTCCGTCTGGTTTTGGAGCCGCGGGCGCGAACCGTCGAGGCCGAGGTTCTGATGGAAAGCCTGTTCAAGCTTTCCGACCTCGAGACGCGCTTTTCAGTGAATCTCAACGTGCTTGATGCTCACGGCGCCCCCCGGGTGATGAGCCTGAAGGAAGCGCTCACCGCTTTTCTCGATCATCGCCGCGAGGTCCTGGTCCGGCGCGCCGGGTTTCGGCTCGGCAAAATCGAACAGCGCCTGCACATCCTCGATGGCTTGCTCATCGTCTTTCTCGACCTGGACGAGGTCATCCGCATCGTTCGTTTCGAGGATGAACCGAAGGCAAGACTCATCGACCGCTTCGAAATCAGCGAGGTTCAGGCCGAAGCCATCCTTAACACCCGGCTCCGACAGTTGGCGAGGCTTGAGGAATTGGAGTTGAGGCGGGAGCACTCAGACCTGTCGGACGAGCGTGGCAGCATTATCGCCTTGCTCGAGTCCGACAAGGAACAGTGGAAACTGGTCGCCGTCGGTCTGCGCGGGGTGCGCAAGGTGCTGGGACCTGCGACCGGTGTCGGCGCACGCCGGACAAGCTTCGCCGAGGCGCCGGCGATCGATCTCGACAGTTCGTCCGAGGCCTTGATTGCGCGCGAGCCGATCACGGTCATCCTCTCCGCCCGTGGCTGGATTCGCGCGGCCCGCGGTCGTGTCGAGGATCCATCGACGCTCTTGTTCAAGGAGGGTGACAAGCTCGCCTTCCTGGTACCGGCCGAAACCACTGACAAACTTCTGGTCTTTGCCTCCGACGGGCGCTTCTTCACGCTGGCCGGCGATAAGCTGCCGTCGGCACGAGGCCACGGCGAACCGCTGCGTCTGATGCTGGACCTGGAAGACAAGGTCGACATCCTGGCAGTGTTTCCACACCGGCCGGGCAGCAAGCGCGTTCTGATCTCCCGGGCCGGGTATGGCTTCATCATGCCGGAGGACGAGGCGGTTGCGTTCCGCAAGGCCGGCAAGCAGGCGCTCAGCGTCGATCAGCGCGGGGCGGCCGCCTGTCTGCTGGCGGAGGGCGACAGGCTGGCGGTGGTGGGTGACAACGGCAAGGCTCTGGTCTTTCCCCTGGAGGAGTTGCCGGAAATGCCGAAAGGCAAGGGCGTCAAGCTACAGAGCTATCGCGAAGGAGGACTGAGGGACGCGCAAGTCTTCCCGGCTGCCGAAGGTCTTTCGTGGACCGATACGGCAGGACGAACACGGGTGTGGCCCGACTGGGAAGCCTGGCAAGGACGTCGCGCTGCCGCCGGTCGCCTGACACCCAAAGGATTTCCTGCAAGCCGACGATTTCGTCCCTGAGACATCGCTTTTGGTTTTAGGCGCAAAACCGCCAATCTCGATCGAGGTTGACCGCAGAACAAAACATGAATATTGGTTGAGAACAAACAATGAACTTTTGAGGTGTCCCCATGTTTCGGTTCGTGCGTGAACTGCCGGCGCTTGTTTCAATCGCCGGCTTCGTCTGGATGGTCTGCCAGGTGGCGCAATTCGCCAATTGAGTCGGTGCGGCAAGGGGAGTTGACGGGGTGAGCATCGAGCGATCGGGCTTCGTCCATCTTCGCGTCCGGTCGGCCTATTCCTTGCTCGAAGGGGCGATCAAGGCCGACCAAATCGGCCGTCTAGCGGCCGCCGAAGAAATGCCGGCGGTGGCCCTCACCGACCGCGGCAACTTGTTTGGCGCGCTGGAGTTCTCGCAACTCACCAAGGAGGCGGGCATGCAGCCGATCGTCGGCTGCGCCCTGCCTGTCGTCGGAATAGGAGAGGGACGATCAGAGCGCTGGGCTCTGACGCCGACCGTAACGTTGCTGGCTCAGAACGAGACTGGCTATCGCAATCTCTGCAAACTCTCATCTGCGGCCTTTCTGGACGTGGAAAGCGGCTTGCCACCACATGTGCCGTGGAAGCTCCTCAGAGATGGTTCCGACGGCCTGATCCTGCTTTCCGGCGGCCCGGACGGGCCTATCGACCCCCTGTTCGCCTCTGGTCGCGCGGCCGAGGGCGTTATGGCGCTGACGGAAATGCATGCGGCTTTCGGCGACCGGTTCTATGTCGAACTTCAGCGTCATGGTCTTGCCGACGAAGCCGCGGCGGAACCCGGCCTGGTAGCCTGGGCGTACGACCACGATACGCCTCTGGTCGCGACCAACGACGTCTATTTCGCTCATCGCGACTTGTGGCGCGCTCACGACGCCCTGCTCTGCATTGCTGACGGCGCATTCGTCGGCCAGGACGAGCGCCGGCGTGTCACCCAGGAGCATTGGTTCAAGGGCGCGGCCGAGATGCGCAAGCTCTTCGCCGACCTGCCGGAAGCTTGCGACAGCACGATCGAGATTGCCCGCCGTTGCGCCTTCATGGTCAACAAGCGGGAGCCGATCCTGCCGAGATTTCCCACGAGCGGCGGTCGCTCGGAAGAGGAGGAACTCGCCGAGCAAGCGCGCGAGGGCCTGAATCGTCGCCTCAAAGCCGATCCGCCGCCAGCGGGAGAGGCCCCTTACTGGGACAGGCTGGAACGCGAGATTGGCGTCATCCAATCGATGGGATTTTCCGGCTATTTCCTGATCGTGTCGGACTTCATGAAGTGGGCCGTCGCCCACGATATTCCGGTCGGGCCGGGCCGAGGATCTGGCGCCGGATCTGTCGTCGCATGGTCGCTTCTGATCACTGGCGTCGACCCATTGAAGTTCGGCTTGTTGTTCGAGCGCTTCCTCAACCCGGAACGGGTGAGCATGCCGGACTTTGACATCGACTTCTGCCAGGAACGGCGGGAGGAGGTCATTGCCTATGTCCAGGGACGCTACGGCAAGGACCGCGTCGCCCACATCATCACTTTCGGAAGCCTGCAGGCGCGTGCCGTGGTGCGCGATGTCGGTCGGGTGCTTCAGCTTCCCCTCGGCCAGGTCGATCGCCTTGCCAAGATGATCCCGTCCAACCCGGCCAATCCGGTCAGCCTGGCGCGGGCGATCGAGATGGAGCCGAGGCTGCAGGCCATGCGGCGCGAGGATGAGGCGGTCGACGAGATGTTCGAACTGGCCCTAAAGCTCGAGGGCCTCTATCGCAACGCCTCCACCCACGCCGCCGGCGTAGTCATTTCGGACCGCCCGCTAACCGAGTTGACTCCCCTCTATCGCGACCCGCGATCACCCCTGCCGGCGACGCAATTCAACATGAAGTGGGTCGAGAGCGCGGGGCTCGTAAAGTTCGACTTCCTGGGGCTGAAGACCCTGACCGTGATTCATAGCGCGGTAAAGCTGCTTGAGCGGCGCGGGGCGGGGATTGAACTCGAGTCGCTCCCGCTCGACGACCCAGATACATACGAACTGCTTTCTGCCGGCCATACCGTCGGGGTGTTCCAGATGGAAGGCCAAGGCATGCGCGACACCTTGCGCAAACTCCGCCCATCGACCCTGGAGGAAATCACCGCCCTCATTTCCCTCTATCGGCCCGGCCCAATGGACTCCATCGACGAGTACGTCGACTGCAAGATGGGCCGCAGGCCGGTGAACATCCTGCCCGGACTGGAGGCGGCGCTCGCCGAGACCTACGGCGTAATCGTCTATCAGGAGCAGGTGATGCGCATCGCGCAGGTCCTCGCCGGCTATTCGCTCGGCGAAGCCGACCTGCTGCGGCGGGCCATGGGCAAGAAGAAGAAGGAGGAAATGGACCAGCAGCGCGCGCGGTTTCTCTCCGGCGCCAGGGAACGCGGCCTGCCGCTGATCGAATCAGAAAACATGTTCGAGCGGATGGCCAAGTTCGCAGGCTATGGCTTCAACAAGTGTCATGCCGCGCCCTACGCCTTGATCGCGTATCAGACAGCTTGGCTCAAGGCGAACAGGCCAGTCGAGTTCTTCGCCGCGTCGATGAGCCTGGATATCTCAAACACCGACAAGCTCGCGGTATTCTATCAGGACGCCAGGCGTCAGGGCGTCGTCATCCTGCCCCCGGACGTCAATCGTTCTGGCGCCGACTTCGGGGTTGAAGACGGTAAACTTGTCTATGCCCTTGGCGCCATTCGTAATGTTGGGCGGGGAGCCATGGATCACCTCGTCGAGGTGCGCGAGGCGGGGGGGCGGTTTGCCGACCTGTTTGATTTCCTGGCGCGTGTGGATCCTCGGCAGATCAACAAGCGCGCGATCGAGAGCTTGGCGCGCGCCGGCGCGTTCGATTCTATCCACCCCAACCGCGCTCAGATCGTCGCGGCCGCTGATCAGCTCATCGGCCATGCCCAGAGTCTGGCAGCGGATCGAGCCTCGTCACAGGAAAGTCTGTTTGGGGACGTGGCCGACGGCGCTCGACCGCGTCTGCCAAGAATTGAGATCTGGAATCCCATCGACCGGCTCGACGAGGAACTGGTCGCCGTCGGCTTCTACCTGAGCGGACATCCGCTGGAGGACATGGTCGGACTCCTGAGACGTCAGCGCGTCACCCTTTATCAGGACGCCATGGCGGCGAGCATCGGGGATGGGGCGGAAGCCTTTCGCATGGCTGGCGTAGTTCGGCGGCGGCAGGAGCGAAGTTCATCGGCGTCGAGCGGGAGCAAGTTCGCCTTTGTCACGCTGTCGGATCCTACGGGGGAATTCGAGGTCCTGTTTCCGCCTGAGGCTCTGCGCGCGCATCGCGATCTACTAGAGCCGGGTAAGGCGGTCGTCATCAAGGCGCGAGCCCGGGCGACTGAGGGAGAGGTGCGCTTCTATGGCGACGACGTCCGTCTGCTCGAAAGGGTTGTGGAGCAGGGCGAGAGCGGCCTGAGGGTGCACCTTTCGCCGAGCCTGGCCGAACTCGAGGTGATCAAGTCGCGCCTGGAGACCCAGCCTAACGGCGGCGAGGTAATTTTCGTCGCCGCGTTCCCGGGAGGACGTGAGGTGGAGTTGAAACTCCCCGGTCGGTATCGACTGGATCCGGCGGCGCGCGGCGCGATCAAGATTGCGCCCGGCGTCGCTGCGCTCGAGGATGTCTAGGCGCCCGGACTTGCCTTTTCAGGCCCAGCCCCTTATCTGCCGCACCCATCTCGCACGCGAAGCGTTCGGTCAGGCCCGGGTCAATCCCCGCGCTGCGCCGTTCCGGTCTCCCTCGGGAGGTGGCTTCGCGGAGGCTAACCGGAATAAGGATTGAACGCTCAATGGCACTGCCAGACTTCACCATGCGCCAATTGCTCGAGGCGGGAGCGCACTTCGGCCACCAGACCCATCGCTGGAACCCGAAGATGGAGCGCTTCATCTTTGGCGCCCGTTCCAACATCCATATCATCGATCTTTCCCAGACCATGCCTCTGCTGCACCAGGCGTTGGTCAAGGCGCGTGAAGTCGCCGCGGGAGGCGGACGGGTGCTCTTTGTGGGCACCAAGCGCCAGGCCTCGGAACCGGTCGCTGCCGCCGCCAAGCGGTGCGCGCAGTATTACGTCAATCACCGCTGGCTCGGTGGCACGCTCACCAACTGGCGGACCATTTCCGCCTCGATCGCCCGTCTGCGTGAGCTTGAAGGCGTGCTCGATGGGGGTGAAGCCGGTGGCCGACCGAAGAAGGAGCTGCTGCAGCTGACTCGCGAGCGCGACAAGCTCGAGCTGTCCCTGGGCGGCATCAAAGACATGGGCGGCATTCCCGATTTGATGTTCGTTATCGACACGAACAAGGAGGCGATCGCCATCCAGGAAGCGCGTAAGCTCAATATCCCGGTGATTGCGGTTCTCGACACCAACAGCGATCCGCAAGGCATCACCTTTCCGGTGCCTGGAAATGACGATGCCGCCCGCGCCCTTCAGCTCTATTGCGATCTGATGGCGGATTCGGTTCTCGATGGTCTCACCGAGGGTCAGGCGGCCATGGGCGTCGACATCGGCGCAGCCGTCGAGCCGGTCGAGCCGGCTCTGGCCAAGGAGCCGGAGTCGTCCGGCGAGGTCTCAGAGCCAGCGTCGGCAAAGGATCCGGGACCAGCCGCCGAGCCGATCAAGTCCAAGTCGGCGAAGTCATCGAAAGCGGCCGAGGCCAGTGGACTTGAATTGGCGAAGGAACCGGATGCGGGCGACGAATCCGCGTCGCCCATCGAACCGGATGCTACCAACGCTGACGAACAGACGCTAGCCAAGCCCAAGACCAAAGCCAAGACTGCGGCTAAAACTGTCGCCAAGAGCCAGGTTGCTGTGAGCGAGAGCGGACCGGTCGAGGATTCCGCACCGGAAACCATCAAATCTTCTTCGGAAGCAGACGCCGAAGCTTGAACCTGCCCCCGTGCAAGCGCGCCCAATTCATCAATACGACTTGACAGTCCTTTCAGAAGAAGGCGTCCATGAAAGGAGAAATACATGGCCGAGATAACCGCCGCCCTGGTCAAGACGCTGCGCGAGAAATCCGGCGTCGGCATGATGGACTGCAAACGTGCCCTGCAGGAAACCCACGGCGATATGGAAGCCGCGGTTGACTGGCTACGCGCCAAGGGCCTGGCCAAGGCGGCCAAGAAGGCCGATCGGGTAGCTGCCGAGGGCGTCGTCGCCGTCGCCGTGCGCGCCAGTGGGGCGGGCATGACTGGGGCCCTGATCGAGCTCAACGCCGAAACCGACTTCGTCGCCCGGAACGAAGGCTTCCAAGCCATGGCGCGCAAGATCGCCCAGGCGGCGCTCAACCACGACGGCGATGTCGAGGCTCTCCGCGCGACGACGCTTGTCGATGGCCAGACTGTGGCCGATGCGATCACCCATCTGGTCGCCACGATCGGCGAGAACATGGTGCTGCGTCGCGCCGCGCGCTTTGAGGTAAAGACAGGCGCCATTGGGACCTATGTCCATGGAGCGCTTGCGGGCGTCCCGGACCTTGGCCGTATTGGCGTGCTGGTGGCTGTCGAGGGAGAGGGCGACGCCGCGGTTCTCAAGGAACTCGGACGCAATGTCGCTCTGCATGTGGCGGCGGCGTCGCCGCTTTCGCTATCGATCGAGGATCTCGATCCCGCCGCGATAGAGCGGGAAAAGGCCATCTTTACCGAACAGGCCATCGCTTCGGGCAAGCCGCCGCAAGTGGCCGAGCGGATGGTCGAAGGTCGAATTCGAAAATTCTATGAAGAAGCGGTTCTCCTCAAGCAGGCTTACGTCCGAAATCCGGACGAGACCATCGAGCAGCTCGTCGCCGGGGCGGCCAAGGCGTCTGGGGCGCCGGCGCGATTGGTCGGCTTCGCACGCCTGGCGCTTGGCGAGGGAATCGAGAAGGAGGCCGGCGACTTCGCCGGCGAGGTGGCGGCGCTCACCGGCGCTTGACGCGCTTCCTTCCGGCACGCCTCTGGCCTATGGCTTGCGCTCGCCGATATCGATGACGCCTTGAGTCGGGCCGGGAGCCCTCGCACGCGCATGGAACGCCCTCCATACCGCCGCATCCTCCTCAAGGTTTCAGGTGAGGTGCTGATGGGCGATGCGCCGTTCGGCATCGAGATGTCGACGCTCGATGCCGTGGCGGAGGATATTGCGGCAGTCGTCGCCGAGGGCGTCGAGCTCTGCCTTGTGATCGGCGGCGGCAACATCTTCCGCGGCGTTTCCATGGCCGGGCGGGGCATGGAGCGTGCCAGCGCCGACTATATGGGCATGCTGGCCACCGTGATGAACGCCTTGGCCATGCAGAGCGCGCTGGAGAGCAAGGGTGTGAACACCCGCGTGCAGTCGGCTATTCCGATGGATGCTGTGTGCGAGCCCTACATCCGCCGGCGCGCGCTTCGCCACCTAGAAAAAGGCCGCGTGGTGATATTTGCCGCGGGCCTCGGGGCCCCATTCTTCACCACCGACACGCCCGCGGCGTTGCGCGCGGCTGAAATGGGCTGCGACGCATTGCTCAAGGGCACCAGCGTCGACGGCGTCTACACGGCGGACCCGAAAAAAGACCCCGGGGCGGAGCGCTATGACCGTTTGAGCTATCACGAGGTGCTATCGCGAAACCTGCGGGTTATGGATGCATCGGCGATCGCTTTGATGCGAGACAATGATATCCCGATCGTGGTGTTTTCGATCCGGGAGCGTGGCAATCTCCTTCGCGTAGTCAGGGGTGAGGGTGTCCACACAACCATAACGGCGCCGCGTGAAGCGGCCTGAGAGGCGAGGCCATGTCGAACACCGACAAACCGGATCTCGGAAAATATCGCTCACGGATGGAAAAGGCCGTGGTTGCGCTCAAGGAAGAGTTCGCCACC
The DNA here is from genome assembly GCA_036491275.1 of Caulobacteraceae bacterium. Classification (GTDB taxonomy): domain Bacteria; phylum Pseudomonadota; class Alphaproteobacteria; order Caulobacterales; family Caulobacteraceae; genus Acaudatibacter. The sequence goes on from DASXCH010000015.1 coordinate 26,064, forward strand.
TTGCGAACTGGTCGCGCCTCCGCCGCCCTGCTTGATCAGGTCCAGGTCGAGGCCTACGGCTCGCGGATGCCCGTCAATCAGGTAGGCGCGGTTTCAGTTCCCGAACCGCGATCGATAAACGTCAACGTCTGGGACAAGGCGTTGGTCGTGTCGGTGGAGAAAGCCATTCGCAACTCGGGCCTTGGCCTCAATCCAGTGGTCGAGGGACAGAACATGCGCATTCCCATCCCACCCTTGTCGGAGGAACGCCGCCGGGACCTGGTCAAACTGGCCGGCAAGTATGCAGAGCAGCAAAAGGTCGCTGTCAGAAACGTGCGGCGCGAGGCGATGGAAGACTTGCGCAAGGCCGAGAAGGACGCGGTCATCGGCCAGGACGAACACCGTCATTTGGAACACGAGGTCCAGAAGCTCACAGACGATGCGGTCAAACGCGTAGACGAGAGCCTGAAAGCCAAAGAACATGAGATCATGCAGGTCTAACTCGGGGGCAGCGAGGGATCGGCCATGTCGCCCGTGAATGGGATTTATGAGGGCTCGGCATCCGGCGAGCGCTTGCATGTGGCGATTATCATGGACGGGAACGGTCGTTGGGCGAGACGCCGAGGCCTGCCGCGCGCGCTTGGACACCGGGCCGGAGTCACCGCGCTGCGCCGCACGGTTGAAGGCGCGGCCGACCTCGGCGTTGAACGCCTGACCGTGTTCGGCTTTTCCACAGAGAACTGGAGTCGGCCGCGGGACGAAGTCTCTGAGTTGATGAGTCTGATGAAGGCCTATTTTCAGACCGACCTATCGCGCCTGGAACGTGAAGGCGTTCACGTCCGGGTCGTCGGCCGCCGGACAGGTCTGGATCCGGACATTCTGGAGATTGTAGAAACGGCCGAGGCTCGCACTGCCGCCAACGATCGCTTTTTCCTCCAGGTGGCGTTCAACTACGGCGGCCGGGCCGACATCGTCGATGCGGCCCGCAAATTTGCCCAGGCAGTGGCTGACGGCCGCGCACAGCCTCATGATCTGGACGAGCGCGCGTTCGAGAGCCGGTTATCGACTGCGGGCGCGCCGCCGCCTGATCTGATCATTCGCACTAGCGGCGAACTGCGGGTTTCCAACTTCCTGTTGTGGGAGTGCGCCTACGCCGAGCTGGTCTTCCAGGACGTCTATTGGCCGGATTACGGGCCCGAGCACCTCAAGGCCGCGATCTTGGAGTTCCAGTCGAGGGAACGCCGGTTTGGCCGGATCGCGGTCGATGACATCCTTGCCGCGGGATAGGGCCTTCGACTGGAGAAATCTCGGGCTGAGATTCGTTTCCGGCATCATCCTGGCAGCCGGAGCGGTCTGGGCGGTTCTGGCCTTCGATTGGAAGGGCATTGCTTGGCGGGCGCCCTTCCTGGCGCTGGTCGCTGTGGCCGGGATTCTTCTCTCGCTGGAATGGGGAAAGATGGCTGCGCCGGGCCGCGCTCGCCGGGTGGGATGGGCTACGGCTGGAGCCGTGTCCGCTGTCGTAGCCCTGTCGTTTCTTAGTTTCTATGAGTTGGCCTGGGCATGCATCATGGTCGGCGCGGCGACCTCTGCGCTGCTTGCCGCGCGCTCGGGCGCACGCATCGTCGACGCCGCCTACGGCGTTCTATACATCGCACCAGCCGGTCTCGCGCTGCTCTGGCTTCGACAGTCGCCGCAGGGTGCAGGTTGGACATTGATGCTTTTTGCGACCGCCTGGGCGGCCGATATCGGCGCCTATATGGTCGGGAATTTGGTGAAGGGCCCCAAACTTTGGCCGCGTTTCTCCCCGAACAAGACATGGTCCGGCTTCGTCGGAGGCTTGGCGGCCGCCGCCGCGGCATCGGTGGCGATCGCCGCCTTGCTCATGAGGCTGTCGTTGAGCGGCGCGGCGTTGATCGGATTTGCGGGAGGGTTGGCCACCATGGCGGGTGACCTCTGGGAATCGATGTTGAAGCGTCGATTTGGGGTCAAGGACTCCGGCGACCTTATTCCGGGGCATGGCGGCCTGCTCGACCGCGTGGACGGCCTGATGTTCGCCATAGTCGTGTTCGCGCTCGCCCGTCTCATCGTTCATTTCGGATGGGCGCACTGATGCCCGGCCGGACCGCTGTCATCCTGGGATCGACCGGTTCGGTCGGCGTCTCGACTCTGAGTCTCCTCAAGCTCAGTGGCGCCGAAGTTCAGATATTGGCCCTCACCGCGGGTCGAAATGTTGAGCTGCTTGCCGAACAGGCCCGGCGATGGCGGCCGCAGACTGCGGTCATCGAGGACGAAAGACTACTGGATGAGCTGCGGGATCGCCTGAAAGGCACAGGCATCGCAGTGGCGGCGGGCGCCTCGGCCATTGTCGAAGTGGCTGGCCTGGGAGCCGATTGGGTTATGTCGGCGATTGTTGGAGCCGCCGGCCTGGCGCCGACGCTAGCAGCGGCGAAGGCCGGTTCGACCATCGGCCTGGCGAACAAGGAAAGCCTGGTGTGTGCGGGTCCTGCTCTCCTGGCGATCGCCCAGGCGGCGGGCGGCCGGGTGATTCCGGTTGATTCAGAGCATTCGGCGATCTTTCAGGTTTTCGACCGCGAAAACGCAAAGGTCGTCAGACGTCTGATCCTGACCGCATCGGGTGGTCCGTTCCGCTGCTGGACCCTCGAAGCCATGCGTTCGGCGACGCGCGAACAAGCCATCAATCATCCCAATTGGAACATGGGCGCCAAGATCTCGGTCGACTCGGCGACCATGATGAACAAGGGCTTGGAAACCATCGAGGCCGCCTACTTGTTCGACATGCCGCCGGAAAAGGTCGACGTCGTCATCCATCCGCAATCGGTGGTCCACAGCCTGGTGGAATATGCAGACGGATCGACCCTGGCTCAGCTTGGGCCCCCCGACATGCGCGCGCCCATCGCTTGCGCCTGGGCATGGCCCAAGCGGGTCGCCTGGGACGCGCCCGAACTGGACCTCCCGACTGTCGGATCATTGACTTTCGAACGGCCCGATGAGGTGCGTTTTCCGGCCCTTGCCATTGCGCGAAGCGCCTTGTCGACCGGCGGCGGCGCGCCGGCGGCGATGAACGCGGCGAACGAGGTCGCGGTCGGCGCCTTTCTTGGCGGCGCCATCGGCTTTCTGGACATTGCGTCCACGGTGGAGGAAACCTTGGCGCACATGCATGGGGCCGGCGATCTGGCTGTCTGCGCAAACGACGAAGCCGTGGAATGGGCGCAGGTCATCGATAGCGCGGCCCGAAAGATGGCCGCCCAAGTGCTGTCGCGTTTGTAGGGCATGCCCATCCATCGCATGGAGATCGCGTTCTCATGATCGCCTTTCTGCAGAACGCGATTCTGTTCGTTGTGCCCCTTTTCGTGGTGATCACGGCGATCGTGACCGTGCACGAGTTAGGCCACTTTGCGGCAGGTCGCGCCTTTGGCGTCGCCATCGAACGGTTCTCGATCGGATTTGGCCGCGCTCTCCTGTCCTGGAAGGACCGCTCGGGGGTCGAATGGCGAATCGCCTGGGCGCCCCTTGGCGGCTATGTGCGTTTCGCCCTCGATGAGAACGTCGCCAGCGTGCCGGATGGCCAGGATCTAAAGGAAATGCAGGCCCGGATCGTGGCGATCGAAGGTCCGGGCGCCGAGCGCAAATATCTTCCCTTCAAGCCGCTTTGGCAGCGAGCGATCATTTCCGTCGCTGGGCCGGCGGCGAACTTTTTCCTGGCCGTTGCTCTCTTTTCGCTATTGCTGGCTACGCTTGGTCACTACGACAGTCCGTACAAAGTCGGCGAGATTATGCCAGGCAGCGCCGCGGCCCATGCCGGACTTCTTCCTGGCGATCGCATCTTGGCTGCTAACGGTCGACGGCTACCAGGCGCCTACGACCTGAAGCAATACCTCGCCTACCGATACGGCGAGCCAATGGACATTACGGTCCAGAGGAACGGTCAGATACTTCACCTTAAGGCCACGCCTGAGCCAGTCAGGGGGCCGAGCGGCTTTGGTTGGAACGAGACCGAAGGGGTCCTCGGGTTTGTAATCGCTCGCGATGGCGCCTGGGGCTTCAGACGACTCGATCCGATCTCGGCGGTTGCGGGGGGATTCGGCGAGACCTGGGACGTGTTCACGACCACCGGCACTCAACTCGGCCGCCTTGTTACAGGGCGGACCGGACTGGACCAGCTGCACGGCGTTGTCGGAATGGCCCGAGTTTCTGGAGCCATTACCAAGCGGGCGATAGCGGACGCACCGAACAACGCTGGCGAACAGGCCCTGGGGGTCATCCTATCCCTGGTCAGCTTCACGGCTTTGATTTCGGTCGGAATCGGCATCATGAACTTGCTGCCGCTGCCGATTCTCGATGGCGGACATCTCGTGTTCTACGCATATGAGTGGCTTGCAAAGCGGCCGCTGGGCGCTCGTGTGCAGGCGGCCAGCTACCGTGTGGGGCTTGCTTTGTTGGTCGGTTTGATGTTGTTCGCCAACCTCCACGATCTACCGCTAACGCGGGTGTTTCACTTCTTCGGCAGCTTGTTTTCGTAAGGCGACCATCCCTTCATGGCTGATCCGTCGAGCCACACCCGCGCGCGCAAAGCGGCGCTTGTTTCCACACTTGCCGTACTTCTCGGCAGCGCCGCGCTCGTCTTTCCTCTGACCGCCGCCGCGCAGCTTCAGTCACAGTCAGCGGTCATCGGCGCCATCGAAGTCCAGGGGAACGAACGAATCGATTCAGAGACGGTCCTCTCCTATCTGCCGCTCAATGTTGGAGACACGGTCGATCCGCAGAAATTGGACGCAGCGCTGAAGGCGCTGTTCAAGACCGACCTGTTTTCAGACGTCAAACTCGATATGAACGGCTCGACCCTCGTTGTCCGTGTGGTCGAGAATCCGGTCATCAACCAGGTGCTCTTCGAGGGTAATTCCAACCTCAAGAACGATAAGCTCGAGGATGAGATTCAAATCCGGCCCCGCGGCGTCTTCACCCGGGCAAAGGTCGAAGAGGATGTGGGGCGGATTGTCGAGCTCTACCGCCGTTCGGGACGCATTTCGGCGACGGTCACGCCCAAAATCGTCGAACTGCCCCAGCGTCGCGTGGATTTGATCTTCGAAATCCACGAGGGCCCAAAGAGCGGCATCCTCCGGGTCAATTTTCTCGGCAACAAGCAGTTTTCAGCCACCGATCTGCGCGGCGTCGTCGTGACCAAGGAAAGCGCCTGGTATCGGTTTTTCTCCACCAACGACAACTATGATCCGGATCGGGTCGAGTATGACCGGGAGCAACTCCGCAAGTATTACCGCAACCGCGGCTTCTACGATTTCCGGGTGATCTCTTCAGTCGCCGAATTGGTCCCTGACCGGAACGGCTTCGCGGTGACCTACGCCCTTGACGAAGGGGCGCGCTATCGCTTCGGCAAGGTCACCGTGAAGACAGAACTCAAGAAGCTCAACCCCGACATTCTGCGTCAGATCCTGCCGATCAAATCCGGTCAGGTTTACGCCGATCAGAAGATAGAGACGGCCACGGACGACCTGACTTTCGCAGCGGGCGCCGCTGGGTTCGCCTTTGTCGATGTCCACCCGACCTACAAGCCCGATCCGGTGAAGCACACCGTCGATGTCGAGTTTGACGTGAAAGAAGGGCCGAGGGTTTACATCGGGCGCATCGAGATCGTTGGTAATACGGCGACCCTTGATCGGGTGATCCGCCGTCGGCTCATGGTTTCCGAGGGCGACGCCTATAACCGCGCGCTGGTCGATCGTTCGAAGGCGAACGTGAAGGCGCTCGGCTTCTTCAAGGACGTGGACATCACCAACTCGCCCGGATCCGAACCGGATCGCACCAACCTTCTGGTCAAGGTTACAGAACAACCAACCGGTCAGCTCTCCTTCAGCGCCGGCTATTCAACCGTCGATAAGATCGTCACCGACATCAGCATCAGCCAGTCGAATTTCCGTGGCAGGGGAGATAACCTCGGCATGCGGATTTCCCTGGGAACGTTGCGTCAACAGGTCGACGTCTCGTTTACCGAGCCCCACTTCCTCAACCGGGATTTGCAGGCTGGGTGGGACCTCTACGCGTACAAATACAATTTCTACCAGTTCTCGGACTACAACACCACCTCAGCGGGGGCGGTCTTCCGACTCGGCTTCCCGCTTACTCAGCGGGCGTCGCTTACTACGCGCTATACCATCCGCACCGATGACGTGATCGTACAGAACAACGTCTGCATTGCGGGCGAGGAGCAGGTGTCGATCGTGCTCTGCGAAGAACGCGGCTCCTATCTCACGTCTCAGCTTGGATACACTCTTGCCTACGACCACAGGAACATTCCGTCCGACGCGGCCACCCGCGGGTTCAATCTGGCCTTGTCTCAGGATGTCGCGGGCGTCGGCGGCACGGTCCACTACGTCAAGACCGTAGCCAACGGCGGCTGGTATTACGGCTTCAACAAGAACTTCCGCCTCAGCATCACCGGTGTCGTTGGCTACATCGACGGCTGGAACGGAGACAACATCCGTATCGCCGACCGTTTCTACGCCGGTGGCGACGATTTCCGCGGCTTCGACATAGCCGGTATCGGACCCCGCGACCTGGCGTTTGGCGATGCCCTGGGCGGCAAACTCAAGGCGATCGGAACAATCGAGGAGACGATCCCCACATTCTTGCCCGATCAGTATGGGATCAAGCTGGCCGTGTTCAGCGATTTTGGCACGGAGGGCCTTCTCGATAAGCAAGACCTGATCAACCCAGACACGCATCAGCCCATCGGAACGGTCGTCGACGACCTCGCTTTCCGCGCTACGGCTGGAATCAGTGTGTTCTGGAGGTCACCAATGGGACCTCTGCGGTTTGATTTCAGCCAGATCATTCGCAAGGCGCCCTATGACAAGACGCAACTTTTCAGATTCTCCACGACAACCTCATTCTAAAACGCAAGGTATCTATTGAAATGATAAGCAGATTCACTTCTTCGGGTTTGGCTTTGATCGCTGCGTTCGGGCTCGCGTCGAACGTCTCGGCCCAAGCCCGCGCCGCGGCAGCCGCGCCACCGGCAGTGACTCAAGGCCCAGCCATCGCTGGATTGTGCATCCTGTCGGTCAACCAGGCAATTTCAAGCTCGACGGTCGGGAAGTACGTCAGCGAGCGCATGAATCAGATCGTCACCCAGGTGAAGGCGGAGTTGCAGCCCGAGGACACGGCGATCGCCACTGACAGCCGCGCGCTCGCGGCCAAGCGCACTACGCTTGACCAGGCGACATTCACTTCCCAGGCACAGGCCCTCGAGGCTCGGGCCAATGCGCTCAGGCAAAAGGCGGACCTGCGCCAGAGAGAGGTCCAGGCCACCGAGCAGAAGTCGCTCAACCGTATTGCCCAGGAGCTCGATCCGATTGCTCGGCAGCTCTATGAACAGCATCATTGCAGCGTCTTGGTAAACCGGGACGCGGTGATGATCGCTAACCCGGCCATGGACATCACCACCCAGGCGGTCGCTGGCCTCAACTCTCGCATCCAACAATTCGCTTTCGAACGCGAACACCTGGAGACCACCGCGGCCGCACAGCGCTAGGCCGGCTCGCGGGAGCGGGTAGTTGACGCGGGGGCGGCCGGACGATCGTTTTTTCGAGTCGCTAAGTCCGGCGACCCTGCAGGATCTTGCGGCGCTCACCGGCGCTGCGCTGAGTGGTGGCGACGCCGAATGCCGGATCGCTCGAGTGGCGACGCTCGCGCGAGCAGGAGCTGACAGCGTCACCTTTCTGACCGACCGAAGGCACGCGGATGCGCTCGACTCGAGCGACGCGGGCGCTTGTTTCCTCACGGAGGATCTCAAGGATTGTGCGCCGCCGACAATCGCCGCGTTGGTGACGCCTTCACCACATGCGGCCTATGCGGCGGCCGCTCGCCGGTTGCACCGGCCCAAGTTCCATCCTGTCGACACGCCGAATATCCATCCGGAGGCTGAGGTCGAGGATGGGGTCGAGGTCGAAGCCGGGGTCACAATCGGGCCCGGAGCGGCCGTCGGCCGAGGAACGCGCCTCTGCGCCGGCGCCGCGATTGGCCCGGGCGTGATGCTCGGTCGGAATTGCTACGTCGGGCCGAACGCAACCGTCGGCTACGCGCTCATTGGCGATGGAGTCAGCATCTACGCTGGCGCTGTCATTGGCGAGGCGGGCTTCGGGGCGACCGCTGGAGATCGTGGCGTCATTGACGTCCCACAGCTTGGCCGGGTCATCCTCCAGGATGGCGTAACCATCGGCGCCAATAGTTGTGTCGATCGCGGCGCCTACGACGACACCGTAGTCGGGGAAAACACCAAGATCGATAATCTGGTCCAGATCGCCCACAACGTGATTATCGGCCGTAACTGCGTTCTGGCCTCTCAGTGCGGAATATCTGGAAGCGTTACCATCGGCGATGGCTGCATGCTCGGCGGCAGGGTGGGCGTAGCTGATCACATCAACATCGGCGCCGGGGCCCGGCTTGCGGCCGCCACCGGTGTGATAGGAGACGTCAAGCCTGGCGAAGTCCTGGGCGGGACGCCCGCCCGTCCCGTCCGCCAGTGGCTGAAGGAAATCGCCTGGGTCTCCACGATGACGAAGCGGCAAGGGAAGAGGGGATCAGGGGAATGACCGTTTCGGGAATTGCCGAAACAGGCGACATCGACGTCCAGGAAATCATGCGGCGGATTCCACATCGGCCGCCATTCCTGATGATCGATAGGGCTGAAGCCTATGAGGCGGGAAAGACGCTCACCGGCGTCAAGAACGTCACGATCAATGAGCCCTTCTTTCAGGGACATTTCCCGGAAAGCCCGGTGATGCCAGGCGTGCTGGTCATTGAGGCCATGGCGCAGACCGGCGGGCTTCTGATGTCCAAGTCATGGGACGTTGATCCCGAAGGCAAGATCATCCTCTTCATGTCAGTCGACAATTGCCGCTTCCGTCAGCCGGTGCGGCCTGGCGACGTGCTCAAGCTGGTCGTCGAAGTCATGCGGGCGCGCTCAGATGTGGTGAAGTTCAAGGGCCGCGGACTTGTCAATGGCAAACTGGCCGCCGAAGCGGAGTTCGCAGCCATGCTTGTGGATGTCCGCAAGTGACGACATTGCATCCCACGGCTGTGGTGAGTGACGACGCCCGTCTTGGGGAGAACGTTGAGGTTGGGCCCTACAGCGTGGTCGGTCCGCATGTGATCTTGGGGGCGAGGACCAAGATCGGCTCGCATGTCGTGATCGAGGGGCATACCGAGATTGGCGAGGACTGCGCTGTGCACTCGTTCGCTGCGCTGGGCGATGCTCCGCAGCACGCGGGCCACAGGGGAGAGCCTACCCGCCTGGTGATCGGCGACCGCAATCTCATTCGCGAACATGTCACCATGCATTGCGGCACCTCCGAGGGTCGAGGCGTTACCAGCGTCGGCTCCGATGGCTTCTTCATGGTCGGAGTGCATGTGGGGCACGATTGCATTGTTGGCGACCATGTCATCATGGCCAACACCGCGACCCTGGGCGGACACGTCATGCTGGGTGACTTCGTGATCATGGGGGGACTCTCCGCCGCTCACCAAAACACGCGGATCGGCAGGCACGCCTTTGTCGGCGGTATGGCTGGGGTCAACCACGACGTCATCCCGTTTGGCAATGTGTGGGGCAATCACGCCCATCTTGAGGGGTTGAACCTTGTCGGACTCAAGCGCCGCGGGTTCTCTCGTGAGGCGATCAACATGCTTCGCGCCGCCTACAGGATGCTGTTCGCCGAGGAAGGAACGTTCCAGGAGAGGCTCGAGGATACGGCGGATGCCTACGCCGCCTCGCCCGAGGTAATGGAGATCGTCGAGTTCATCCGCGCCGACGCAAGTCGCCCGCTCACCACACCCCAGCGGGAGATCTAGATCGCTGAAAACGGTAAGCTCGGCCTCATCGCCGGCGGCGGCGCGTTGCCGGTCAGCCTGGCGCATCATTGCCGCGCCGTTGGACGCCCGATCTTCGTCATCCGACTCAAGGAATTCGCCGATCGTGAATTGAGCGAGTTCGAAGGTGTCGAACTCGGCATCGCCCAGCTTGGAGCGGCCATCGGCGCTCTTCGAAAATCGGAATGCAGGGCTGTATGCCTGGCAGGAATTGTCTCGCGGCCAGATCTGAAAAATCTGAAGCCGGACTTGCGGGGTCTTGCCGCCTTGCCCGCCGCCGTCGCGGCGGCGCGCCGGGGCGATGATGGGCTGCTCTCGTTCCTGATTTCCGAGTTTGAGAGGGAAGGGTTCATCGCCGAGGGGGCGCATGAGGTGATGTCGGTTCTGCTCCTCCCACGGGGGCCGATCGGTCGGTACAAGCCCGGGCACGCCCATAGAGAGGATATCCAGCGCGCTTTCACGGCCGCTCGCGCCGTAGGCGTTCTGGACGCCGGACAGGGGGCCGTGGTGTGCGAGGGGCTGATCCTGGCGCTGGAGGCCCAGGAAGGGACCGATGCCATGCTCTCGCGGGTCGCGGCACTCCCCGAGGGAATTCGGGGAACGCCCCGTCGACGGCGTGGCGTCCTGGCAAAGGTCTGCAAGCCCGGGCAAGAGCGTCGGGTCGATCTACCGACGCTGGGTCCTCAGACCGTTTTGCGCGCTGCCGACGCGGGCTTGGCGGGGATCGCCGCCGAAGCCGGTCTCACACTCCTCTTGGAGCGCGAGCGAGTTCGCGCGCTCGCCGACGAGTTGGGACTTTTCATCGTCGGCGTCGATCCTTGAGGGCTCAGGCCTGCGTGATGCTGGTGGCCGCCGAACCATCCGGCGATGCACTCGGCGCGGCCCTGGCTGAGGCGCTTCAGGCAACGTCAGACGTGCGCCTGATCGGCGTTGGCGGGCCGCTGATGAAGCGCCGCGGAATCGTCAGTCCATTCGACATCGCGCCGCTCTCCGTACTTGGAATTTTCGACGCCCTGGCCGCCTATCCCTTGGTGAGGCGCCGTGCTGTTGAGGTGGGCAAGTTGGCAGCCCGCGAACGCCCGGACGTGGTGGTTCTGATCGACTCCTGGGGATTCAACCTTCGGGTCGCGCGCGCGGTTCGTCGGCGCTTGCCGGGCGTGCGCCTGATCAAATACGTCGGCCCTCAAGTCTGGGCCACACGGGCAGGCCGCGCCAGGACTCTGGCGAAGGCGGTCGACCAGCTGCTCACCATACACAGTTTCGATGCGCCGTGGTTCGAGCGTGCCGGATTGGCCACTTCATTCGTCGGCAATCCTATTCTCGCGGCGCCCCGCGTCGGCGGCGAGCCCGATCGCTTTCGAGCGCGCATCGGCGCGGCGCCGGACGATCCTTTGCTCGTCGTCGCGCCGGGAAGCCGTCGTGGCGAGGTTGAACGTCTCATGGCCCCCTTCGAGGAAGCCGTGCGACGTCTCGCAGTAGAGCGCCCGACACTGAAGATCGTGATCCTTGCCGCAGACTCTGTCGCCGGACTCGTCACCGTCCGAGCAGCCAGATGGCGGTCGCCGACACCAATCATCGTCGGCGAGACTGAGCGTCAGGATGCGATGGCGGCCGCCACCGCCGCGCTCGCCTGCAGCGGCACGGTGACGACTGAACTCGCACTAGCGGGTGCGCCGGTGGTGGTCGCCTATCGGCTTGACCCGCCGACGGCTGTGATCGCCAAAATGCTCATACGCACGCCATTCATTGCGCTGATGAACGTCGCGGCAGGGCGTGAAATCGCGCCGGAATTCGTGCAAAGCGCCTGTACGGGGCGGCGGCTTGCCGCCGCACTGGCGCCGCTACTGGACGATCCAGAGGCGCGCGCACGACAGTCAGAGGCGCAAACGGAAGCGCTGAAATTGATGGGCGGCGGTATTAAGGATCCCGCGGGCGCTTCGGCCCGGGCGGTGTTGGCCCAGATTCCGACGTCTCAGGCACGGGCGTCGATCGGCTTGTAGTCCCGTTTGAGAGGGCCGGTATATAGCTGCCTCGGTCGCCCGATTTTCCGTTGCGGATCCTCGAACATCTCTTTCCACTGACTGATCCAGCCGACTGTCCTCGCAATGGCGAACAACACCGTGAACATGGTGGTCGGGAAGCCCATGGCCTTGAGCGTAATGCCCGAATAGAAATCGACGTTCGGAAACAGCTTGCGGTCAACAAAATATGGATCGTGAAGGGCGATCTTCTCAAGTTCCAGCGCAACCTTCAGCAGCGGGTCGTCAGCGTCGCCAATCTCGTCAAGCACTTCGTGGCATGTCTTCTGCATCATGGTCGCGCGGGGGTCGTAATTCTTGTAGACGCGATGGCCGAATCCCATCAGACGGTATTTCCGGTCCTTCACGCCTTGTATGTATTCAGGGATTCGGTCGACCGCGCCGATGTCCTGCAACATCATCAGCGCTTCTTCGTTTGCGCCACCGTGACTCGGACCCCAAAGGCAGGCGATGCCGGCTGCGACGCAGGCGAAGGGATTGGCGCCAGACGAGCCGGTGATCCTCACAGTTGAGGTGGAGGCGTTCTGTTCATGGTCGGCATGAAGGATGAAGATCCGGTCCATGGCGCGGGTGAGAATGGGATTGGGCTTCCAGTCCTCCGCGGGTACCGAAAACGCCATGCGCAGGAAATTCTCGGCGTATGAGATGTCGTTCCTTGGCGTCACGAATGGCTGGCCAATGGAATATTTGTAGGCCCGAGCGGCGATTGTCGGCATCTTGGCGATCAGCCGGTGGGCCGAGATCTTCCTCTGCTCAGGATCATCGACATTGATACTATCGTGATAAAATGCGGACAGGGCCCCGACCGCTCCCGTCATGATCGCCATCGGGTGAGCATCCGAACGGAAGCCGCCGAAGAATCGATCGAACTGCGCGTGCAGCATCGTATGATAAGTGATGTTGCGTTCGAACTCGGCGAACTCGCTCGGGGTTGGCAACTCTCCGTTCAGCAGGATGTAGCAGACCTCGAGAAAGCTCGATTTCTCGGCCAGCTGTTCGATCGGATAGCCGCGATGGAGCAGTACGCCCGCGTCGCCGTCGATGTAGGTAATCTTGCTTTCGCAACTCGCCGTAGAGGTGAAGCCGGGGTCGAAAGTGAAGACGTCGGCATCGGCATAGAGTTTGCGGATATCGACAACGTCAGGGCCCGCGGTGCCCTTGATCACCGGAAGTTGGAAGCTTTTGTCGCCCAGCGAAAGGGTCGCTTTGTCAGGCATGATGGCAATCCCGCCGGTGGAGTTCAAACTAGCGTTCGGCGCTCCTTATAGCCTCTTACCGCACTTGCGAAAGAGCGTCGACGATCCGGCCGATGGCCTCGGTTTTGCCGAGCGCCGCGAGCGCGCCGGCCAGGTCAGGCGCGATCGCCCCGGCGGCAAGAATCCCGCGCAAGGCGGGGCCGAAGGCGCCGAAGCCACCTTCCGCCCCGGCAAACAGGCGCAGCCGCGCAAGCAGACTCTCACGAGACCAGTCTGTCTCCTCGGAGAGAGCATGCACGAGGCGATCCAGCCGTGCGGTCATGTCCGAATCCAAGAGTCCACGCGTTCTTTCGTCGAGTGGCCAGTTTGCGGGGCGCAAGGCAAAGACGACCAGATCGGCAAGTTCCTGAACGGTCTTGGCGCCGTCCTTGACGAACGGCAGAGCGTTCAGCAACCGCTCGCGGTCACTTTTCGCTGGATCAACGCCGCGTTCTTCCAGGAAGCCGCTGACGAGGTCTGCCAGTCGCACCTCTTCGGCAAGCCGGATGTAGTGCTGGTTGAAGTGGTTGAGCTTGTCGAAATCGAAGTGGGCGTCGCCTTTGACAACATCCGCAAGATCGAACCATTCGATGGCCTGCTCGTCGGTGAACAGTTCGTCATCGCCATGTCCCCAGCCGAGCCTGGCCAGATAGTTGCGCACGCTCTCAGGGAGGTAGCCCATCAGCTTGAAATCGCTCACCGATTGGGCGCCGTGGCGCTTGGAGAGCTTTCCCCCATCCTTGCCGAGTATCAGGGGCAGGTGCGCGAAAGCGGGAACCGGCCAATCCATTGCCTGATACAGCAGTGTCTGGCGGCCAGCGTTGCTGAGGTGCTCCTGGCCGCGGACGACGTGGGTCACGCCCATGTCGTGATCGTCGACCGTGACGGCCAGGTTGTAGATCGTCGTGCCGTCCGTCCGTAGAAGGATGAAATCCTCCAGGTCCTTGTTGGGGAAGCGGACGGTTCCCCGGACAATGTCTTCCACCACCGTCTCGCCTTTATCGGGCGTGCGGAAACGGACAACGAACGGCGCATTGTGCTGGGCCGGCCCAGGCTCGCGATCACGCCATGGCGAACGCAAGGCATGTCCTTCGGATCTGGCCTTTTCCTTGGCCATTTCCGCTTCCTCTGGGCTCATGAAACAGCGGAAGGCATGGCCGATTTCGATCAGGCGATCGACCGCGGCGCGATGCAGGGATGCTCGAGCGAACTGGAATACCGGATCGCCGTCCCAGTGCAGGCCCAGCCAACTGAGGCTGTCGAAGATTACTTGAACTGCGGCCCCCGTGGAACGCTCTCGGTCAGTGTCCTCGATCCGCAAGAGGAACCGGCCGCCGGTGTGTTTGGCGTAAAGCCAGTTGAAAAGCGCCGAACGAGCGTTGCCTATGTGCATCTCGCCTGTTGGCGAGGGGGCGATGCGGGTTACGACCGGCTGAGCGGGCAGGGTATTGGACATCACCGATCCGATTGAGGCGGCCGAAGCGGCGGCGCCGGCAAGCCGGGGTTGGCCCTGGCGCTGGGCTCATATCACGCGGCGTCTGCGCGTTCCTAGCCTCGCGGAAATCATACAAGAACTCAGGATCGAGTTGGCCGATCAATGGGGGCGTGTTCTCCTGTGGACGCCGGTCGCCTTTGGCGTAGGGGCGGCAACCTATCTGGGCCTCAAGGTCGAACCTGACCTGGCCGTCGCCGCGACGTTAGCGCTTTTCACCTGTGCTGCGGCGATCGCCTCCCGACGCTTTGCCACCAAACGATGGGCGCTAGCTGTGTCCGGCTTGGTGGCGACAGCCTGCCTCGGGTTTCTCATTGCTAAGTTGCATAGCAACGCTGTCGCCGCGCCGATCGCATCGACGGGTGTCCGAGTGATTGAAGGCTATGTCGTTGACGTTGAGTCGCCGAGCGAACGGGGTCCGAGGCTGTTGATCGCGCCCGTCTCGATCAGCGATGTCTCTCCGGATCGAACGCCGGTAAGGGTGCGCATCGTCACGCCAGTTCCTGGCGGCCCTGACACAACCCCGCCGCCTGGCTCGGCGGTCCGCATGCTGGCGCTCCTCGATCCGCCGCCGGGCCCCGCCGCGCCAGGCGCCTATGACTTCGCCCGTGACGCTTGGTTCGAAGGCGTCGGCGGTGTGGGCCTGGCGCTCAAGCCCGTCGACGCCGTCGGCTTGAATCCGCCGCCGCTGGCGTTGCGCATCGAGATGGCGATGAATGCAGTCCGTTGGTCTGTGGCGGCGCATCTCGCGCATGCCATCCGGCAAGCTTTAGGTCCGAACGACGGCGGCGCCGCCGGGCTCGCCGCGGCCGTTACGACCAGTCACCAGGACTGGCTGGCTGGTGGCGATCGCGACGCCCTTCGAGGCTCGGGACTCGCGCATATGCTGGCCATCGCGGGTCTTCACACCGCTGCGGTGAGCGGCTTCGCGTTCTTCTTCTTTCGCCTGGTGATCGCCGCATGGCCGTGGTTGGCGCTACGAGTATCCGGCAAGAAGGTGGCCGCGGCCGCCGCCCTGGTGGTCGTCATTGCCTACCTGTTGCTCTCAGGCGCACATCCACCGGCCAGACGGGCAGCCATCACCGCCAGCGTGGCCTTCATCGCCATCCTCGCCGACCGGCGCGCCGTCAGTCTCCACTCGCTAGCCGTGGCCGCTCTCGCCGTCCTGCTCATTGAGCCCGAGGCGGTCCTTCAGCCCGGGTTTGAGATGAGCTTTTGCGCCACTGCCTCATTGATCGCCATGTCGGAAGTCTGGCCCCACCGCTCGGCCGCCATGGGCCTTCCCTGGCCGATTGCGGCGCTGCAGAAGGGCAGGGACTGGCTGATCGCCATGGTCATGGTCAGTCTGATCGCTGGCGCGGCGACCGGTCCATTCGCCATCCAGCACTTCAATCGCGTGGCCAATTACGGCGTCCTGGCGAACCTCACGGCTGACTTCGTCGCCAGCGCGATCCTGATGCCTCTGCTGGCCCTGTGCCTGGCCGCTCAGTCCCTGGGCCTGGGCGCAGACCAGCTTGGGCCGCTCTACTGGGCGGCGGGTTGGGCTTCGCGCAGCGTGATATCGATCGGCCACCTGTTCTCCAGCGCTCCGGGAGCGGCCATCACTATGGCGTCGGCTCCGCCATTGGCCCTGGCTGTTTCGTATGTCGGCATCGTGTTCGCATGCTTGTGGCGCGGCGCCCTGCGCTGGATCGGATTGCCGATGGCCTTCGCCGTTGCTTTTTGGCCAAGGCCACCGGCGCCTGCGGCCTGGATTTCCAATGACGGTTCGGACGCCGCGATCGTGATTGGCGCCGAGGCTGTAGCGCTGAAGCCGTCCACGCATCTCTACGCCGTGCAGACCTGGGCGCAGCGGCGGAACCTCAGTCTGCCAGCGGATCCAGAGATGGCCCTGGCCGGCCTGTATGATTGCGATCGGTTGGCCTGCACGCCCCGGGCGGGATTGAAACCTGCAATCGCAGCCTGGTGGACAAAGCGCGCGCCGAAACCGGAGCGCCTGGCAAAGCTGTGTGAAGATGCCGATTTCCTGATCCTCCGGGCGACGACGTCCTTGCCGTCGGCCTGCCGCGACGTGCGGATTCTGGGTCGATCGGCGTTCGACCGCGAAGGCGCCGCTGAGATCTTTCCGAACGGCTCAGGATGGCGGATCGAGTGGTCGCAGCCGCTCAGAGGAAAGCGCCCTTGGAGCGTCAGTGATAGCGCCGGATGAGGCCGACGAGCCTGCCCTGCACCTCGACTTCATTTTCGGGGACGATCCGCGTCTCGTAGGCTGGATTGGCCGCTTCGAGGGCGATGGATCCCCCCTTTCGGCGCAGGCGTTTGAGAGTCGCTATTCTCCCTTCGATCCCCTCGGTCACCGCTACGACAATCTCGCCGGACGTCGCAGTCTCTACACGCCGAATTACCGCGTAATCGCCGTCAAAGATGCCGGCGTCTTTCATCGAATCCCCCTGCACCTCGAGGACGAAGTGCTCGCCATTGCCGAGGATGGATTCCGGGACTTGCAGGCGATCTCTCTCGTGTTGGATCGCTTCAATCGACGTGCCGGCAGCAATGCGTCCCATAACTGGAAGCTCGCGTACGTCGTTGGCCGCGCTCGCATGTCGGCCCGCTTCCACCACTTTCGGGTGAAACACCCCGCGGCCCCGAGGCGGAGCTGCAGTGGTCGCCTGCTCCGGGAGCTTAAGAACCTCAAGAGCTCGCGCGCGATGAGCCAGCCGCCTCAGGAATCCACGCTCCTCAAGAGCCGTGATGAGCCGGTGAATACCGGACTTTGAAGCGAGATCGAGCGCATCCTTCATCTCATCAAATGAGGGCGAAACGCCCGTCTCTTTGATGCGCTCGTGAATGAACATGAGCAGTTCGTGCTGCTTGCGCGTGAGCATCGCCGCCACCTTGGAAACAAGGAACAAATCAAAAACGAATTGGCGGTGTTCTCGGAGTGTTCTTTCAGGCTGTCAAGTTCAACTGGCCTTTGCCGGTGAGCAAGGATCTGGTCGCCGCTTCCACATCGGCAGCTCGCATCAGACTTTCGCCTACAAGCATGGCTTTGGCGCCTGACTGTTCGAGACGGACAGCATCGGCTTGGGAGAAGATTCCACTTTCCGTTACAAGTAAGACACTTGGGGGAACTTCCTCAGCCAGTTTCTCGGTCACGGCAAGGTCGGTTTCAAAAGTCCGCAGGTCACGGTTATTGACACCGATCAAGTCGGCGTTCAGCCCGACAGCTCGACCAATCTCCGCCCGGTCATGAGCCTCGACAAGCACGTCCATTCCGAAGCGACGAGCCTCGGAAATGAGGTCGGAGGCCAGCGAATCATCGGCAAGCGCGAGAATCACCAGGACGGCGTCGGCTCCGAGAGCCCGTGATTCGGCGACTTGCCAGGGATCGATAAGAAACTCCTTGCGTAGGCATGGCAGGGAACTGGCCTCACGGGCTTCACTTAGATGCGTATTGTCTCCTTGGAAGCTGGGTTTGTCTGTCAATACCGACAGACACGCGGCGCCGCCTCGCTCATAGGCCCTGGCATGATCTGCAGGAACGAAATCGGCCCGGATGAGGCCTTTGGACGGTGACGCGCGTTTGATCTCGGCGATTAGAGCTAGCCGGCCCGGTGCATGGGCGCGTTCCAGGGCGCAGCGAAATCCGCGCGGCGCCGACTGCTGCTGTGTTCGCAGCTCGATGTCGGCTTGGGACTCTTGCCCCTTCCTAGCCTTCACGTCTTCGCGCTTGTAGGCCGCGATTTGCTCAAGGACGTCGCTCATCCTTTGTCTGCGGTGATGGCGACCAGCTTTTCGAGGGCGCTCGCCGCGGCGCCGGAATCGATCGACTGGATGGCCAGTTCGACGCCCTCCCGCAGGGTTTCGACCTTGTCGGCGACAAGGAAGGCGGCGGCTGCGTTCATCAGCACGATGTCGCGATAGGGTCCGCGCGCGCCGGCGAAGAGAGCGCGGATCTCGGCGGCGTTCTCGGCGGGATCGCCCCCGCGAAGGTCCGCGTGCGCCGCGCGCGCCAGGCCAACGGCTTCGGGGGTGATATTGAAAAGGCGGACGCCCCCCTCGCGCCATTCAGCGACATGGGTCACGCCCGTGGTGGTGATCTCGTCCAGACCGTCGCCATGGACGACCCAGGCCCGGGTCGCGCCGAGCGCGCCGAGCACCCGGGCAAGCGGATCGACCCAGCGCCCGTCGAAGACGCCCAGAAGTTGTCGCCGCGCACCGGCCGGATTTGAAAGCGGTCCCAGAAGATTGAACACCGTTCGGAAGCCAAGCTCCTGGCGGATCGGCAGCACATGCCGCAAGGCGCCGTGGTGAGCCGGCGCGTAGAGGATGCAGATTCCCGCCTCAGTAAGCGATCGGCGCTGCTGTTCGGGCGTCGCGTTAAGGTTCACCCCGAGCGCTTCGAGCACGTCAGATGAACCCGAACGCGATGAGGCCGCGCGGTTGCCATGCTTGGCGACTTTCAAGCCGCCGCCGGCTGCGACAAAGCCAGCGGCTGTTGAAATGTTGAGGCTGTGAGCCCCGTCTCCGCCGGTGCCGCAGACATCGACGACGTCGAACTCGTGGTCGAGCTTCATAGCCGCGCGGCGGAGCGCCTTGGCGCAGGCGGTGATTTCGCCCACGGTTTCGCCACGCAGGCGCATGGCCGTTACCGCGGCCGCGATCTGGGCAGGTGTAGGTTCGCCTCTCAAACATGCGGAAAAGAAGGCGTCGGCATCCTCGCCCTGTAGCGTCGCGCCATCGGCGAGGCGCGCGAGCAAAGGCTTGAACGACTCGGACAAGCAGCTCCTCCGTTAGACGGTGACTGAGGTCAGATCGAGGAAGTTGGCGAGCAGACGGTGGCCGCCTTCTGTGGCGATGGATTCAGGATGGAACTGGACGCCATGAACTGGCCGCTGGCGATGGGAAAGACCCATGATCTCGCCGTCGTCGCACCAGGCCGTTACATCCAAAACCTCCGGGACGGTTTCCTCTGCAATCGAGAGGCTGTGATATCGCGTCGCCGTGAAGCCGTCGGGCAGGCCCGCGAAGACCGTTTTGCCAGTATGGCGGATTAGACTGGTCTTGCCGTGCATGATCGTCTTCGCCGCCTGGACTTTGCCGCCAAAGGCCTGGCCGATCGCCTGATGTCCAAGACACACGCCCAGGATCGGCAAGTCATCCGGCGCCATGCGGATGAGTTCGAGACAGATCCCGGCCTGGTTAGGCGTGCAAGGACCTGGTGAGAGCACGACGCCTTGTGGGCGAAGCGCCAGGGCTGCCTCGGCGGTGAGTGTGTCGTTGCGGCGGACCGTCACCTCGGCCCCCAGCTCGCCCACGTAGTGAACGAGGTTGTAGGTGAAGCTGTCGTAGTTATCGATCACCAGGATCATGGCGGCCTCTTAAGGCCGAGCCCAGCAGACGCCAAGCGTTCAGGCGAACTGCCAAGCCTCGGCCGCCGCGCGGCGAAGGGCGCCGGCCTTCTGTAAGGTCTCTTCATATTCGGCGCCTGGGTCACTGTCGGCGACCACGCCGCCACCGGCCTGGACGTAAAGGACGCCGTCCTTCACGAGGCCGGTGCGCAGCACTATGCAGGTGTCCACCGAACCATCGGCGCCGAAGTAGCCAACTGCTCCGGCGTAGGTGATGCCCCGTTTGACGGTTTCAAGTTCGTCGATGATCTCCATCGCTCGGACCTTTGGAGCGCCCGACAGTGTTCCGGCGGGCAGGGCGGCGAGCAGAACATCGACCGGATCGAGGCCCTCAGGCGCATCGCCCTCAATGTTGGAAACAATGTGCATGACGTGGCTGTACCGTTCGATGGCGAAGCTTTCGGTGACACGAACGCGCGGTTTTCGCGTTGTTGGCCGCTCCTCGTTGCGCCCCCGTTCACGCAAGAGAGCGACCCGACCGACATCGTTGCGGCCAAGGTCGAGCAGCATCAGGTGTTCGGCCCGCTCCTTGGGATCGGCGAGGAGTTCGTGTTCGAGAGCCTGATCTTCGGCCGGATTTGCGCCGCGCCGACGCGTGCCGGCAATGGGACGGATCGTGATCTTGCCATCTCGCAGCCGAACGAGGATCTCCGGTGACGAGCCTACGAGCTGAAAACCATCGAAGTTCAGGAAATAGAGGAACGGACTGGGGTTCACCCGCCTGACCGAGCGGTAGAGCGCAAATGGGTCGTGGGCGAAAGGCGCCGAAAACCGATGACTGGGCACCACCTGGAAGATATCGCCGGCGCGGATGTAGGCCTTGGCGCGCTCGACGATGTTGCCATAGACGGTTCGATCGATGGCTGAAGTCAGCTCCGGAGGCTCTTCAGGCGCGGGCATTTTCGACTTAGCAGGCAGGGGCTTGGAGAGGTCGGAGACGACCGCCTCGATTCGCTTTGTGGCCTCCTGGAAAGCGACCAACGCAGGACGATCATCAGGCCGCACCGAGGTGACGATGAGGATTTCCTGCGCAACGCCGTCGAAGATCGCCACGATTGTCGGCCGAATGAGGATTGCGTCCGGAAGACCCAGGGGATCGGGATTGACGTCGGGAAGCCTCTCGAACAGGCGCACCACATCATAGCCGAAAACGCCGAACAATCCGGTGGACATGGGCGGCAAGCCTTCGGGCAGGTCGACGCGGGCGGCCGCGGCCGCGTCCCGCAGAGTGTCCAGCGCGCCCCCTTCTTGGGGGACAAAGCGGCCCCGGTCGATGTCATCGCCGACGGCGATCTCGGCCTGGTCGCCCCGACATTGCCAGACGAGATCCGGATTCATGGCTACGATCGAATAGCGACCCCGCCACGCGCCGCCTTCGACCGATTCAAACAGGAACGCGTAGTTCCGTCCGTGGGCGATTTTCAGATAGGCGGAGACTGGGGTTTCGAGATCATCGATCAGCCGCGCCCAGACAAGTTGCGCCGCGCCGGAATCGTAACCCTGCGCGAAGGCCTCATAGCTAGGCTCGGCGCTCACTTGGCCGGTGCGGAGCCAGGCTTCGCGCTGTCCTTGGGTAAGCTGTTTGGGTCCACGTTGATCGTCTGCAGCGCAAGGGCACGGTTTTTCGTCGCCTTCAGCTTGGCGAGGGACGCCGTTTCAAAAGCATTCAGCAGATCCTCCGCATAACCCTGCGAGGCGCGTGCGCGAATGGCGGCCGTGAGCTGGGCGGTCAGTTGCGGATCGCCAGGCCGTACCTGGTCGACCTTGGCGATGAACACGCCCTTTTGGCCGCCGGCGGCAAACACTGCGCCCGGTTTGGCGGCAAATACGTTCTCCAGGAATTCGCGGCCAAAGGCCTGATACTGCTGCGCCTTGAGCCGCGTCATGTTCTTTTCGACGGCTACGTGCTCACCAACTTGCGAAGCGGCCTGATCAAGGTTCCCGGTCTTCTTGGCGAGCGCCATCAGCTCGACGGCCTTTGCCTTCAGTTCATTGACATAGGTCGTGGATAAGTAGACCCGAGTGAGTTGCTCGCGCTTGTCGGCCAGGGCCGGCAAGGAAGGGGGAAGCACCTTCTCGACTTTGAGAGCAAAATACTCGCTGGGGCCGGCGTCCTCGAGATCCCCTTCCTGACCAGCCGGCGCAGCAAATGCGGCCTTCAGGATCTTGTCGTTGAGCAACGGGTTGGGCTTGCCGTCGGAATCGGCGCCCTGGGCGGTCACTGGCCCGAGCGTGATCGCGGCCACACCCGCTTTCTTGGCAGCGTCCGCGTCGCTGGCCCCGGCTTGGCGCGCTTCGTCGAATTTCTCGCTCTGTTGGTAAGCAAGGTCGGCCGCCTGCTTTTGGCGAAGGGCCGCCTCGATCTGCGGCGTCGCGCTCGCCAGAGTCGCGGTCACGCCGGGCGTGACATTGTCCACCTTGATCGCAGCCAATCCCAGATCCCCCGCGACGGGACCGTTCACCGCCCCCGATTTGAGAGCAAACGCGGCTTGGCCCAGTTTGCGGTCTGGGATGGCCGACTGCGGCTTGTCTGCGTAGGTGACGGCTTCAGCTCCGAATGACTTGGCGACTGTGGACGGATCCTCTCCCGCGCTGAGGCGATGCGCCGCCGATGCGCCATCCGCCGCCGTCTTGACCGGTATCACCACTATCGTTCTCTTTTCCGGCTGGGACAGGGAGTCCTTTCGGAAGGCGAACTCCTTGGCGACCTGAGCCGGATCGATCTTGATCGTCGGGGCCAGGGCCGCAGCCGAAAATTTCACGAGGGTAATGATCCGCGTTTCCGGCTGCATTAGCTGGCTGGCATGCTCCTTCATGAAGGTAGTGAGTTGGGCGTCAGTCGGCGGGGCTGGCTTGGCTACGGCGTTCAAGCCCATCATGAAATAGGATATGTCGCGGGCTTCGGCCCCCTGGGCGCCGGTCAGAGCGGCGTAGAGGAACGGCGCCTGAGCGCCTCCAGCGGCCGCTAGCCCGAAATGGCGCATCGCCAGTTCGTCGGTGATTTCAGCCTGGGCCTGTCGCGGCGTCATTCCCTGCGAAGCGAGCACCTGAGTGAACTGCTGTTGACTGAACTGGCCGGTGACCTTGTCAAATGCCCACGGCAGCTTCTTGATCTCATCATCCACAAGGTCCGGCCCGGGAACGACCCCTGATCGCTCGACCATCTCCATCGCAGCCTGCTCGCGGGCGGATTGGTCTAAGATTTCTTCATCGACCCCGTTTTCCACCAGGAACTGATTGGTAAGGTCCTGACCGGTCTGCTGCTGGAATTTCTGCTTCTGCTGGTCCCAGATTTTTTCGAAATCATGCGATGACATCGAGTGACCGCCAACGCTGACCACGGCGTCCGCGTTCACGGTTCTGAAGGCGTCTGGAAAACGGCCGCCGCCGACACCCAGGATCAGAAAGACAAGGATGAGCGCACCCATGAGCGCAACTGCGATCGGGTTGCGGGCCGAAGATCGAAGTGAGCCTGTCATCTTTCCTGTCTTGAGCTGGCCGGCCGCGAACCTGGCCCTAGCGATGGGGCGGTATAGTTGACGCGCGACGTTTGGAGCAAGCGCAGGTGACAGGAACCGGCAGGCGGCGTAGCCGGATCTCGCCAGTCCCTCTATCGGAGGTTTCGCCGTTGACAACAGCCCGCAGGATCATTGCCGGCAACTGGAAGATGAACGGCCTGGAAACCGCTCTTATCGACGCCAGAGCGATCGCCTCGTGGCTTGACGCCCACCCGGTCGGGGCCCGCGTCGCACTTTGCCCTCCCGCCACCCTCCTCAGCAGAATGGCGGAGGCGCTCGCAGGCACCGGTGTGGAAATCGGGGGGCAGGACTGCAGCCCGGAAAAGAGCGGAGCTTTTACCGGCGATGTCTCGGCGGTCATGCTTCTCGACGCCGGCGCCAGGCTGGTGATCGTCGGCCATTCCGAGCGGCGAGCGAAACACGGAGAAGGGAACGCAGATGTGGCGGCCAAGGCCAAGGTCGCAGCCGAGGCTGGCCTCGAGCCGATCGTCTGTGTTGGTGAAACCATCGAGGAGCGGCGGAACGGTCACGCGGTTCGGCTTGTCTGCCGTCAGGTGGAGGAGTCAGTGCCGAAGTGGCTTGCCGCCCGTGCCTTTGCCGTCGCATATGAGCCCATTTGGGCCATTGGAACGGGCCAGGTGCCGAAGCTTGAAGAAATCGAGGAAATGCACATCGCCATCCGCGGGACCTTGGAAGAGAAGTTCGGCAATGACGGAGCCGACCCGCCCATCCTCTATGGCGGCTCGGTGAAGGGCGACAACGCCTGTGATATTCTGAAGGGGCGCGAGGTCGGGGGCGCCCTCGTCGGTGGGGCGTCGCTCTCCGCGGACAGTTTCACCCCCATCTTGGCGGCGATCTGAGCCGGTGCTGGCGCCCACCTCATGCGGATGATAAGAGCGCCCGCTTTCCGCCCGGACTTCATCCCTACATAACCGCCCATGTCTCAAGACCTGCTGTTCGACCTCCTGCTCGTGCTCAACATGATCGTCTGTCTGCTGCTCATCGGCGTGGTGCTGATGCAGCGCTCGGAAGGCGGCGCGTTTGGCACCGGTGGGCCCACGGGCCTCGTGACGGCGCGCGGCGCTGGAGACCTGCTGACCCGTACGACCTGGGTCCTGTTCACGCTCTTTCTGGTTTTCAGCCTGGCGCTGACGCTGATTGGCGGCCGTGAGCGCTCGTCGCAGGCCATTCTCAACCGGCTGAAAAACGTCACGGTCAATCCCGAACAGATTCTTAGGCAAACGCCACCGACGCCCACGACAACACCTGCAGCGGCGCCGCCGGCGTCGGCTTCGACTCAGCCGTCGCCTCCCAGCCTGACACTGCCGCCTGTTGGCGCTCCGGCGCATCCGCAGGCGGCTCGTGCGCCCAAACCAACCAAGCGGACGGCAAATCCCGCGGCAGCCCCGACAATCATTACCGCGCCGATCGCTCAGCCCAATCCGTCCTTGACCCTGCCGCCGATCGGCGGAAGCCCGACAAACTCGGCCTCGCCCCAATAATCAAGTCGACAAGCGCCGCCGCTGGCCCGTCCGCGAATCGGTGGTATTCTGACCGCCCATGGCCCGGTACATTTTCATTACCGGGGGCGTGGTTTCCTCATTGGGAAAGGGTCTCGCCTCCGCGGCGCTCGGCGCGCTGTTGCAGGCACGCGGCTACAAGGTGCGGCTGCGTAAGCTGGACCCCTATCTCAATGTCGATCCAGGCACCATGAGTCCCTACCAGCACGGTGAGGTGTTCGTCACCGATGACGGAGCCGAGACCGATCTGGACCTTGGCCACTACGAACGCTTCACGGGGGTTTCCGCCACACGGGCCGACAACATCACGACCGGCCAGATCTACAAGACGATCATCGAGAAGGAGCGGCGCGGCGACTATCTCGGGGCGACGGTCCAGGTCATCCCGCACGTTACCGACGAGATCAAATGCTTCGTCCTGGCCGACCCAGGGGAAGGGGTCGATTTCGTGCTGGTGGAAATCGGCGGCACGGTCGGCGATATCGAGGGCCTGCCGTTCTTCGAGGCCATCCGGCAATTGGGTCAGGAGCTGCCGCGCGGGAACGCCTGTTTCGTCCATCTTACGCTCCTGCCGTTCATCAAGACGGCCGGCGAGATGAAGACTAAACCCACGCAGCATTCGGTCAAGGAATTGAGATCGATTGGCATCCAGCCGGACGTGCTTCTCTGCCGCTGCGAGCGGCCGATCCCACCCGATGAGAAGCGAAAGATCGGCCTTTTCTGCAATGTCCGGCCCTCTGCGGTGATCGAGGCCATGGACGCGCCGAACATCTACGCTGTGCCGCTCGAATACCATCGCCAGGGGTTGGACGCCGAGGTGCTCGATGTCTTCGGAATCCGCGACGCAACGCCCCCGAATCTTGCCCGCTGGCAGGAAATCTCCGATCGCATGATCCACCCGGATGGCGAGGTGACCATCGCCGTCGTCGGCAAATACACCGTGCTGAAAGATGCCTATAAATCTCTGATTGAAGCATTGATTCACGGTGGCGTAGCCAATCGGGTCAAGGTCCGCATCGACTGGATGGAAAGCGAGGCCTTCGAGGACGAGGACGGGGCCGCGGCCAGCCGCCTCGAGGGCGTACATGGCATACTTGTGCCTGGAGGTTTCGGGGAGCGGGGCGCTGAGGGGAAGATCCGGGCTGCTCAGTTCGCGCGCGAGCGCAATGTTCCCTATTTCGGCGTCTGCTTCGGCATGCAGATGGCGGTGATCGAGGCTCTAAGAAATGTGGCGGGCCTGACCTGCGCCTCGTCAACCGAATTCGGGCCGACCCGCGAACCGGTCGTAGGCCTGATGACGGAGTGGATCAAAGGCAACGAGCGTGAGATGCGCGCCGTGGGCGACGATCTGGGTGGCTCCATGAGACTGGGCGCCTATGACGCTGTGCTGTCAGCCGGGTCCCGCATCGCTGAGATCTATGGTGCGACGTCGATCAAGGAGCGTCATCGGCACCGATACGAGGTCAATATCGGTTATCGCGGCGCATTTGAGTCTGCCGGCCTGATGATGACGGGCGTTTCGCCTGACGGTGTGCTGCCCGAAATTGTCGAACGACGCGATCATCCCTGGTTCATCGGCGTGCAGTTCCATCCGGAACTGAAGAGCCGCCCGTTTGCGCCGCATCCGTTATTCGCTAGCTTCATCGCCGCCGCGGTCGAGCAAAGCCGACTTGTGTAAGTTCGCCTCCGGCGACGATGTTGCCGTTGCAGGCGCGGCTCCCCTGCCTCAGCCTTGTTCGATGTTGGATCCCGCCGCCATCCGCGCCTTGGCTCTCGCTCTTCCCGAAGCGGTCGAGGCCGATCATCATGGATTCCCGTCTTTTCGCGTCGCGGGGAAGATTTTCGCCACTGTGCGATCCGATCCGCCGCGGCTGATGGTCAAGCTCGATCCTGAGGACCAGCATAATCTTACCGAGGCGAACCCCGGGGTGGTCGAACCCGTGCCAGGCTACTGGGGCCGCAAGGGCTCGACGTTCGTGGATTTCGAGCGGATCGACAAAGAGACCGCCGGCATGCTGCTCAGGCTCGCCTGGACCGGCGTCGCGCCCAAGCGGTTGCATGCGCCGGCTTGAAGAGGCGACGCAATTCCGGCATAGAGCGCCGCTCTGCGAACCCGCTGACCCCGAAGAAGTTTCCCCATGGCCGTTCCCAAGCGCAAAGTCTCGCCCTCGCGGCGCAACATGCGGCGCGCCCACCATGCGCTCTCCGCCAATAGCTACATCGAGGACAGGGACACCGGCGAACTGCGCCGACCGCATCACGTCGATCTCAAGACCGGCCTCTACAAAGGTCGGCAGGTGCTGACGCCCAAAGAAGACTAGGGCCTCGGCCAGGGAGATCCTCACCTGGTCGCGCCGCCTGCAATCGCCCGACCGCCCTTGTCGAATTGCCGGACGAGATCCGGCCGTGGTGGGTAAGCCTCATCCTTTCAAGATTCGAAATCCAAATCCGCGAATTGCTCTTGCTTCTAACGGCGAGGCGAGGGCTTCGAGGAAATTGGTCGCGTTGGCATTACTCGAGGCTTTAAGCACCGCGCCCGTATAGACAATCGGAGCGTGGTCAGAGTCGGCAAAGACCCCGACAATCCTGACGCCTCGCTCCCCCGTGGCGTCCGTATCGTAGACGATCCCAAGCGGAGCCTCGCCACTAGCGACCGAGTTCAGGGCCGCCCGGACGTTTTCCGCCGGCGCGACGTGGTCTTTCACCTGATCCCAGACACCGAGTTTGGTGAGCGCCGCCTGGCCATACCGGCCGGATGGCGCGTCTGGTCCCTCCATCGCAAGGCGCTTATCGCCCAGGGCGCGGAGTATGGGCATCTTTGAGCCTATCTTCAGGGAAATCTTCGACTTCGCACCAGCGATCAGCGCCAGATGATTGCTGAAGAGGCTTCGCCGCGTCGAGGCGACGATCAGCTGCTTTTTGGCCAGATAGTCCATCCAATCGATATCGGCGGATATGAAGACATCCGCGGGAGCGCCCTGTTCAATCTGCCGTGCCAACGCCGAGGACGTTCCATAGGAAAACCGAACCGGATGCAGGGTCTGGGCGACATAGATGAAGCCGGCCTTGTTCAGAGCATGCTTCAGCGAGACGTCTGCAAATACCGTGATCAGCGGCTCATTCTGACCCCAGGCAAGTGAGGGCAGGGCGGCAAAACCAGCGAGGGTCGACCGCCGAGATAGTCGCGTCCGGGGCTGTGTCTGGGCGGCCATGATCCCTCAGCAATTCCTTCCGCGACCCATGAACGTGCGTGTCATCGACTTCGCTGGCGGCTAATGGCGTAGCGTTGCAGCGATAGGGGGACCGCAATGGGTGTCAACTTAATCAAAGGCGCGCTCCTGGCGAGCGCCGTATTGATGATGGCTGCAGCCCCTGTGGATCCTCAGGCGGATCACGTTCGAATCCGGCAGGGCGCGCTTAGGGGTTCGATCGAAGGCGACGTCGACACCTACAAGGCCATTCCCTATGCGGCGCCGCCCGTAGGCGACCTGCGCTGGCGCGCGCCGCAGCCGCCGGCCGCCTGGACCGGCGTGCGTGACGCCACGAACTATGGACCGGCTTGCATGCAGCCGAACCAGCCACCGGCCGGCGTCAGCGAGGATTGCCTGACCCTCAACGTTTGGACCCCCACAGCTCGCCCGGAAAAGCCTCTGCCGGTCATGGTCTGGATCCATGGTGGTGGCTTCGATTTCGGCTCCGGCGCCCGCTACAACGGGACCGCCTTCGTCCGTGACGGGGTGGTGCTCGTCACCATCAACTATCGGCTAGGACGCCTCGGCTTCTTCGCCCATCCGGCCCTCGCCGGGAAAGGCCCGGACGGACCCCTGGCTAACTTCGGATTGATGGATCAGATCGCGGCCCTGAAGTGGGTGCGCGCCAATATTCGCGCCTTCGGCGGCGATCCGAAGAACGTCACCGTTTTCGGCGAATCGGCCGGCGCCGCGAGCGTCAACTACCTGCTCGCCTCACCCTTGGCACGCGGCCTCTTCGACAAGGCGATTTCCGAATCCGGCTTCGCTCGCAGCCCCGGAACCTCGCTCGAGGAGGCCAGGCGCGGCGCGGAGAGCTATGCCAAGTCGATGCAGATCGACGGCAATGGACCAGCGGCGGCAGCAGCGCTCAGGACCTTGCCTGCGGACGTCCTGGTGAAGGATCCGCCGGATATCGTCGGCGCCGATCGTATCGGACCGATCATCGATGGCGTCGTCGCAAAGGAGACGGTGGTCCAGGCCTTCGAGAAAGGCGATCAGGCGCGCGTACCTGCCATCTTCGGGGGCAACAGCTTCGAGGCCAGCCTGACGCCTGGGGTGTTGAAGCACCCGGACAGGGTCTTATCCAGGATCGGAGCGCAGCGAGACGGCGCCGTGGCCCTCTTTGGTGGCGGAGATCCGGCCAAGGCGGCCGCTAATATTGTCACATTGAGCCTGGTCATCGAGCCAGACCGGTTCGAGGCGCAGGAAGACGCCAGGCGCGGCGTTCCGGCCTGGAACTACTATTTCTCATATCTACCCAAGGCCTTACGCAACCAGGTCCCCGGCGCCGGTCATGGCTGGGAGATTGCCTACGCCTTCGATCGTCTGACCAAAGTCGATATCCATGTGCCGCCCTCGCAGCAGTTCGCAGGCATTGCCCTCATTCCCGCCGCGACGCCCGAGGACGAGGCGGTCGCCAGCGCCATGCATGCGTATTGGGTGGGTTTCGCCAAGACCGGCGAGCCAGGCTCGGCTGGCGGCCCGGCGTGGCAGGCTGTGACACCAAACGCCGATCCAGCGATGGAATTTGGGATCGGCGGTCCGGTCCTACGGCCAAACTTCAAGAAGATGCAGCTCGACATCTTCGCGGGCTTGGCGGAACGGAACGGCGGCGCGGCCGGGCAATAGGTAATCAGCCTGGGAAATCGAAGGTCTGCCAAGCCTCCATGAGCTCATCCTCTCCGCGGTAATGATGTACGAGTCCGCCCATGGCTCGCCAAGCGTCGATGTTGTCTTTCCGGTTGTCGATAAGAAGGCAGGCGTTGCGGGGCAGGGAAGGGTCGAGGCGAAATCGCGCGATTTCGCACAGTTCAGCCTTGTCGACGGTTCCCTCCTGCCACGACGTCACGATGTGCGAGAATGTGCGGTGCAGGTCAAAGGCTGGCACGATGACCTCACTGAAGATGTCGCAGTTGACTGTCACGATCGCCTGAGGCGCGGCACGCACCTCAGCCAGCATCATGGTTTCGCGATTGAGGCGAAGATTTCGACAGCATGCGTTCATGTGCTGCGCAATGGATTCGATGCTCAATCCCAACTCGGCGGCAACTCTGTTCGCAACCTCAGCGGTGGTCGCGGCGCCCAGGTCCCATCGCTCGATCAAGCCACCTCTTGCGAGCGTCGCTTGATAGGCAGCGGCCCAACGAGGCTCGTCCGCCATGGGCGAGAGCATCCAGGTCTCGTCGCAGAGCGTGTCCCCAAAATCCCACAAGAGGGCGCGGACCTGTGTGCGATGCTTTGGCGCCGGCATGGCATTTAATTGAAAGGCGACTCGGCAGCTGTCCAGCCATCCTGTCGCCACGTCACACTCGACACGCACTGTCCGTGGCCGCCAAATGAATGGCGTGGAGGCGGCGAATGGATCTGACCCCTGTTGTGATCGGCGTCGGCGAGGCGTCAGAGCGGATTGAGGCCAAGGGATACGAGGCCCTCTCGCCGGCCGATCTGGCTGGGCGGGCAGCGCGCGCCGCGCTGGACGATGCCCTGTCAGCCGAGGCGCTCGCCGGCCATGTCGACGTCATCGCTACCGTTCGCCAGTTTGAGACCTCCCATCCGCGCGCTGTCGCGCCCTTCGGAAGGGCCGACAATTTCCCCCGCGCAGTCGCGCGGCACATCGGCGCAGATCCGAGGCGCGCCATCGTCGAGCCGGTGGGCGGACAAGGGCCGCAGCACTTGGTCAACGAGTTCGCCAACGCCATCGGGACCGGCGAGGCGGACATCGTCCTCTTGGCCGGCGCCGAGGCTATCTCCACCCAGCGCCACCTGATGGCGACCGGGCAGTCACGGGACTGGAGCGAAACGGTCGGCGGCGAGATCGAGGACCGCGGCTATGGCGACTCCCTCTCCGGATCTGACCTCCCAAAGCACGGCGCGAGGACGGCGATCAGCCTCTACGCCTTGTTCGAAAATGCGCGGCGACGTCGGTTGAGCCTGGATCGCTCGGATTATCAGCTCGAGATGGGCCGTCTGTTCGCCCCGTTCACCGAGATCGCCGCCGGCAACCCCCACGCCATGTCACGCGAGATCCTAACGCCAACCGATATCGCCACTGTCACTTCCTCCAACAGGATCACCTCCGACCCTTTTCCCCGGCGGGTCGTGTCGCGCGACCAGACCAACCAGGGGGCGGCCGTCTTACTCACCTCGGTCTGCAAGGCGAGGGAGCTTGGCGTGCCGGAAGAGCGC
Organism: Caulobacteraceae bacterium; assembly: GCA_036491275.1. Lineage (GTDB taxonomy): Bacteria > Pseudomonadota > Alphaproteobacteria > Caulobacterales > Caulobacteraceae > Acaudatibacter. Next base: position 57,598 of record DASXCH010000015.1, read on the forward strand.
CAGGTCTTTCTGCTCGGCGGAGCGGACGCGCGCGAACGGACGCCTCTGGAGCGAAATGATCTCTCCGGCAGCCCGGCCGCGGTGATGGCCATCCGCGCCGCCCTGGACTCGGCCAATCTGACCCTGGACGAGGTAGATTTGTTCGACTTCTACAGCTGCTTTCCGATCGCCGTGTTCAACGTGCGCGACGGCCTTGGCCTCGCGCCGGATGACCCAAGGCCGCTGACCATGACCGGCGGCCTGCCGTTCTTCGGCGGCGCCGGAAACAACTACTCGATGCATGCGATCGCCGCGATCGTTCGAGCTCTACGCCAGAGGCGCGACGCGGTCGGCCTGGTGGCGGCAAACGGCGGCTTCCTCTCGAAATGTTCGGTCGGGGTCTACAGCGCGAAACCCTCGAATTGGCATGGATTCGACAGCGTCGCATTGCAGTCGGAAGTCGATTCCTGGGCCGCGCCGGCGACCGCGCCGGGCGAAGGCGCAGGAACCATCGAGACCTATATGATCGACCATTCAGCCAAGCCGCCGGCCGGGGTCATCATCGGCCGCCTCGATGACTCGGACGCTCGCTTTGTCGCGCGGACCGACCCTGTGGACGGCCAGATCGCAAGGCGAATGATGGCCGAGGAACCGCTGGGCGCCAGGGTGCAGGTTTCGCTCGACGCCGACGGCCGCTCGATCATCCGCGAGTTTGAACCGAGGAGAGGAGCGTGAAGTCAGCCATCTGCGACATGCTGGGGATCGAATTTCCCCTGCTGGCTTTCAGCCACTGCCGGGACGTCGTGGCGGCAGTGAGCCGCGCCGGCGGCTTTGGGGTCTTTGGCGCCACTGCGCATTCGCCAGACTCTGTCCGTCGCGAGCTGGCCTGGATCGCTGACCATGCCGGCGGCAAACCTTTTGGAATCGACGTGCTCATCCCAGAGAATATGGCCACGGCCGGCGAGAAGGATGTCACCTACAACAGCCTCCGATCGCGGGTTCCTCAGCAGCACACCGCCTTCGCGGAAGCCCTGCTTTGCAGGGCCGGTGTCGCCATGGCCGACGTCGAAGTCAGCGACGCACGACCCCAGCCGTTCGATCCGGCTACGGCGCTGGAGGTATTGGATGCAGCCTTCGAGTTTCCGATCCGGCTGATCGCCAACGCCCTTGGCGTGCCGCCGCCCTCGATGATCGAGATGGGCAAGCGTCATGGCGTGCCGGTAGCCGCGCTGGTCGGGGCCAAGGAACACGCTCTTCGTCAGGTCGCCGCCGGCGTCGATATTCTGGTCGTCCAGGGCTCTGAGGCGGGCGGCCATTGCGGCGAGGTCTCGACCCTCGTGCTTGTCCCCGAAGTGATCGAAGCCATCACGCCTGTGCGCGATGTGCCGGTCCTGGCCGCCGGCGGTATCATGAACGGTGGGCAGATGGCGGCGTGCATGGCCATGGGCGCGGCCGGCGCCTGGACGGGTTCGGTGTGGCTGGCCACGGCCGAATCCGAGACCAGCGAGATCTTTCGAGAAAAGATGATCGAGGCCAGCTCACGCGATGCGATTCGCACCCGCTGTCGCACCGGTAAACCGGCAAGGCAGCTCCGCTCGGCCTGGACCGAGGCCTGGGACCGTGACCCCGCCAGTCCCGGCGCCCTGCCGATGCCTCTGATGAGTCTCGTCAGCGAGAACGCCCTGAGGTCCGCAGAACGAGCCGCCGCCGCCGGCAACGACAAGGCGCGGGATCTGGTGACCTATTTCGTTGGCCAGGGAGTCGGGCTCATCCACGAGGTTCGCTCGGCCGGCCAGGTCGTTCAGTCATTCAAGGAGGAGTTCCTCGAGGCGGTCGAGCGCCTGGATTCGCTTGTGGCCGACTAGGGGATATCTTGGGCGTGTCAGCTGAGGCTATCGAACAGGCGCTCGCCGCTTCCTGGCAAAGAACTGGCATTCCCGGCCTTGTCGCAATGGTCCGTCACGGGGACGGAGAAACCCAGACAGTCAGTCTCGGCCAACGCTCGGTCGACGCGTCACCTGAGATGACGGGCGATACCGTCTTTTGGATTGCCTCCTTCACCAAACTGGTCACCTCGGTTGTCGCCCTGCAACTCGTCGATGAGGGACGTCTTTCCCTCGATCTGCCCGTCGCTGACCTGAGACCAGACTTCCCGGATCTGCCCATTTTGGCGGGGTTGGACGACGGCGGACGTCCCCGGCTCAAGCCTGCCGAGGACGCGCCAACCATTCGCCATCTGCTCACCCACACCTCGGGTTTGGGCTACGCTTTCACGGATCCGGTTCTCCGTCGGTACGCCCTGCAGAAGGGTTTCGGGCCCGAACGCAGCCATCTGCTTCCCAGGCGTTTCGCGGCTGGAGAGGGCTGGCTCTACGGCGCTAGTACGGATTGGCTGGGGGCGGTGATCGAAGCGGTCTGTGGCGAGGCCCTGGACCAAGTATTCCAGCGGCGCGTCTGCAAGCCGCTCGGCATGGCCGATACGACCTGCGTACGAACTGCGGACCTGTTGGCTCGCGCGGCTGCGGTTCACGCCAGGAGCCCAGACGGGTCCTGCGCCGTCATCGACTTCGCCTTGCCGCCTCCGCCCAACTTCAACATCGGCGGCGGTGCGCTCTATTCGACGGCTCCAGATTTCATGCGCCTGCTGTCGGCGCTCCTTGACGGAGAGATCCTCAGCGACGCCTCGCGCGCCGCGTTGTTCGAAAATCAGGTGGGCGACTGCGACGCCGGCACGATTGTCTCATCGGACCCCGCGCTCACTCGTGACTTCGATCCGCTGCCGGGAGCGCCGAAGCGCTGGAGTCTCGGCCTAATGATCAATCCGGAGCCCGTTGTTGGCGGTCGCTCGGCCGGATCTGGCGCCTGGGCGGGTCTCGCCAACTGTTACTATTGGATCGACCCGGCATCGCGGATCGCTGGAGTGCTGATGACCCAGATCCTTCCATTCGCCGATACCGAGGTGCTGAGCCTGTTCGCGACCCTCGAGCGGGCGGTCTACGCGTCTTAGGCCACGAGGCGTTCCACGGGCGCGATCTGCGCGCTCTCTGGAAATACCGACCGGTCCAAGGCCGCGCGGTCGATTCCCAGATGATCTCGGAGCAGGCCTTTGAAGAGGGCTCGCATGTCGAGCGTGGGATAGGTGTCGCGGCTTTCGAACAATCGGGCCTGCTGCAGGGTCGGCCAGTCGCCGACGATTCCGCCGCGTCTCAACGCGCCGCCGAGAATCAGCGCCGTGGATGCAGTTCCGTGGTCGGTGCCATTGGTGCCGTTGACATGAGCCGTGCGGCCGAATTCGGTGGCCATCACCACGATGCTGTCCTGCCACGACGCTCCAAGGCCGGCCTGGAGGCCATTCAGGAAGGCGTCGACATAGACAAGACGATTGGCGAGTTGGCCCTGCGCGGCGCCCTGGTTGGCGTGGGTGTCGAAGTTATCAATCGAGACAGCAGCCACTTGTACGCCGCCGGGCTGCACCATGAAGCCGGCGAGTGTCGCCCCGATCTTCCGGGCCTGATCGAGACCCTGCCGCGGCGGAGTCGCAGGCGGACGGGCAGGGCTGGAAGGCACGGGTATTGGCGAGCCTTGAGCCATTTCGACATCCGACATGGCGGCATCGGTGCGAGAAGCGTCGGCCAAGGCAGTCTTGGCCATGGTTTCGGTGGCGAGACCTTCCGCCAGCGCTGGTCCTAGAAGGGGATCGCGCGCGTAGAGGTCCTGAAGGATCGCCGGAAGACGGCGGTCGCGTTCGGCCATTCCGCCCGGCGACCATGACGCCGCTTCGATCTTGCCGCGCAGGACAAGCGGAGCGGTCGGACCCACGGACATGGCCTTCACCGATGGCCCCATGGCTCCCAACGCCCGGTTCAGCCAGCCGGAGGACGTCGCATAAACCCGTGGCGCGCCGCTCTCCAGCACGTCCTGGGCCTCGAAATGCGAGCGCTCGCGATCAGGCGTGGCGATCGCGGGCGCGATCCGCGCCTCACCCTTCATCGCCAGGCCGTGCGCGAACGTCAGCGACGGATGAAGGCCAAAGGTGTCATCCAGTTTCAGCGCGCCGCCCGGCGCAGCGAAGGCTGGGATTGCGATCGGCCCGCGGAGTCGGGCGTATGCCGGATCACCGACGGGCGGCGACAGCGACAACCCGTCAAGACCGCCCCGGCAAATAACCACCACAAGCTTTCGCCGGGCGAGAGCCGTATCCGCGGTGGCATTCGTAGCCATCGCCTCCAGGGCTACGCTGAAGCCGGCGACGCCGGCCAGGGCTTGGCGACGGGTTAACAGCTGGACGGTCATCGGCGCTGGAACTCCGGGCTCATCAGCAGGATCGAGAAGCCCTCAGCCCGCGTTTCCGCGCGCGATACTGCGGCGGAGACGGCTGGCGTGAGACGCGCACCCAAGGCGTTCTGGGCGAGGACAATTGGGTCCTGCTCGGCAACGCTCTGGGCCGCGAAGCTTTCGCTCCAGGCCATGCGTTTGATGACCGAGTCGGGCGCGCACCAAGCCTGCGCATCCTCTGGCCAACCTTTTGGCGACGGGGCGCTGAAGGGTCGCTGACCCAGAATGGTCATGGCATGGGCGATCGCCGCGATGTCCGTCGGCGGGGCGTCGGCCGCCCGCCAACTCGAAACCAGGAACTCATACGGAGTCTTGAACTTTGTCCCGGCCGGAACCCACGCCTCCGGAGAGGCGATGAGAGCTCTGGCGACCTCGTCGAGGCGGCCACCGTTTGTTTCAAAGGCCTTGGCAAGCTGGTTGGTCAGCACCTGTGACGGGGTGTCGCTGACGAAATGGCGGGCGATCTTTGTCGCCAGATGGCGCGCGGTATGCGGATCCGCGGCCAGGTCGCCCAGCACCGCCCGCGCCTGGGCCTCGCCGTCCTGGGCATAGCGCCGCCCCATGATCAGACGGGCTCCGGGCTCGTGCGCGTAGGGCCGGAACATGAAGCCCCGCGGTTCTTCCGGGTGATCAAGGCGGCCGAGGCTCCAGCCGGTCAGCGCCCGGGCAAATTCCGTGACATCGGCTTGGGTGTAACCCGCGTCCACACCGACGGTGTGAAGCTCCATGATTTCGCGGCCCAGGTTTTCGTTCAGCCCTGGAATGTGGGCCGCCTGGTTCAGCGCTGCCTTTTGGGCAAGGAAACTGCCAGGACCCACCGATTGGGCCTGATCGAGGTAGAGCAGCATCGCGGGGTGCTTTGTCGAGGCAACGAGCATATCCTCGAAGCGGCCAAAAACATGTGGCCGGATAGCCTCCTGCTCGAACGGGCCAACCAGCGTCGCTGTGTCGCCCTTCACCGCCGAGACCGTGAAATGATTGGCCCAGAACAGCGCCCAGCGTTCGGCGAAGCCATCGCTTGTGGTGGCCGCCAGGCGCGCCCTGGCGAGGAAGTCCTGAGCGGTATCCTGGCGCAACAGTTTCGCGAACATCATGACTGGGTCCGACTTCGGATCGCCGGACTGCCGGGCTTGCTTGCGGTCGCGCTGATAGTCGCGGAGTTCGCTCAGGCGCTGCGCCGAATTGGGCGCGGCCGGCTGGGGCTGCAGTGCTCCAGCCGGCCGAATCTGGGCCAGCAGGAATTCTCGCGGATTGGCTCGGGCGCGGTCGATCTCTCCAGGCCGGGCGCCAAGGCCAAATCGGGTGACGGCTATGGAGGCGCTGAGGTCAATCGTCATGGTCAGGGCGCCTGCCTTGACCCGATGGAATAAGCGCGTTCATGTCCCCGCCGATTTTGGAGCGATCCAATTGACGCCGTCCCACGAGAGTCGAGCGAAACGCCACTATCTGGGCGCGAATATGGCATCGTCGCCAGAGGGTTTCAGTGTTGAACTCGACGGCCGCCGCATCAGGACCGTAGCGGGTCGCCCCTTGGTTCTGCCGACCGAGGCGTTGGCGCGGCTTATCGCCGAGGAATGGAGCGCGCAGAAGAATTTCATCGACTTCGAGACCATGCCGGCGACACGGCTTGCGCGCGCGGCGCTCGACGCTTTGCCAGCCATCAGAGGAGATCTGGCCCGACGCGTGGTCGACTTAGCGGACGATGATCTTCTCTGTTACTTCGCCGAGACCCCGCCCAAACTTGTTCGGCGGCAGCAGCTGGTGTGGGAGCCAATCCTAATCTGGGTCGAAGCTCAGCTCGGACAGCCGATCCGTCGGTCCATCGGCGTCGTCCATAAGGACCAGAGTCCGACCTTGCTCGCCGCCGTCGAGGCAAGGGCGCTGGCGCTCTCCGACCTCGAACTGGCGGCCCTCGCTTCGGCGGCCCAGCTGTTTGGATCGGCATTCCTCGCATTCGCCCTAAAGGCAGGCCGATCGAGCGGCGCCGATGCCTTCGCCGCCTCGAGGATCGACGAGACCTTTCAGGCCGAGACCTGGGGCGAAGACGCCGAGGCCGCCAGTCGCGCCGCCGCCATCGAAGCCGATGTGCGGATGCTCGACCTATGGTTCGAGGCGCTCGCCTGATACGCGCCATGCTTGTCAGCGATCGGTCGCACGGCTAGCACCGATCGTTCGGGGGAAGGATCGCCATGCAGCACATACTCGAAGAGCTGGAGCATCGTCGCAGCCGGGCGCGCGCTGGCGGCGGAGCAAAACGCGTCGAGTCCCAGCATGCGAAAGGCAAGCTCACCGCGCGCGAGCGGGTCGATCTATTGCTCGATGAGAACTCGTTTGAGGAGTTCGACATGTTCGTCGAGCACAGGAGTCATGACTTCGGCATGGCGGCGCAGCGGATTCCGGGCGATGGCGTGGTCACCGGCTGGGGCACGATCAACGGTCGCCTGATTTACGTGTTCTCCAAGGATTTCACGGTCTTCGGAGGTTCTCTTTCGAAGGCGCACGCGGAAAAGATCGTCAAGGTGCAGGAGATGGCCGCCCGCAACGGCGCGCCGATCATCGGCCTTTTCGACGCCGGCGGAGCCCGCATTCAGGAGGGGGTGGATTCGCTGGCCGGCTATGCCGACATCTTTCTGCAGACGGTGCTTGCCAGCGGCGTCGTTCCCCAGATCAGCGTGATCATGGGTCCTTGCGCGGGCGGCGATGTCTATTGCCCTGCCATGACTGACTTCATCTTCATGGTGAAGGACACGGCCTACATGTACGTTACCGGGCCCGATGTCGTGAAAACCGTGATCAACGAGGATGTCAGTCACGAGGAACTCGGTGGCTACCGCGTTCACGCCCTGAAATCTGGGGTCGCCGACGGCGCCTTTGAGAACGATCTCGAGGCCCTCACCCAGATGCGCCGGCTGGTGGATTTCCTGCCGCTGTCAAACCGCGTCCCTCGTCCTACCCGGGAAAGCTTCGACGACCCGGACCGGGCAGAGGCCTCGCTCGACACTCTCGTGCCGGCCAACCCGAACAAGCCCTACAACATGAAAGAATTGATCGAGAAAGTCGTAGATGAATCGGATTTCTTTGAGATTTCACCGGACTACGCGAAGAATGTCATCGTCGGCTTCGCGCGGATGGAAGGCCAGACCATCGGTATCGTCGCCAACCAGCCGCAGGTGCTTGCCGGCGTTCTCGATATCGACGCTTCCCGCAAGGCGGCGCGCTTCGTTCGCTTTTGCGACGCCTTTGGGATCCCGATCATCACCTTTGTCGACGTGCCGGGCTTCATGCCGGGCACGAAGCAGGAGCAGGGAGGTCTCATAAAGCATGGGGCAAAGTTGCTGTTCGCGTTCGCCGAAGCGACCGTGCCCAAGATCACTGTGATTACCCGCAAGGCCTATGGCGGCGCCTTCGACGTGATGAGTTCGAAGAACCTCCGCGGTGACTTCAACTATGCCTGGCCGACAGCGGAGATCGCGGTCATGGGCCCCAGGCAGGCCGTCGAGATCATTTTTCGCACCGACATCGGCGATCCGGAAAAGCTGGCTGAACGTGAGGCCGAATACCGCTCGCACTTCGCCAATCCATTCGTGGCGGCTTCACGTGGATATATCGACGACGTGATCATGCCTCATGAAACGCGCCGCCGCATCGGCCGGGCGCTTCGCAGCCTCAAGGACAAAAAACTGACCAACCCATGGAAGAAACACGACAATATTCCCCTTTAGGAGAGCAAGTCGCCTCGCCTAAGCGGATCTGACAGGGGATCTCCATCGGCGACGAAACTCAGCGAGACGGAATTGATGCAATAGCGCAGTCCGGTCGGCGCCGGACCGTCGGAAAACATATGGCCCTGGTGCGAGTCACAGCGCGCGCAACGCGTTTCGATCCGGATCATGCCGTGGCTGAGGTCGCGCACCGTCCGGATATGGCCCTCATCGTACGGCGCCCAGAAGCTCGGCCAGCCGGTGCCGCTTTCGAACTTGGTCTTGCCGCGGAATAGGGGCAGGCCGCACAGGCGACAGCAATAGACCCCATCCTGCTTGTTTCCGAGCAGGCCGCCGCAGAAGGGCGCCTCGGTGCCATGATGCAGCAGGACCTCACGTTCTTCCTGGTTCAAGCCCGCTTCGAGACGGGCGCGCTCCTCCGTCGATGGGGGTGTGAGGTCGAAGCCTGACGCAGACTTCAGGATCGTCGAGTCTGTGGTCGCCATATCGTCTCCCGCGTGCGCAGGCGTTCAGGGAAGGTTGTCATTCCGTTCGTCTGACGCCAAACAACATAGGACGAAACGGGGCGGCCTGCAGGCGATGTTCTCCAAGATTCTGATCGCCAACCGTGGCGAGATCGCCGTTCGGATCATCAAGAGCTGCCGTCAATTGGGAATCGGCGTGGTCGTGGCGTGCTCCGAAGCCGACGCAGACTCGCTGGCCGTGGAGATGGCTGACGAGGCGGTGTTGATCGGGCCGCCGCCGGCCGCCCAGTCGTACCTCCTGGGGGATCGGATCATCGAGGCGGCCATAGAGACCGGCGCCGAAGCAATCCATCCTGGCTTCGGATTCCTGTCGGAGAACGCAGGCTTTGCGCGCGCCTGTCAGGCAGCGGGCCTCACCTTCGTCGGGCCCAATCCGGCCGCCATCGAAGCAATGGGCGACAAGATCCAGTCCAAAAAATTTGCAGCCAAGGCGAACGTCAACGTCGTGCCAGGTCATTTGGGCGAGATCGGCGACATCGCCCATGCGATCAGGATTGCCAAGGTGATCGGCTATCCGGTGATGATCAAGGCGTCGGCCGGTGGCGGCGGGAAGGGGATCCGGGTCGCCTTCAATCGCCGCGAGGTCGAAGACGGCTTTCCCGCTGTCCGCGCCGAGGCCAAGGGCGCCTTCGGCGACGACCGCATCTTCATCGAGAAATTCATCGAAAGTCCGCGGCATATCGAAATCCAGGTTCTGGGCGATAAACACGGTCATGTCGTCCACCTCTTCGAGCGTGAATGCTCGATTCAGCGCCGCAATCAGAAGGTGATCGAGGAGGCGCCCTCGCCCCTGTTGGACGAGACCACGCGCGCCGCCATGGGCGCACAAGCCGTCGCTTTGGCCGAGGCGGTCGGGTACGATTCCGCCGGCACCGTCGAATTCGTGGCCGGGCAGGACAAGTCCTTTTACTTCCTGGAGATGAACACCCGTCTGCAGGTCGAGCATCCGGTGACTGAGTTCATCACCGGGCTGGACCTCGTCGAACAGATGCTGCGCGTGGCCGCCGGCGAACCGCTCGCTTTCAGCCAGGCGCAACTCCATTTCGATGGCTGGGCGATCGAGAGCCGGATCTACGCCGAGGATCCCTATCGCAATTTTCTGCCCTCGATCGGCCGGCTGGTGCGCTATCAGGCGCCATTGGAGGGCGATCGCGGCGCCTTCACCGTGCGCAATGACACGGGTGTTCGCGAAGGCGACGAAATCTCGATGTTCTACGACCCGATGATCGCCAAGCTGTGCGTTCGGGGAGCCGATCGCGCTGCGGCGGTCGATGGTATGGGGCTGGCCCTCGAAGAACTGAATATCGAAGGCTGCGGACACAACACCCCTTTCCTGTCGGCGGTGATGGATCAGACGCGGTTCCGCAGCGGAGCCTTGTCGACAAGCTATATCGCGGACGAGTTTCCCGACGGATTTCAAGGTCTGCCGCTAAGCGACATGCAGGCCGATCTTATGGCCGCGGTCGCCGCCGACATGCATTGGCGACAGATAAACAGAGCGCGCCGAAATGGCGGTGGCCGGGCGCCGCGCCGCGACTGGGTCATCGTCTGCGGCAACCACAGGCGCGGGGTCCGCCTACAACCGTTCGACGAAGGCCTTGAGCTGAGCTTTGCCGATGGTTGCCTCGTTCGTCTTGAAGGAGTCGACTGGCGTCCGGGCCTGTCGCTGTTTCGTGGTCGCCTGGATGGACGGCCGTTCACGGCCACGGTCGCTCCCGCCGCCGAAGGATTCGACGTTCGTCACCGTGCCGCCAAGGCCCGCGTACTCGTCCTCACGCCGCTCTCCGCAGAGCTTCATGAGCGGCTGCCGGTGAAGCCACCCGTCGACACCTCCCGCCTGGTTCTCTCGCCGATGCCCGGCCTGGTCATCTCCGCGGAAATCTCCGAAGGCGATAAGGTTGAAGAGGGTCAGGTCCTGTTCGTCGTCGAAGCCATGAAAATGCAGAACATCATCCGCGCTGAACGGGCCGGCCTGATCAAGTCGGCCCCGATCAAATCGGGAGACAGCGTGGCGGCCGACGACATACTGGCTGAATTTGCCTGAGCCTTGGCGCGCGGCTAGATTCGCTGAGGAAGTTTGGAGAGCGAAATGAACGGCGGGCCGATCGACTGGCGAATTCTCTTCGCCTCGCCGGCCGGACGTTGCTCGCGGGCAAGATTCTGGTTCGCCGCCAGCGCGCTCTTCATCCTAGCCATCCTCTATGAGGCGGTGGCGCAGTCGTCGGTGAAGCTGCTTACCTTCTGGTTCGTTTACCCCGCGCTCCTGGCTTCGACGGCCTGTGTTGTTTCCAAGCGGCTGCATGACCGCGGTCGCTCCGGCTGGTGGGCGGCTCTGGTGCTGCTGGGGATCATTCTCATCTGGCGCACGCCAAGCGCGGCGCGGCTGATACTGGCCTTGCCGATCATTGTGTGGTCGGTGGTGGAGCTGGCCCTGCTGGCCGGCGAGCAGGGCGCCAATCGCTTCGGTCCCAATCCTGCCGTAGCGCCCGCCTGAAAGAAGCGCCAGTCGGCGCTTTGACCCGAGCGCGCGTTGGACTATCGATCCACCGACTTGGGAGTTTTGCATGGAATTTGAATTTCGAGGCAGGGGCGAAGCGCCCGGAGCCAAAGGCGCCCTGGCGGCGATCGTTTTTGAGGACGGCCTTCGCGCCGGCGACGCCGCCGCGCTCAATGAGGCGACTGGAGGCGCGCTCGATCGGGCCCTGATGTACGGGCGGTTTACCGGGGCAACGGGCCAGACCTTGGAACTCATTGCGCCTCATGGAATCGACATCGCGCGCCTCGTCCTGGTAGGCGCCGGCAAGCAAAAGGATTTCGATTCCAATGCGGCAGAACTCGCTGCGGGAAAGGCCTATCGGGCGGTTCAGGCGAGCGGCGTCGAAACGCTCGTCATCCGGCTAACGGGCCTGTCGCCGGCGCTCGCCTCGCGCGCCGCCCTAGGCGTAACCCTCGCCGCCTATCGCTTCGACAAATACCGGACGACGGAAAAGGCGGAGAAGAAGCCTTCGATCAAAGCCGTGTGGCTGGCGGTCGACCGGCCAGCTCAGGCAGCCAAGGCGTGGGAGCGCGACGCCGCGGTCGCAAAGGGCGTCCTTTTGGCCCGCGATCTCGTGTCGGAGCCTGCAAACATCCTCTTCCCGGAGGAATTTGCCCGGAGAGTGAAAAGGCTTGGCTCGCTCGGCCTCGAGATCGAGGTCCTGGGCGAGAAAGAGATGCGCAAGCTAGGCATGGGTTCGCTCCTTGGGGTCGGCCAGGGCAGCGTGCGCGAGAGCCAGTTGGCGATCATCCAGTGGAAAGGGGCCAAGGATCCAAACGCCGCGCCGATCGCCTTTGTCGGCAAGGGAGTGTGCTTCGACACCGGCGGAATAAGCCTAAAGCCGGCCGATGGAATGGAAGAGATGATCACCGACATGGGCGGTGCAGCGGCCGTGACCGGAACCTTGGCGGCGCTTGCGGGCCGCAAGGCAAGGGTCAACGCGGTCGGCATCCTCGGCCTGGTGGAGAATATGCCCGATGGCGCTGCTCAGCGACCCGGAGACGTGGTGACCTCAATGTCCGGTCAGACGATCGAGGTTATCAACACCGACGCCGAGGGCCGCCTCGTACTGGCTGACGCGCTTTGGTACTGCCAGGATCGCTTCAAGCCGCGGGCTATAATTGATCTTGCGACTCTTACCGGCGCCATTGTCATAGCCCTGGGAAAGGATCTGGCAGGCCTCTACTGCAACAACGAGGCCCTGGCCGAAAACCTGCTGGCGGCCTCGAAAGCCAGCCGCGACGCCCTCTGGCGGATGCCCCTGCCGCCTCAGTACGAAAAACAGATCGAAAGCGGCATCGCCGACGTGAAAAACACCGGCGGCCGGCCTGGCGGGTCGATCACCGCAGCCCTCTTCCTTCAGAAGTTCGTCAATGGCACGGCTTGGGCGCACCTCGACATCGCCTCGACCGCCTGGAAACCGAACTCGACAATTCCCACCATCCCCAGCGGCGCGACTGGTTTCGGCGTGCGTCTCCTCGACCAGCTAGTCGCCGACCACTACGAAGGCTAGGCTCAGATTGGCCGAAAGCGCCTGCGAATTCTGGTTCTATCATCTGGAGCGGTCCGGGCTCGATCGGATTCTCCCGGAGCTTCTCGAGAAGACGCTGGCGCGCGGCTGGCGCGCAATCGTGCGGGCGCCATCGGCGGAGCGTGTGGATCAACTCGATGGCCTGCTCTGGACCTTTCGCGACGACAGTTTCCTTCCACACGGTATCGACGGCGAGCCCCTCGCCGAGCGCCAGCCTGTCCTCATCACCCAAAGAGGCGGCAATCCAAATAGAGCGGCGGCTCTCTTCGTGATTGACGGCGCCGAGACAGGTGACCTCTCAGGCTTCGAGCGCTGCGTTCTGATCTTCGACGGCGACGAAGCAGCGGAGGTTGAAGCGGCGCGCACAACCTGGACTCGGCTAAAGGCTGAGGGGGAGGCGGTCACCTATTGGCGGCAGGGCGAGACAGGCGGCTGGCGAAAACAGGCCTGATACGCCAGCCTGATACGCCGGCTTGGCGGCCACATGAGGCGTCGCTATAAGCCCGCACCCCGTCCACCAGCTGAAAACCACCTCGAGACCGACCCGCCATGACTGAACGCACCTTCTCGATTATCAAGCCCGACGCCACGGGCCGAAACCTGACCGGCAGGATCAATGCAGTGATCGAAGAGTCTGGTCTGAGAATCGTCGCCCAGCGCCGGATCCGAATGAGCCGCGGACAGGCGGAGAAGTTCTACGAGGTCCACGAGCAGCGTCCCTTTTACGGTGAGCTCGTGGAGTTCATGACCTCAGGCCCGGTGGTGGTGCAAGTGCTCGAAGGTCCCAACGCCGTAACGAAGTATCGCGAGGTGATGGGCGCGACCAACCCGGCGCAAGCCGCGGACGGCACGATCCGCAAACTGTTTGCCAAGTCCGTCGGCGAAAACTCCGTGCATGGCTCCGATAGTCCGGAGAACGCTTCGCTGGAGATCGGTCAGTTCTTTACTGAGGAACAGATCGTCGGCTGACGCGCCTCAGGAAGATCTGAGCTCTCCGCAAAGAAACGCTCCCGATCCGGCCAGTTGGCTGGCGACCGCCTCGGCGTCCGAAGCGCCGACGATCATGATGAAGCCGACGCCGCAGTTGAACGTGCGGCGCATTTCCTCGATGGCGATTCCTCCGGTTCTCGCGAGCCATTCGAACACCGGGGGAAGGCTCCAGGCGCTCCAGTCAAAAGCGGGGCAGAGTCCTTCCGCGATTGCGCGCGGCGGATTCTCGATGAGGCCGCCGCCTGTGATGTGGGCGGCGCCTTTGATCAGTCCAGACCGCATCAGCGGCAGCACTTCGCGCACATAGATCCGAGTTGGGCGCATCAAGACCTCTCCCAGGGTCGATACGGGCTCGAATGGTGCGCGATCGTTCCACTTCAGGCCGCTCAGTTCGACAATGCGGCGGATCAGCGAATAGCCATTCGAATGCGGACCTGAGGAGGGGAGGGCGAGGATGACATCGCCAGCCATCTGATCGGTCAGACGCGGTAGGACCCCCGTGCGCTCGACGATTCCAATACCGAAGCCTGCAAGGTCATAGTCTCCGGCGCCATACATGCCCGGCATTTCGGCCGTCTCGCCGCCCACCAGCGCCGCTCCGGCGTCGCGACAGCCATCGGCGATCCCGGCCACCACTGTTTCGGCGAGATCGACGTCGAGTTTGCTGGTGGCGAAATAGTCCAGGAAAAGCAATGGTTCGGCGCCTTGGGCCAGGAGATCATTGACGCACATGGCCACCAGATCGACGCCTACTGTCCGGTGTATCCCCGTTTCCGCGGCGACTTTGAGCTTGGTGCCGACCCCGTCGGCCGTGGTTACGAGGAGCGGATCGGCGTAGCCGGCCGCCTTCAGATCGAACAGCGCGCCGAATCCGCCGAGCGCGGCATCTGCGCCTGGCCGCCGCGTCGTCCTCGCCAATGGTTTTATCCGCTCGACGAGCGCCTCTCCAGCGTCGATGTCGACACCAGCTTGCGCATAGGTCAAACCGTTCCGCCGATCGTTCACCTAAAATGCGCCTCGTCAGGTAATCGGGACCGAGCCTTCGCGCTTGCAAAGTCACCGCCCGCCAAGCCTATAGCGGGTGGATGACGCCGATTACAGCCATGGCCGACCTTGAGCGCTTCTGCGAGCGGCTTCGGGGGCGGCCATTCGTGGCGGTCGACACGGAATTCATGCGCGAGTCGACCTACTGGCCCAAACTGTGCCTGATCCAGGCGGCCGCATCCGACGATCTTGCCGCCGCCATCGACCCTCTCGCACCGGGTCTCGATCTTGAACCCTTCCTCGCAGTGATGCGCGACGAGAGCATCGAGAAGGTCTTTCACGCCGCCCGCCAGGACATCGAGATCCTCTATAATCTTGGCGCCATGCCGAGACCGCTCTTCGACACCCAGGTGGCCGGCATGGCGGTCGGGTTCCCCGAGCAGGTCGCCTACGACGTCTTGGTGATGCAGATGCTGCGGGTCGAGATCGACAAGTCCAGCCGCTTCACCGACTGGAGCCGCCGCCCGCTCAACGACGCCCAGCTGACCTATGCGCTGGCCGACGTCACCCATCTCGCCGCCGTCTATCCGATGCTGCGGACTCGTCTCGAGCAGGCCGGTCGCCTCGCCTGGGTGGAGGAGGAGATGGCCGCTCTTCTCGATCCGGAACTCTATGACACCGATCCCGAGAAAGCCTGGCGACGCCTGAAGCCCCGTCGGCACTCAGGACGGTACCTATGCGTCATGCGGCGCTTGGCTGCTTGGCGAGAACGGACAGCGCAGACACGCGATCAGCCGCGAGGTCGGGTGATGAAGGACGACGCCATAGATGAGCTGGCGACCCAGGCCCCGTTAGATCTGGATACGCTTGAGCGCCTGCGTTCCCTCCCCAAAGGTTTCGCCGGATCGAAATTCGCACCCGAGGTGCTGGAGGCCGTTCGGGAAGGGTTGAAGGACGCGGAGCACTTCACCCCGGAGCCGAAGCGCCTAGCCAAGGCGCCAGGGCCGCCGATCGGTCCAGTGGTGGAATTGCTCAAGGTCCTGCTCAAGGCGCGGGCTGAAGAAGCTCGCGTGGCCTCCAAACTGATCGCCACGGTCTCCGACCTGGAGAAGATCGCGGCAGATGATGAGGCGGATACGGCGGCGTTGCACGGATGGCGGCGTGAGGCATTCGGCGAAGACGCCGTGAAGCTCAAGCGGGGAGAGCTGGCGCTAGTGCTGGACGGGGCCAGGGTGCGAGTCGTCGAGGTGCGTCGACGCCCGCGAGTTTCCGAAGAAGGCTCCTGACTCTCCGCCTATCCGACCGTGCTTCGGGCTACTGATCGCGCCACGGATGGTCTCAGCCGGAACTCACGCCCCAGCACGGTTGCCAGCGTTGCAGCTCGTTTGGCGATGGCCTCGCCCAGCAGCATCGCCTCCCATCCGGAATCGACCTGAAGCGACACAACCTCTGGCTTAAAATCCAGGCGGGCGTGGCCGAGCAGGTTGGGGCTGCGACCGGAGAGATCGCAGCCAAGCCGCACCGCCGCCCCTAGCGCCCGGGCGCGCTGATAACGCTCCGGCGTGAGAACGCGGCTCACGACATGGGGCGCCGGAACGATGCTGGAGGCGGTATGGCGACCGAAGGCGGCGCAGGCCAGATAGACGCGCTCGTCGTGGGCGAGTCCAGCAATGGGAGCGCGAAGCACCTGCTCAAAGACCAGGTCGGCGCGGTGGTCAGGGTGGAGTTGGGCGCCGAAATCCGCCAGTCGGCAGGCCGCCGCCAACAGGATCCGATCGCGTGCCCCGAATAAAGCATCAAGCCTGGCGAATGCGGTTGCGAGCCACGTTTCCAGGGCCGCGCCAAGCGTCTCCGCCGGACCGGGTCTGCCGCCCAAAGCCGCACAGCCAGAGATCAGCGGGTCCTCGCGGCGCATTTTTCGACTCATGGCGTCGAACAGCATGCCTTCGCGCAGGCCAAAGGCGGAAACCCGCACCCGTCTCACACCCAGCCCTTCAATCAGGCCCTCAAGCACGGCGGCGGCATGGGGAAGGGCATCCACTCGACGGCGAGATATCCCTTCGATCCTTTCGAGAGAGCCGCGGGACTGTTGTTCTACGAAACGTGCGA
Source organism: Caulobacteraceae bacterium (assembly GCA_036491275.1). Taxonomy (GTDB): domain Bacteria; phylum Pseudomonadota; class Alphaproteobacteria; order Caulobacterales; family Caulobacteraceae; genus Acaudatibacter. The sequence continues at coordinate 74,308 of DASXCH010000015.1, forward strand.
CTCTGAGGGCTTCGGAGCGGGAGAGTTCGTACTGATGGACAATACCCAGCGGGTAATCGGCGAGTCGCATGTGCAGGAGGGCGAGGTTGCGCCACGCTCCGCCTACGACATTGAGTGTTCGACCGCGGAAATCGTCTGAAACGCCCTTAAGCTCACGGCCGACAGCAATCTTGACCTTATTGGGATCAAATACGGAACCAAAGGAAAAGGGGCCCAGCGGCAGTGTTACGCCCCGGCCGGCTTCACCGTTGTCAATGTGCGTCAATTCAAGGCTGGCCCCACCAAGATCGGCGGCGAGGCCATCGGCGTCCGGCGCGCCGGCGATGACGCCAAGAGCTGAGTAACGAGCTTCTTCGGCGCCCGACAGGACGCGCAAGGTCAAGCCGCTCTCGACTCTGACACGTCGGCGGAAGTCCGGCCCGTCATGGGCGTCGCGGATGGCTGCCGTGGCTACGGCGTGAACCTGCGCCGGACGGCTTGCCTCGAGCAGGGCTTGAAATCGGCGCAACGCGTTCATCGCGGTGGCCATGCCGTCCGCAGAGAGGCGCCCCGAACTGGCAAGATCGCGACCCAGGCCGGCCAACACTTTTTCGTTGAACACGGTCCAGATGGCACGGCGGTCCAACCGATACATCACCAGACGGACAGAGTTGGAGCCGACGTCGATGACCGCGGCGTCGGCCAGAGTCGCGTCAGGCTGGCCGGGTGACATGCACGATCGCTCTCGGCAGATCCTTGACCTTATGTCCGCGCCCAGACAGTGAGGGGTTGGTCATGAAGTAATTGTGAGCCGAGAAAGCGACCCTGCGGTTCCATCCTGGGTGGCGCTGAAAACCGCCATCGGCATCAAGAAGCCAGCTTTGAGCCTCATCATTCAGGTTTGCGACCATGATCTGTTGCAGCACCTGCTGGTGCACGGTGGGGTTCTCGATCGGTGTCATGACCTCAATCCGCCGATCGAGATTGCGCGGCATCCAGTCCGCGGAGCTGATGAAAACACGACTCTGGTTGGAGGGAATAGGCGCGCCGTTGGCGAACGCGGCGATGCGGGCGTGTTCAAGGAAGCGCCCGACGATGCTCTTGACCCGGATGTTTTGCGAAAGGCCTGGAATGCCCGGCCTCAAGCAACAGATGCCGCGAATGATCAGTTCGATCGAAACCCCCGCGCCGCTGGTGGCGTAGAGCGCATCAATGATCTCAGGATCAACGAGCGCGTTCATCTTGGCCCAGATTCCCGATGGAAGTCCGGCCCTGGCGTTGATCGCCTCGTTCTCGATCAGGCGCAGAAGGTCAGCCTTCATCATTTCCGGCGAATAGGACAGCTTCTCCAGCCGGTCTGGCTTCGCGTAGCCGGTGATGTAGTTGAACAATTTGCCCGAATCCCGCCCAAGGGCCGGGTCAGTGGTGAATAGCGAGAGGTCTGTGTAGATCTTGGCCGTGACGGGATGATAGTTCCCGGTTCCATAATGACAGTAGGTTCGCAGAACCTCGTTTTCACGCCGTACCACGAGCGATAGTTTTGCGTGGGTCTTGTACTCGACGAACCCGAAAACCACGTGCACGCCCGCGCGCTCGAGATCGCGAGCCCATTTCAGATTCGCTTCTTCATCGAACCGCGCCTTGATCTCGACCAGGGCGACGACGTTCTTTCCGTTTCCGGCCGCCTCGATCAATGCAGCGACAATCGGGCTATCCTTGGAGGTTCGGTAGAGGGTCTGCTTGATCGCCAGGACATTGGGGTCCCGCGCCGCCTGCAGCAGGAATTGCACCACCACATCGAAGCTTTCGAACGGGTGATGGACGAGAATGTCCTTCTCTCGAATGGCGGCGAAACAGTCCCCGCCGTGGTCACGGATGCGTTCGGGAAACCTTGGCTGGAAAGCGGAGAACTTCAGATCCGGATGATCGGCCGGAATGAGTTCCGAGACCTGGGCCAAGCCGAGTTTGCCATCGACGCGAACCACGTCCTGAGGCTCGGCGCGAAGTCCGGTGACGATGAATTCGCGCAGATCGTCGGGCATGCTCGCCGCGACCTTGACCCTCACCACCGAGCCGAGGCGGCGTCTCTTCAGGCGCGCCTCGAACTCTCGCACCAAGTCTTCCGCCTCTTCCTCGATCTCGACGTCGCTGTCGCGGATCAGCCGGAAGAGGCCCATGCCCTCCACCTTGCAGCCCGGAAATAAGCGATCGAGGAACAGGATCAGAAAGCTTTCGAGTGCCACAAAGCGCCTCTGAGGCCGCCGCCGACCGTTTCGCGCCGGCGGTAGCTCCCAGAACCTGGCCACCTGGCTTGGAACCGGAACTAGCGCATGCAACTCGCGGCTATCGGGGCGGCGGCGCAATTTCAGCGCCAGGGCGAATCCGAGATTGGGGATGAATGGAAACGGATGGGCGGGATCTATGGCGAGCGGCGTCAGCACCGGAAAGATGCTGTTCAGGAATATGGCCTCTGCCGCGGTCCGGTCGGCGGCCGAGGTAATGTCCTTGGCGTCCAGGAGGCGAAGGCCCTCAGCCGCGAGTTCGCCGCGGAGTTCCAGCCACAAACGCTGCTGATCGTGAATGAGATGGTTGGCTTCGGCGTTCACCTTGCGAAGCTGCTGTCCGGCGGTCAGCCCGTCCTGGCTCAGCACCCTCACACCTTCGCGCACCTGGCCTTTCAGACCGGCCACGCGGACCATGTAGAATTCGTCGAGGTTGTTGGCTGAAATCGACAGGAACCTCAGTCGCTCAAGGACCGGGTGGCGTGGATTGCCCGCCTCCTCCAGCACCCGGCGATTGAAAGCCAGCCAGGAGAGCTCTCGATTGAAGAAACGCTCCGGCGACGTGGCCAAGTCAGCCTTAGGCCCCACGCGGGGTGGAAGTTCAGCGGCCAGGCCAACCGCGGCGGGCGTCATTTCATTCATGTTGGCATTGGGATTTGCGGTCGCATAGTCGCAAAGCGCGTTCTATTGGCGTAGCTCACGGAACACCGCAAGTTCTTAGCCGAATTCGTCGAGAGTTTCGACCTCACGCCCCAGGATTTGGCGCGCAATGGCCAATGTCACCTCTCGCTTTTCCTCCCCGGCAAACTGATCGATCTGCGCAACAATGTCTCGAGCGGCAGGTACAGAACGTTCAATTCGCCGGATGATATAGCCTGGGACGTTTGGAGTTGGTTTTATATTCCGCTCACGGAATAGTTTTTCAAGCACGCCGAGGAGAACATCGTCATCTGGCGATTCGATTCTCGCTACGGTCAAAGCGTTCAGGCGCGAACGAAGATCCGGCAGCTTGACGCGCCAAGTCGACGGCAGCCTGCGCCCCGTCAAAAGCACCGTTGAGCCGACATCGGCTCGATTAAAGGCATGGAACAGGATTTCGTCCGAGGCGCGGCGGTCGGCATCTTCAATGAGGATCGGGGCGGGGCTTGAGGTTCGATCGGGCGGCGCCAGGTCGCTGGATATGACGGCGCCAACCCTCTCCGCCCATGCGCGAGCGAGATGGGTTTTGCCGGACCCAGGGGGACCCACGAGCGCCAGCCGGCCGCCCGGCCAGTTCGGCCAAGTCTTGATGGCTTCGACCGCCGAACGGTTCGAGTTGGACACCACGAACGCCTGCAGGTCATGCGAACTGTCCTGGGCCAGATCCAATCGCAGTTGCCTCTCGGCTGACTTCGGTCTGTTCATTACAGATGGAATCTAGGCGATCCAGACGGTCGCTGCCATCGGCCGCGAGGGCCCTGCTGATCAATTCGACTCGATATCGGCTTGTCGCAACTCCGTGATCGGGACTTTCAGGCTCGCCAGCGCCGCCCGGGCTGCGCGCCGGCCTTCCTCGACAGCGGGCTCGTAAGCCTTCCAATCGCCAATCTCGATATGATCCAATTCGGGCTGGATCAGGAGGTCAGTCAACTCGTGGGCGGCGGCCATTTGCTGATCGGCGGTCACCGTCGCGGACCTTATCAGCAGAGAAATGATCGGTGCGCCCTTTCGCCAGGCGCCCGATGTCAGCCATCGCAAGGCGGACTTGGGTCCTTCAATGTCTGCGGCGCCGAGGCTGCGTCCACGACCTACGTCAACGCCCACGATTGGGCCAGAGTGCATCGAGCGCATGATGTCGGCCGGAAAGTTGTTGAGCACCGCCCCATCGACCAACACATCGTCTCCCGACGTCACCGGAGGAAGAACGCCCGGCAGCGAAAGCGACGCGAGCAGGGCGTCGCGCACCCGGCCCTGACGATGGATTTGCTGGGCGCCGGTGGTCAAATTGCTGGAGACGCAAAAGAACGGCAGCCACAGGTCACAGATCATGCGGTCGTTAAAATTCTCAGCTAGCCTTTGACGCACCAGGTCTCCACGCGTGAATGAGACGATCGGCCAGGTGAGGTCGCCAAGCGGGCTAGAATCAACGAACGCCTTGCGCAGCCTCGCGTCGAGCTCGCCCTGATCCCACCCCATGGCGAGGCCGGCGCCGACAATGGCGCCCATGGAAACGCCGCCGATGAAATCAATCGGCGCGTCAGCGCCTCGCAGCACTTCAAGGACGCCCACGTGGGCGTAGGCGCGCGCCGCGCCGCCGGAGAGCACCAGTCCCACTGACCGACCCGCCAGGGTCCTGGCCACGCGATCCACATCGCCCCGGTTCGAGCGCCGCAAATGAAAAAGCCGCAATGGATTGATGGCCGCCGACCAGTCTTCGGAGCCGGCTGGGGCCCGTGCTGCTTCATCCTGCAACAGGATAAGGTCGCCGGCGATCGCCCAGACCGAGGCTGGGAGCGGCGGCGCACGTCCAGACGGCTTATCGCGGCTGCTCGCCACGTAGAGGATGCCGTCAACTTGGCGCCCAACCAGCGTTCCCCAGGAAAGTTCATTGCCCTCGACCGAATAGAGCACGAACTCGCTTTGGCTTTCGATGCGGGAGAACCACTCCGGCGTCGCTGGTCCGGAATCGACGGCCAGGGCCACCGATGTATGCCCCATTCGTTTGATGGCTTCGTTCAATAGGTCAGCGATGACGAACGCTTTTGCGGACTCCGAAATGGCGACGATGGCGAACACGTGACGGGCAATCGCCGGCTCGTCGCGGATCGTCTCACGTGTGCGGGCTAGCACCAGTCGTGAGAGATCGATCAGAAGGTCAGGGTCCGCGCGCACCTGATCGAAGAAGACTTCGCGCGGCGCTGCGATCAACTCGCTGTCCCTGAGGGCGAAAACTGTCGTCGAATGGGCGATCCCGGCGAGCACCGCCATTTCACCCACCGTCTCTCCTGGGCGGATCGTGACGAGGCGGGGATGGAAGTCACCGACGCGGGCCGCCAGGCGACCGGCCCGGAGATAGTACAGTTCGTCTGGGTTTTCCCCTGACTGATAGAGTGGCCGCCCGCCAGGCAGACAAAAGCTCGTGGCCAGCCCTTCGTCCAGCAGGCGCTTGAACAAACGGGCGAGGGAAGGGAGCGCGCTGGGCCCTGGTCGGCGAGTCACGTGGTCAAGTCTAGTCCGGGGCTGGCCCTTAGGCCATTCTTCCCACCGCGCCGGGCCTCGGTGTATGGCAGGGCCATGCCCATTCTTCCGACGACTGTCGACATCAGCGGCGAGACCTATCGACGTCTGAAGGCGGTCAACGAAGGACTGGCGAGAACCCTTCGCGAGCGGGTCACGAAGGCGGCCCTCGGCGGGCCGCCCGAACTCCGCAAGCGACATGCCGCTCGCGGCAAGCTACTGCCGAGGCAACGGGTCGAACGTCTGCTGGACGTCGGTTCACCCTTTCTCGAGATCGGTCAGCTGGCCGCATTCGACCTCTACGGCGGCGAAGCGCCGGGCGCGGGAATCATAACCGGCGTCGGCCGGGTGGAAGGCCGCGAGGTCATGATCGTCGCCAACGACGCTACCGTAAAGGGCGGAGTTTATTTCCCCACGACGGTGAAAAAGCATCTCAGGGTCCAGGAAATCGCACTGCAGAACCGCCTGCCATGCGTCTATCTGGTCGACAGTGGCGGCGCGAACCTTCCCTACCAGGCCGACGTATTCCCCGATCGCGAGCACTTCGGACGCATCTTTTACAACCAGGCCCGGATGAGCGCCGCCGGCATTTCTCAGGTTGCTTGCGTCATGGGCTCTTGCACCGCGGGCGGCGCCTATGTGCCAGCGATGAGCGATGAGACCGTGATCGTGCGCGGCCAAGGCACAATTTTTCTAGGCGGTCCCCCTTTGGTGAAGGCCGCGACCGGTGAGGTGATCTCGGCGGAGGAACTTGGTGGAGCGGACATTCACGGCCGCCTGTCAGGTGTCGTCGACCATGTCGCAGCCAGCGATGAACATGCTCTGGCGCTCGTCCGGCGGATCGTCTCCAACCTGAATGGCGCGCCCCGAACCGAGCTGGACACCCGGCCGCCCGAGCCACCGGCACACGATCCGGCCGAGCTTTATGGGATTATCCCCGATGACGTTCGCGCGCCATACGAAGTGCGCGAAGTGCTGGCGAGGATCGTTGACGGGTCGCGATTCGACGAATTCAAAGCGCTGTACGGAACCACGCTCGTCTGCGGCTTCGCGCATATATGGGGCTTTCCGGTCGCTATCCTAGCCAACAATGGCGTGCTGTTCTCTGAGAGCGCGTTGAAGGGGGCGCATTTCATCGAACTAGCCTGTCAGCGCGGCGTGCCGCTGGTCTTCCTGCAAAACATCTCCGGCTTCATGGTGGGCGGCAAATACGAAGCCGGAGGCATCGCCAAGGACGGAGCAAAACTGGTGACGGCGGTCGCGAGCGCGGAAGTTCCGAAGTTTACGGTGCTGATCGGCGGCTCGTTTGGCGCCGGCAACTACGGCATGTGCGGACGTGCGTTCAGTCCACGCTTTCTGTTCGCCTGGCCCAACAGTCGGATCAGCGTCATGGGTGGTGAGCAAGCGGCCAGCGTTCTGGCGACAATTCGCAGAGACTCTCTCGAAGCCAAGGGTGAGGTCTGGGCGGCTGAGGCGGAAGAGGCCTTCAAGGCGCCGGTGCGCGCCCGATACGAGACCGAAGGCGATCCGTACCATGCGACGTCCAGGCTATGGGACGACGGCATTGTCGATCCAATTCAGACGCGGGACGTTCTGGGCCTGGCGATCAGCGCGTCCCTCAACGCGCCGATCCCCGCCACGCGTTTCGGCGTTTTCCGGATGTAGGAGAGGCGAGGAGACCTTCATGCCCAATCCCATCGCCGATCCCCTTGTCGAAGTCCCCGACACGGACGCGCAATCCGAGTTGGTGCAGGTCACGGGCACGCCTGATGGCCAGGCCACGGTCACGATCAACCGCGCGAGCAAGCGCAACGCCTTCAATGCGGAAGTCATAGGCGCCCTGCGCAGCGCCTTCGACACCCTGGAGGGGGCGGACGGCGTCCGCGTGGTGTTTGTCACGGGGGCGGGCGAGACCTTCTCGGCCGGCGCGGATCTCGAGTGGATGCGCGACGCGGCCGATTACACCGAATCCGAGAATCGCGAAGACGCCATGGCAATGGCGACCATGCTCAAACGACTCTACGACCTGCCGCATCTGACCGTGGCCCTGGTCGACGGCGCAGCCTACGGCGGCGGCGCCGGCCTTGTAGCCGCCTGTGACATGGCCATCGCCACCCACCGCGCCAAGTTCGCCTTTTCCGAAGTAAGACTGGGATTGGTCGCAGCCACGATCAGCCCCTATGTCGTCGCGGCCATCGGCGCGCGGCGCGCTCGTTCCCTATTTGCCACCGGCCGGCCATTCGATGCGGCCTTCGCGATGAACATCGGATTGATCGACGAAGTTGTCGCTAACCAGGCGAGTTTCCAGGCAACCCGCGAGCGAATAACCGAGGAAATGTGGGCATCCGGACCCAGCGCCGTCGCCGAATCCAAGCGTGTCGTCGACCGTGTGACCGACCGACCGATCGACCAAGCATTGATGGAAGCGACAGCTCGCTGGATCGCCAGAGTCAGGGTGAGCGAGGAGGGAAGAGAGGGAATCGCCGCTTATCTCGCGCGTAGAAAGCCCCGGTGGACCGAGACGTGATCGGCTCGGTCCTAATCGCCAATCGCGGCGAGATCGCAAGACGCATAATCCGCACCGCCCGCCGGTTGGGCGTCGCGACCATCGCCGTCTATTCCGAGGCCGATGCCCGGTCCGCTCACGTGCGCGAGGCCGATGTCGCGATCGAAATCGGTTCGGCGAGCGTCACCGAAAGCTATCTCCGGTCCGAATTTATTCTCCAGGCCGCCATCGCGACTGGCGCTGAGGCTATCCACCCGGGATATGGATTTCTCTCTGAGAACGCGGACTTTGCCGAGGCGGTCCAGGCGGCGAGACTGGTTTGGATCGGGCCGCCGCCGGCGGCCATCCGGGCCATGGGACTAAAGGATTCGGCCAAGCGCCTGATGGCCGAGGCCGGCGTGCCGGTGACGCCTGGCTGGCTCGGCGATAATCAGGATTCCCAGAATCTGGCCAAGGAGGCGGCCAGGATCGGCTGGCCGGTGCTGATCAAGGCGGTCGCCGGCGGCGGCGGCAAGGGCATGCGCAAGGTCGAGAATGCCGCCGATTTCATGGACGCGTTGGCCGGCGCCAAACGCGAAGCCAAGGCGGCGTTCGGCGATGATCGGGTGCTGCTTGAGAAATTCGTTTCCCGGCCAAGACACATCGAGGTCCAGATTTTTGCCGATTCGCTCGGAGGCGTTGTCCATCTCTTTGAGCGTGATTGCTCGATTCAACGACGCCATCAGAAGGTGATTGAGGAAGCGCCGGCTCCGGGAATGGATGAGACGACCCGCCAGGCCCTCTATTCGGCGGCGGTGCGGGCGGCGAGGGCCGTCGACTATAGGGGAGCCGGAACGGTCGAATTCATCGCCGACGCGTCGGAGGGACTGTCCGCCGACCGCCTCTGGTTCATCGAGATGAATACGCGCCTGCAGGTCGAGCATCCGGTCACTGAGGCGATCACCGGCCTCGATCTTGTCGAATGGCAGTTGCGCGTCGCCTCGGGCGAACCGTTGCCGCTCAGGCAGGACCAGATTGGCTTCTCGGGCCATGCAATTGAAGCGCGGCTCTATGCCGAAGATCCGGGAAATGGATTCCTGCCTTCGACGGGAACACTCAAGGTATTTGAACTGCCCGGCGAGGTGCGAAGCGATTCTGCTGTCGAGGCGGGCGATTCGGTGCCGCCCTACTACGACCCAATGCTGGCCAAGCTCGTTAGCCACGCTCCAACCCGCGAAATGGCGACGCGTGAGCTTGCCGCAGCTTGCGACGCCGTGCGGGTTTGGCCGGTAAGATCCAACGCCTGGTTTCTGGGCCGCTGTCTCAATGATGCAGATTTCATCGCCGGCGAATCGGACACAGGATTTATCGATCGCAAGATGGAGTCCCTTGCGAGCGCCCCGGCGCCGAGCGCTGAGGTTCGCGCGGCCGCTGCTGTGCGGCTGGCCGCTATCGCGCCAAGCATGGCAACATCAGAATTATCCAACGGTTTGTTCGCTTTCCGCTTGAACGCGTCGGCGAAATCCATAGTCACCCTCAATTTCGCGGACTCGAGCCCCGAGGTGACCCTAGCCAGGGCCGGCGAGGCCTATGAAGTCGAGATTGAGGACCGCCGTCTGCGCGCCATTCCGAACCGGACCGCGGTCCGGGTCGCCGGTCAATCCTACCGGGTGGCTGATATTGGCGAGGATCATGTTGTCGTCTTTGAGAAAGGCGCTGCTTTCGAGTGTGGCCTCTTGAAATGGGGCGCCGGCGCGGAGGCGGACGCGAGCGACGGGACGGTCCGCTCACCAATGCCGGGCCGGATCGTTTCAATCGTCAGGCGGGCAGGGGAGACAATTAAGGCTGGCGAGACACTCCTTGTCCTCGAGGCTATGAAGATGGAACACGCTCTCAAGGCGCCCGTCGCAGGCGTGATTGCGGAGCTAGACGTCAGTGAGGGAACGCAGGTGAGCGAAGGGGCGATCCTCGCCCGGATCGAGGCCTGAGCCCTGTCGCTTCACCTGATCAAACTGTGTGTAGGATGCGACACGGTCGAAGAGCTCCTTGCGTGGCGTGAAACGAGCGCGGCCAAGAGCGCACCTTGGATCATGCGCACGCGACAAACGCCGCGGCGGTTGGCGGATCTGCTCGACGGCGGATCACTCTATCGGGTCTATCGCGGCCAGATCCTTTCTAGACAGGATATCCTTGACATCGCCACTGTCGGTTCGGGGCCAGGCGCCCGCTGCGAAGTGACGCTCAGCGAAGACGTCATTCGAACCCTTCCCACGCCCCGGCGAGCATTCCAGGGATGGCGCTACCTCGCCGCGGCGGATGCGCCGCCAGATCTTGAAACCGCGGGCCTCGCAAATGACGCGCCGCCTGATCTCGTCAAACGTCTGCGCGAACTGGGCGCCTGGTAGCGGCGATATTGTCGATCAGCCGAGTGCAGCCGAGGCGAGCGGCCGCCAGGATGCGCGCTTCTCCGCTGAGAGGTCCGGGCGAGAATCTCTCCAACCTCGCTGGGTGGCGGACCTCCAGATAATCGATGCTCTCGAACCCAGCCGTCATGACATGCTCGCGGGCGTTCTGTTCGACAATCTCGATAGCTTCGCCCTCAGCGAGCGCCCGAGCCGCGGTAGTCAATGCAAGATGGAGGGCGGGCGCGGCGGCTCGCTCTGAGTGGGCCAGGTACACGTTGCGGGACGACAGGGCGAGGCCGTCCGGCTCTCTCACAATGGGCCCGCCAATGATCTCCACGGGCAGGTCAAGATCGAGCGCCATGCGGCGGATCACTTGCAATTGCTGATAGTCCTTCTCGCCGAAGACGGCGAAATCGGGCGAGGCCTGGATCATGAGCTTGGCGACGACAGTGGCGACGCCGACGAAGTGGCGGGGCCTGAAGGCGCCTTCTAACGGCGCGGCGACGGCTGTGACGGAGACGGCCGTGTCAAAGCCCGGCGGGTACATGGCCTTGGCGTCTGGCGCGTAGACCGCATCACAACCCGCGTCGGCCAGAAGGGCGAGATCGCGAGCCTCGTCGCGCGGATAGGCGTGGAAATCTTCGTTGGGTCCAAACTGGGTCGGATTGACGAAGATGCTGGCCAGAACGACGTCGGCGTAAATGCGCGCAAGCCGGATCAAAGACAGGTGACCGTCGTGGAGCGCACCCATGGTTGGTGTCAGAGCGACCCGAAAACCGAGCGCGCCGGATCGCCAGGCTCTCAGCTCGTTCGGCGTGCGAAGGACGGGGATCGGCGACATGAACTGCGCTTGGGAAGGCCAGTTTATGGCGGAGCCGTTGGGCCCCGTCCAGACGCCCTTGCGAACGTCGTCGGCATGCCTCAATCAGCGGTCAGGAATTCTGCGGATCGCGGACAAGTTGATTCGGCCAAGGAGAGCGCGGTGGCCAAAGCCCACGTCATCGTGGTTGGTAACGAAAAGGGCGGGGCGGGAAAATCCACGGTCGCCACCCACCTGGCCGTCGCCTTGATGCACGAGGGGGCGGCGGTCGCCGTGGCCGATCTCGATCACCGCCAGAGGTCCACAGAGCAATTCTTCGCCAATCGAGAAGCTTGGGCCAAGGCTCAGGGCGTCGCCCTCGTCCATCCGGTCGTTCGCTACTGCCCGGAGGGAATGGACGACCTCGAAGCGGCGCTCAATCCGGGCACGGACTTTCTGGTCTTGGACACGCCTGGCGCGGACACAGAGACATCGCGCGCGGCCCACCGTGCGGCGGATCTTATCGTCACGCCGATGAACGACAGCTTTGTCGATCTGGGCGTGCTCGGCGTGGTCGATCCGGTCACCCTGGAAGTGCTGCGCCCCAGCCTCTATTCGGAGTCGGTATGGAACGCCCGAAAGGCGCGCGCTGCCAAGGGCGGGTGTTCGATAGACTGGGTGATCCTGCGCAATCGCTTGGCCCCCGTGGAGGCTCGCAATCGTCGGCGCGTGGACGAAAAGCTCGCGATGCTCTCAAGGCGCACCGGTTTTCGCGATATTGCCGGCCTGCGCGACCGGGTCATCTATCGTGAACTCTATCCCTTTGGCCTCACTGTCAGTGATCTGGCCCGAGGTGTTCGGCCAATTCCCGTGTCCATGGGCCACATTGTCGCCCGACAGGAGCTTCGCCGGCTGTTGTACGACCTCGGCCTGACTGCCTGGGTGGCGGCCGCCGAGTAGTTTGATGCCCATCTTCATCGTGGCGGCCGTCGTGGTGGCGGCCTGGTATGCGCTGTGGAGGGGCGGAGCAAACGCGCCGGACCATCCACGTGCGGCTCAATGGCTTGGGCACCGTCTCGGATTGGCGACACGAGCCGCCGCGGTCGCGTGGACGGATAGCGCAGGCCAAAGAATCTCCATGGCCGAGGCGCGAGCACAACTGGGAGTCAATGAGACCGCCACAGCCGCGCAAATCGAAGCCGCTTACCGGCGCCTGATGCTGCGGTCGCACCCGGACCAGGGCGGAACGAACGCGCTGGCCGCGAAACTCACGGCTGCGCGAGACCTGCTGATCAAAAAGAGTTGATCGTCAGGCCTGGCGGCCAACTTCACAGGCCATGCCTCTGGACCGAACGGCTCCACAAGCCTCGTGCGCCGTCGTCTCGTTGAATCCGGAGAACACCGCACGATAACGATGTCCGCGCTCGTCGACCGTGCCTTCGGCGTTCGCGAACTGACGTGAGAATCGGTGGGCGACGTGTTCAACCTGAACCCGGGCCTGCCGTCGATCATGGAACTCACCGACCTGCACCCACCAATTGCGAGCCTCCCTGGCGCGGGCGGGGGCGGCGCGCGATGACATCGCCGGCGCCACCGTGACTGGCGGGGGCGTCGAGGCGGACCTGGTCAGCACCACGCCGATGGGATCGACGTCACTCTCGCCCTGTAGATTGGATGTGCGAGGCGTTGCGACTGAAACGTCATGAGCGCCGCCGAATAAGGATTGCGCCGAGGCGATTTTCTCGCCGCGATCGCGGCGGTCCATGACGTCGAAACCGGTGAGGAGGAGGTTTTCGACGTTGGCATTCCGAACGGCACTGGAGGAACTGCCCATCACAACGGCGATCAGACGATGGCCATTGCGCACGGCTGACGCGTCGAGATTGAAGCCGGCGGCGTTCGTGAAGCCGGTCTTGAGGCCATCAACACCTGGCATCTTCCCGAGAAGATGGTTGGTGTTGACCATCGTGCGGCCGCGGTAGGTGAACTCTTGCTGGCCGAAGAACCTGTAATATTGCGGGAAATCGCGCAGGATCGCCCGCGTCAGGATGGCGATGTCGTGGGCGCTGGTCACCTGCCGGCTGTCCGGCAGGCCGTTGGCGTTGACATACCTGGTATTGACCATGCCCAACTGCTGGGCTTTCAGCGTCATCATCTCAGCGAAGTGAGATTCGGTGCCGCCAATCTTCTCCGAAACGGCCACGGCCATGTCATTCGCCGAGTGCACAGCCATGGCATGCAAGGCATTTTCGACGGTGATCGTCTCGCCGGGGCGAAGGCCGAGCTTGGTCGGCGGCTGGGCTGCCGCGAGGGGCGAAACGACGATCAGGTCATTGAGATGCAGCTTGCCCGACGCCAGGGCTTCGAATGCCAGATAGAAGGTCATCACTTTTGTCACCGAGGCCGGATACCGCGGGCTGTCGGCGCGTTCGGAATAGAGAATCTCGCCCGTCTTGGCATCCACCACGATGGCCGTGTTTTTCGGCTCGAAACGAGGAACCTGGATGTACGGCAACTGCGCCGAAGCCAAGCTTGGCAGCGCGCCGAGCGCGGCGCCGAGAACGGCGACGGCGGCAATGCGAGACATTCGGTGGGTCAGAGCGGGCAACGTTCAGGCTCCGGGAATCGATGAACACATAGGGACTTAGTTAGCGTCGGCAGGACGTGCGGCTCAACATCGGCCTAGCATCCTTTCGGTAAGGTAAACAATTCTTGACCACTTTCGCTCCTGAGCGTGAGGGGGGACTGAAAACCGTACAATGCTGCAGCGCACCATTTCTAATTGACTGCCGCAATGCAGCATGCCAATAAAGCGGCACGCGATCCCCCGACGCGTTTCATTCGCCATCCCCGCGCGGCCCCGAGGCAGCGCCCAATGTCAGGAGTTTTTCATGGCCACCGCCGCTGAAACGGTGAAGTCCTCGAGCGAGCATTTCGCCGCCGCGGGCAACAAGGCGTTCAAGGATTCGTTCGAAAAGTCCTTATCCACCCTCACCGAACTCAACACCCAGTCAAAGCAGAACTTCGAAGCTTTCGTCGCTTCGGTGACCGCTGCCACCAAGGGCGCCGAGGCCCTTGGCGCGCACGCTGTCGCTTTCTCCCGCAAGACGGTGGAAGGCCAAGTGGCCGCCGCCAAGACGCTCGCCGGCGCTAAGAGCGTGCAGGAAGTCATTGAACTGCAGACGGGCTTCGCCAAGACCGCGTTCGAGACCTATGTCGCGGAAATGAACAAAATGGCCGAAACCGTGGCGGCCTCGGTCAAAGAATCGGCCTCGCCGATCAATGAGCGGGTCAGCGCGTTCGTCGAGCGGGTCCAAGCCGCTCGCTAAGGTTGTCAGTAGCGTAGTTCCTGGAGGGCCCGGGCCGAAAGGTCCGGGCCTTCGTCTTTTATGGCTCTCGCGGTCGGGCTATCAGTGACCCATGACCACCCCCGCCCATCGCCTGGCTGCGCTCAATATCATCCTCCCCGAGCCGGTGGCGCCGGTCGCCAACTACGTTCCATTTGTCCGGACCGGATCGCTCGTGCACATCTCGGGCCAGGTCTCCGTTGACGCCTCTGGAGGAATTCGCGGCGTGGTGGGCGAAGATGTTGATCTTGCCGCCGGTCAGGCGGCCGCCAGGCTCTGCGGAGTCAATCTGATTTCGCAGTTTCGAGCAGCCTGTGACGGCGAGCTTTCGCGCGTGGCCCGCGTGGTTCGACTCGGCGGCTTCATTCAGGCCGGACCTGTCTGTTTCGATATCCCCAAGGTCCTCAACGGATGCTCTGATCTCATGGTCGACGTGTTCGGTGAGGCCGGCCGCCACGCCAGGTCAGCGGTTGGCGTATTCCGACTCCCGCTCAATTTCGCAGTGGAAGTCGATGCGGTGATCGAGATCCGATGAAAGAGACCTTCGGCGCGGCCTGGGATCTGCTTTTTGCGCCGCCGATCGCGCACCGCGGCCTGTGGTCCGAAGAGACTTGCCCAGAGAACTCGCTGGGCGCTTTCCAGGCGGCCTGTACAGCCGGCTACGGCATCGAACTGGATGTTCAGCTCTCGGCCGATGGCGAAGCCGTGGTTTTCCATGACGCCACGCTCGAACGAATGACCGGTGTCGACGGTCGCGTCTGCGACCATACCTCCATTGACCTTGGGCGGATGCACCTCGCCGGGACCGACGAGACCATCCCGACTCTGGCCGACACGCTCGCGCTGGTTGGTCACAAGGCCATGGTCCACATCGAGATAAAGTCAGCTTTTGGCCAAGTCGGCCGTCTCGAGCGGCGTGTGTGCGAAGTGCTCATCGACCACAACGGGCCAATCTGCGTGATCGGCTTCAATCCCTATTCCCACGCATGGTTCGCCGAGCATCACCCAAAGGTCCTGCGGGGCCTGGACAGTTACAACTATCGCGATGGCGACGCTCGGCACCTCGCGCCCGAACTGCGAAAATCGTTCGCTCGTCTCGATCATGTGCAGATCGCCAAGCCCCACTTCCTGGCTCTCAGTCTCGATATGCTGCCCAACGCCAAGGCTGACAATCTTCGGGCCAAGGGCATGCCGGTGGTGGCTTGGACAATCCGCCGTCCCGATCAATGGGAGGCGGTCAGATCCCACTGTGACAACATGATCTTCGAGGGTTTCGCGGCGTGACGGCCCTCAAGGCCGAGGTTGAAGTCCATCAACGAATTGCAGACATTGGGCGCGACGCCTGGGACGCCTGCGCCGGTGCCTACCCAGCCAATCCGTTCATCGCCTTCGACTTTCTGGATATCCTCGAGGAATCCGGCTGTGTCGGGGCGCGAACGGGATGGGCGCCCACCCACCTGACGGTCGCGGATGACGCAGGGGCCGTCGCTGCGGCTATGCCACTCTACGTCAAGTCACATAGCCAGGGCGAATACATCTTCGACCACGGCTGGGCCGAGGCTTATGAGAGCGCTGGCGGCCGCTACTATCCAAAGCTTGTCTCGGCCCCGCCCTTCTCACCGGTGACGGGGCCAAGGTTGATGGTGCGCCCCGATTTGGACTTAGAAGGCGCACGCCGACTTCTGCTGTTGGGCGGCCTGGAACTCTGCCGACGCCTGGGCGCCTCCGGCCTCGGCGTCAACTTTCCGACCGAGGACGAGTGGCGATTCATGGGTGAGCAGGGCCTCCTCCTTCGCCAGAACCAGCAATACCACTGGCTCAATGCCGGCTACGTCACGTTCGACGACTTCCTGGCTGCGCTTTCTTCTGGGCGGCGCAAGACCATCCGACGCGAGCGGCGGGAAGCTTCAGCCGGCCTCGATATCCGACGTCTTTCGGGCGCGGACATCACCGAGGATCACTGGGACGCCTTTTTCGCCTTCTACATGGACACCGGTTCACGCAAGTGGGGCCGTCCGTACCTCAACCGGCGCTTCTTCTCGCTCCTCGGCGAGCGGATGGCAGACAAGTTGCTTCTGGTGATGGCGGTCAGGGGAGGGCGGCCTATCGCCGGCGCGCTCAATCTGATCGGCGCCGACTCTCTCTTCGGGCGAAATTGGGGTTGCCTCGAAGACGTGCCTTTCCTCCACTTCGAGCTCTGCTACTATCAGGCGATCGAAGCGGCGATCGAACGCGGACTCAGGCGGGTCGAGGCCGGCGCGCAGGGGCAGCACAAAATCTCCCGGGGCTATTTGCCAAGTCCCGTTTACTCCGCCCATCACATTGCCGATCCCGCGTTGAGGGGGCCGGTGGGCCGATTCCTGTCCGAAGAACGGCGAGCGATGCGCGGCGAAATGGACTGGCTGGCCGAGGAATTTTCGCCATTCCGGAAATCGGCGTCGTGACCTGGCCAACAGCCGTCGAACTTGTGGGTCGACATGTGAAGTTGACGCCGTTGCGGCCGGATCACGCGACGGCGCTGGCCGAAGCTGTGAGAGCCGGCGAACTGTGGAAACTTAGGTTCCCTTTCGTGGCTGCGCCTGAAGAGATGGCCGCCGACATCCAACCCCGGATCGCTCTTCCGATGTCGACCCAGTTCGCGGTGATTGAGGTTGCCAGCGGCGAAGCTGTGGGCCTCACCGCCTATCTCAATGCCGATTCCCAAAACCGGCGCCTCGAGATCGGTTCGACTTGGTACGGGCGGCCGGCGCAACGGACGGCCATCAACCGCGAATGCAAGCGCTTGCTGCTTGGGCCCGATCGTGTCCCACGGCGTGGTGTAACTCGGATCGTCGAGGTCACCACGATCTCCGGCTGGCCGGGATCGGTCAGGCGGCCATGTCTGGCAGGCTGACGACTGCAGTATCGCCCAGGGTGGCGATGGTTTCCAGGCTCAAGTAGCGGGAACGTTGGACCGACCATTCGTCGTTCTGCTCGAGCAGGATGGCGCCGACGAGCCGGACGATCGCCGCTTCGTTGGGGAAGATCCCCAC
>DASXCH010000016.1:0-3184 GCA_036491275.1 Caulobacteraceae bacterium
CATAGGGGATCGACATCTGGTCGGCGGTCCACTTCACCTTCAGGCAATTACCCGAGATGGAGTCGCCATAGATGGTGATGGCCATGTGGAGTGGACCCCTAAAGTGAGACAGGAAAAATGGGGGACAGTTCTCTAAGAGGAGAGCTGATGACCAAGGACCCTGCCCGGACCTTCAGCCGGGAGATCAAGCTGAAGGTGGTTGAGCGGCTGGAGGGCGGCGAGACGATCGCGGCGCTGGCCCGCGAGCTCAGTGTTCACCGCCAGCTGATCTACAAGTGGCGCGACGCTCATCGGGCGGGCCGGCTTGGAGCCCGTCGCGGGCGGCCGACGAAGGCTGAGGCCCTGTTGCGGGAGGCAAGGCTTGGCGAGACCGACGCCTTGGCGGCGGCCCAGCGCAAGATCGCGGAGCTGGAGCGCAAGGTGGGCCAGCAAGCGGTTGAACTGGATTTTTTTCAAGGAGCCTTGCGGCGCATCAAGGCGTCACGCCCGCTCAACGACTGAGCTGGCGTGACGGGGTCTTCGCCCAGATCCAGGCGATGACCGGTCCGCAAGGCGATGGATCGATAGAGCGGCTGTGTGCGGCGGCTGGGGTGAGCCGGGCGAGCTTCCATCGGGGTTGGGCGCGCGCCGAGCCTGACCTTGAAGAGATGGCGCTGCGGGACGCCATCCAGCGCTTGGCGCTGAAGCACCGCCACTACGGCTACCGGCGGCTCTGCGCCCTGCTGCGTCGCGAGGGCTGGTGCGCCAACGCCAAGCGGGTCTTGCGGATCACCCGCGAGGACAACCTGTTGTGCCTGAAGAAGAAAGCCTATGTGCCGGCCACTACGGACTCGAACCACGGCTGGCGGGTCTATCCGAACCTGGCCCGCCGCATGGTCCCCATGGCCCCTGACCGGCTGTGGGTGGCCGACATCACCTATATCCGGCTGGAGCGAGCCTTCGTCTATCTGGCCGTGGTGTTGGACGCCTATAGCCGCAAGGTGGTGGGTTGGGCGCTGGCCGACCACCTGGCCGCCAGCTTGGCGCTGAAGGCGCTCGACATGGCCATCGAGGATCGGCGCCCTGTTCCTGGCCAACTCGTCCACCACTCCGACCGGGGCGTGCAGTACGCTTGCGGGGACTACGCACGGCGCCTGGAGGAGGCCGGCATCATGCCCAGCATGAGCCGGGGCGGCTGTCCCTATGACAACGCCAAGGCCGAGAGCTTCATGAAGACGCTGAAGACCGAGGAGGTGGACGGATCGGCCTATCGCGATCTGACCGACGCCAGGAACCAGGTCGGCCGGTTCATCGACGAGGTCTACAACCGCACCAGGCTCCACTCGGCCCTGGACTATCTCTCGCCGATGGAGTTCGAAGAAACCCGCCTGTGGGCGGCGCTAGCGCCGCCCACAGGCGCTACAACAACAACTACTGTCCCCTAATTACGCTGTCTCACCGATGGGGTGCGGTCCAATATGCTGTCACCGAAATTACCGAAATTTGAGCCGCTATCGGTCAGCTGCTGGAAGCTATCCTTGTGCCGAGCCTAACCCCGATAGCTGTCCGGCGCGGTGAACGGCTGGCCGAGCAGTTGGGCCAGGCCCAGGGCGGTGTCGTCTTCCCAGGCCAGCGCCTGGGCCGAGAGCGGCAGGCCGTCGTGGAAGCCGGTGGGGAAGGCGGTGGCCGGCAGGCCCAGCACATTGCCGAGCGGCGTCAGCAGCGCCACCGCCGCGCTGGCCGCGGTCTCGAACGGCTCGGCCGGGCCGGGCGTGGTCGGCAGGATCACCGCCGCATAGGGGGTCAGCTGTTCGCGCGCGCGCTCGGCCGCCCGGGCCAGCTCGCGGTAGGCCTTGGCCAGCGCCGGCGCGCTCGCCCCTCCGCCGATGGCCAGGGTCTGGCGATAGACCCCCGAAAAGCCCTCGGGGTTTTCGGCCAGAGCGGCTTCGTGTTCGATCAGGCTCTCGGCGGCGGAAACCAGCACCCCGTCGCGGATCACCTGCAGGAAGTCGTAGTCCTTGAGCTTGAGCAGCTCGATATCCAGGCCGGCGGCGCGGCCACGAGCGATGGCGGCGTCGGTGGCCGCCACCACCACCGCGGAGACGCCCTCCAGCCCCGACAGGTCGAGCACCGCCAGGGGGGCTGACGCCAGCACCTCGATGTCGGCCGGACGGGTGATCTCGCCGGCCAGGTCGGCGTCGGCGGACACCGCTCCGGCCAGGAGCCGCGCGCAGTCTTCGGCCGAGCGGCCGTGCACGCCCACGTGATCCAGCGTCCACGACATGGCGATCACCCCGTTGGCGGAGATCAGCCCCTGGGTCGGCTTGTGCGCGTAGGTTCCAGTGAAGCTGGCCGGGATGCGCACCGAGCCCAGGGTGTCGGAGCCCAGCGCGCCGGCGCACAGGCCCGCCGCCACCGCCGCGCCCGAACCGCCGGAGGATCCACCGGCGGTGGTCCCGTGTCGCCAGGGATTATGGGTGCGGCCGAACCAGGGATTGTCGGTGGTGGCCCCGAAGGCGCCCTCGTGCATGTTGGTGAGGCCGAGGATCACCGCGCCGGCGGCCTTGAGCAGAGCCACGCATTGGGCGTCGCGCTCGGCCAGACGGGTGCGATAGGCCTCGATCCCGCCGTGCCAAGGCATACCGGCCACGGCGATATTGGCCTTGATGGCGATCGGCGTCCCGTCGATCGGCGACAGGGCCTTGCCCTTGCGCCAGCGCTCGGCCGAAGCGTGGGCGGCGGTGCGCGCACCCTCGGCGTCCACGTGCACGAAGGCGCCCAGCGCCCCATCCAGTCCCAGGATGCGCGACAGATAGGCGTCGGTCGCCTCCACCGGGGTCACCGCCCGATCGACGTAGAGCGCCTGCAGCCCGGCTATGCCCGCGGCTATGATCGGGTTGGTGAAGCTGATAGCCATAAGCTGAGCCTAACCCCGCGCCGAGGCGCATGACAAAGGCTTAATCCGACCGACCGCTTACGGCGGGGCCTCATCATTGCTAAGTTGATACCTGCGCCCGCACGACGGGCGTGATCATTCGGGGACTTCCCTTGCAACGTTCGATCTCTCGCTCGCTCTTTCTGCTGCCGGTTCTGGCCGCGACCGTGGGCCTGTCCGGATGCGGCGTGAACGCCATTCCCACCAAGGAAGAGACGGCCAAGGCCAAGTGGGCCGACGTTCAGAACTATTACCAGCGCCGGTCCGACC
>DASXCH010000017.1:0-23020 GCA_036491275.1 Caulobacteraceae bacterium
GCCGGGCATAGTCCCGAGGTTCTGCAGGTCGGCCGTGAACACTGCCGGCAGGCGAGACGACTGGTAGACCAGCGCCGCTTGGGCGTGAGCGTTCCAGCCCATCAGCGGGAAGGTGTAACGGGCCGTGACGTTGCCGTTGAACTTCGGTGTATAGGGCAGTTGCTGGCCCTTTGGAGCCAAGACCGGATTGCCGCCGCACGGACTGACGACTTGGCCGTTGGAATCGGTACAGAAGTCGGCAGTGAGCGTGGCGTCATTGTAGGAGCCGGCCGCCGACAGGGTCAGGTGCTCCGTCGCCCGCCACTCGAGGTTCGACTCGACGCCGAGAATCCTCGCTGACGGCGCGTTCTGAACGATGGTCAGGCTGTTCGGGCCCAGATAGGCGAACTGGAAATTCTTCCAGTCCTCCCAATAGAGGGCGCCGTTCCAGACAAGCGAGTGGTCGAGCCAGCTCGACTTCCAACCGACCTCGAAGTTGGTCAGGGAATCGGCATTGTAGGGCCCAATGATGGAACCGTTGGGCAGCACGGCGTTGCTGCGGTTGATGCCGCCCGGTCGGTAGCCGGTAGAGTAGGTGAAGTAGACCAGCTTATCATCGTCCATGCGGTAGGTGAGATTGACCTTGTGGGTTTCGCCGGTGGCGCTGACGTCCTTGTTGAGGTTGACGCAGGGCGCGTTACGGAATTTCTGGCCCGGGAAGTTCGCGCACCCGGGCTCGCCGGTCGAGCTGAAGTCTGTGTCGTTGAAGCCGTAGAAGCCATAGAGCGAATTGTTGTAGCCGTAGTAGCGGAGGCCTCCGGTAATGGTCAGCTTTGGCGTGATGTCGAATGACACTTCGCCGAATGCGGCCTTGTCGCTGTCGACCCGGTCCTGGTCCGTCAGCCACCAAGTTTGGGGCCAGCCGGTGACGGATATTTGCGGGCCGAGGCCCTGGACCAAATAGTCCTGGATGATCCAGTGGGTCTGCCGCTCCTGGAACAGGCCGACAATAAAGCGGAAGCGGTCGGTGGCCGGCGAGGCGATGCGCAGCTCGTTGCTGCCTTTTTCGAATCGATCGCGGCCGACGATTGCCTGGGCTGGGTTCGACAAAGGGTCGCCCGCCGCGTCAGTCCAGTAGGAGCCGTACCCGGAAGCCTGATCGTAGGCGACCGAGTAGTCTGTGTAGTCTGCATTGGAGTTGATCTTGCGGTTGAAGTAGCCGCCTGCGTAGGTCAGGTCGTACTTTCCGATCTTGCCGTTGATCGTCAGACCAGCCTGAACCCAGCGATCGTGGTCGCTGTCTGGCTGGAAGCGCTGCACCTGCAGATCGCCGACTGCCGGGTTGTAGCCGAAGATGCCGTCCGCCCGCATGTCCTGGGCGATGACCTGCGGCATGATGGTCCAGTTGTCGCCGAGGTCGAACTTGACCGCGAGGCGGCCGCCGTAGGTGTCCACCGGGTTGAAGTTGTTCTTCACGCTGTTGGCGTTGTTGATGATCCCGTCGACCTGTCCGCCCTCGCCTTCGACGAAGGCCCGCTCGCCAAAGACGTTGTCGATGAACCCGGAGTCGTGCTCGTCGAAGGCGACCAGGCGGACCGCGATGTGGTCGGTCACCGGGACGTTGATGAAGCCCTCGACAATTTCGCCGAAGGAGCCGTGATCGACGTAGTTTCCTTCGACGTCGAGTGAGCCATAGAGGTGCGACGTATCCGGCTTGTTGGTGATCAGGCGCAGGGTGCCGGACTCAGAACTTGCGCCATACAGAGTCCCCTGGGGTCCCGGCAGCACTTCCACCCGGGCCATGTCATAGACGTGGACGTCGATGGTGCCGCCGATGGTGGTGATCGGCAGTTCGTCCAAATAGGTCCCGACGCTGGGCAACGGGCCAGAGTGGTTGCCGTCGCCGCCGTCTGCCACGCCGCGCATGTAGATGGTCGTGACGCTAGGCCCGAAAGTCTCGTATTGGATCGAAGGCACGAACTTCACATAGTCCGCGAAGTTGGTGACGTTGAGCTGATCCAGCTTCTTGGTGTCGATGGCCTGGATGCTCATCGGCACTTTCTGGATGTTCTCCGAGCGCTTTTCGGCGGTGACCACGATCTCGCTGAGCGAGGTGGCGTTGGCGCCGGCCGCCGTGTCGGCCGCGAAGGCCGGATGCGCCGCCAGGCAGGTTGTCGCCAACAGCACCGCAACGCCGACGGGCGCCGCGCCCGTACGCTTCGGGAAATACGATTTCGCCATGATCCACCCCTGGGGCCTTGGGCCTCGATGAACGGGAGCCTCGCGCGGCCCTCGCACAACGTCAAGCTGGAGGGGGGACGAAACTGTGATCACGCTTCGGCCTGTGGCCGAATTGCCCTAGCGCGCGTCCGCCTCTATCGGTCAGCAGATAGGGAGGACAGCAAGCCATGAAAGACTTCACCGGCAGGATCGCGATCATCACCGGTGGCGGCACGGGCATGGGGCGCGAGCTGGCGAGGCAACTTGTGGCCGAAGGCTGCAGCGTGGCCATGTGCGACGTCTCGGCGGCCAATATGGCTGAGACCCGAGCCCTGTGCGAAAAAGAGGCGCCCCAGGGCACGCGGGTCATGACCTTCGTCGCCGACGTCTCCGACGAGGCGGCGATCGAGCGATTCCGCGATGCGGCGGCGCGCGAATTCGACACCGACAGGATCCATCTGCTGTTCAACAACGCTGGCATCGGCGGCGGCGGCTCGTTCGTCACCGGCGACCGCGGCGAGTGGGAGAAGACCTTCAGCGTCTGCTGGAACGGCGTCTACCTGACCACGCGGGCCTTCATGCCGATGCTGCTCGCCGCCGACGAGGGCCACATCGTCAACACCAGCAGCGTCAACGGTTTCTGGGCCACGCTTGGGCCGATGGTATCACACACCGCCTATCCGGCGGCGAAGTTCGCGGTCAAAGGCTTCACCGAGGCGCTGATCACGGACCTGAGGCTCAACGCCCCGCACGTGAAGTGTTCGGTGGTCATGCCCGGGCACATCGGCACCGAGATCGTCGCCAACTCGCGCAAGGTGCTGACCGGCAATGAGTCCGACACCCTCGATGCGGCGACACTGGCCCAGACGCGAAAGAACCTCGCCGCCCGCGGATTGGCGGCCGACTCGATGAGCGACGACGACATCCGCGCGCTCAGCGCCGAGATGGCGCGCCGCTTCCGCGACGACGCCCCGACCACGGCCGCCCAGGCGGCCAAGATCATCCTCGACGGGGTCAAGGCCGAACGCTGGCGCATCCTCGTCGGGCCCGACGCCGGCGTGATCGACGAGATGGTGCGCGACGATCCGGAGGAAGCCTACGAGCCGGCCTTCTTCCAGGAACTCGCCGAGCGGGCCAACTGGCGGCTGGGAAACTAGGCCCCAGCCCGGCCGGCGGCGCGGTAGATGGCGTCGATCGCCGCCATGTTGGCGATGGCGTCGGCGCCGCCGGTGATCTGAGGAGTCCGGCCGGCCAGGACCTCGGCCACGTAAGTCAGCTGTGCGCCGTAGGTGCTGGGGCCGTCGACGCCGTGGTCGCGGCGCTCGCCGTCCAGGGTGGTGACGAACTGGCAGCCGATCTGCGGGGCGACGAAGTTGCGGATCTCCAGAGATCCGCGATCGCCTATGACGGTGAGGTTTGCCGCAAAGCCCTCAGCGATCATGGAGGTCTCGAGGCTGGCGGCGACGCCGCCTGGAAAGGCGAGGCTCGCTCGGGTCGCGGCGTCGACCCCACCCTCGAACTGGCAGGAGGCCTCAGTGATCTGCGGCTCCGCGCCGATGATATTGCGCAGGGCGTGGACCGGATAGCAGCCGAGGTCCATCAGGGCGCCGCCGCCCTGCTTGGCCGACCAGCGCAGCTCGCCCGGCGACTTCGGAATGGGCCCGTTGAACAGGGCCTGCGCGGACTTGAGCTCTCCCAAGGCGCCTTCGCGGGCGAGGGCCACGGCCGCGCGCATGACGTTGTGGAAACGATAGTGGAAGGCTTCGATCAGCTTGCGGCCTGTGGTGTCGGCGGCGGCGACCATGTCCCTGGCCTCGCCGGCGTTGCGGGCGAATGGCTTTTCGCACAGCACGTGCTTGCCGGCTTCGAGGGCAGCGATGGTCCAGCGTTTGTGCCCGGCGGGCGGGAGGGCGTTGTAGATGAGGTCGATATCGTCGCGCCGGATCAGGGCCTCGTAGTCCTTTGCGACGATCGGGATTCCGTGCTCGGCCGCATAAGCCCGGGCGCGCCCAAGATCCCGCGCGGCGACAGCGCCGACGACGAAGTCCGGATTGTCCATGGCCGGCGCGATAACCGCGCCGCGGGCGATGCGCGAAGCGCCGAGCAGGCCGATGCGAATGGTCATGAATTGCCTCTCAAGGACTTCCACTATAGCGCAACCGCTGGATATGAAGCGCTGATGGACGCCGCCCGACTGGATCTTCGCGACCGCGACGCCCTGTTCACCGAGCTGGGCGCGCGCCGCTTCGACCTGGCGGTGATCGGCGCCGGCATCACCGGCGCTGGCATCGCCCGGGACGCGGCGTTGCGCGGTCTGTCGGTCCTGTTGATCGAGGCGGGGGATTTCGCCTGCGGCACCTCCAGCCGGTCCTCGAAGATGATCCACGGCGGGTTGCGCTATCTGGCCCAGGGCGACCTGGCCCTGGTGCGCGAGGCGGCCAGCGAGCGCAAGGCGGTCCAGGCCATCGCCCCGCACCTGGCGGTCGAGACGCCGTTCGTGATCGGCGCGCGCAGCCAGGGCTCGATCGCCCGCCTGCGAGCGGGCCTTTGGGCCTTCGAGAAGCTGGGCGGCGTGCCGAAGAGCCGCGCGCACAAGCTGTGGTCCCACGCCGATCTGGCGGCCCATGAGCCGGCGATGAAGGCCGAGGACCTTGCCGGCGCGGTCGTTTATCCGGAGTACCTGACCAACGACGCCAGACTGACTCTGGCCAACGTCCTCTCGGCGGCGGCGGCGGGCGCGGCGATCGCCAACTATGCCCGCGTAGAGCGGTTCATCTTGGAGAACGACCGGGCCGTCGGTCTTGCAGTCTCCGACCAAAGTCCCGGCGGCGCGGAGCGAACCGCGCGGGTGAGCGCGGGCGTCATCGTCAACGCCGCGGGGCCGTGGGTCGACGCCGTGAGAGCCCTGGAATCGGGCGACGCGCCGCCCAGGCTGGCGCTCAGCCGGGGTATCCATCTGGTGGTTCGCCATGACCGCTCGCCGGCGCGCAACACCTGGATCGTTCCGGCCGGCGGGGGGCGCAGCATCTTCGTCGTTCCCAAGGGCGCCTCGACCTACATCGGCACCACCGACAATTTCTATCATCACGCCGACCTCTGGCCGCCGGTGACCGCCGAGGACGTCGACTATCTGCTGGCCGCGGCCAACGCGCGGCTTGCCGGCCCTCCGCTCACCCCTGGCGACATCCACGCCGCCTGGTCCGGCGTGCGGCCCCTGGTCAACGAGCCGGGGAAAGGCGCTTCCGAGATTTCGCGGCGCGACGAGGTATGGACCGGCCCGGCCGGCGTCATCTCCATCGCCGGCGGCAAGCTGACCGCCTATCGGCGCATGGCGCAGCGGGTGACCGACAAGGTCCAGACGGCGCTCGGCCACAAACCGTCTCCCTGCGTCACCGCGCGCGAGCCCCTGCCGGGGGGCGAGACGGCGCCGGATATCATCCGCCAGGAGTTGGCGCGCGGTGGGGTGTCAGGGGTGGCGGCCGATCGCCTGATCGGCCTTTATGGAGCCGCGGCGCCGGGCCTTACCGGCGGCGTCGCGGTCGAGGCCCAGCACGCCGTGCTGAACGAAGGCGCTCTTCGCCTCGAGGACTATTGGGTGCGGCGAAGCGGCCGGGCCTGGTTCGACGATGACGGCGGCCTTGCGGCCCTCGAGCCGGCGGCGCGGGCGATGGCGCCTCTGCTCGGCTGGGGCGAGAGGCGGCTGACGGCCGAGATCGACGGCTGCCGGGCGCGGCGCGCGGCGGATCTGGCGGAGGTCACCTGATGGCGGTCGCCGAGGATCTCGTCCGGGCCCTGGGGCCCGACAAGGTGCGCCTGGACGAGGAAAGCCGCGCCGAGCGGCGTCACGACTACTGGGTGCTGAGCTGGCTGCACGATCATCTGAAATCGGCCAATCCGCTGCCGGCCTGTGTCGTGCGGCCGGCGTCCGTCGCCGATGTCCAGGCGACGTTGCGGGCAGCGCGCGCGGTCGGCGCCCCGGTGATCCCGTTCGGCCTGGGCAGCGGGGTGGTCGGGGGCGTCCTCACATCGGCGGATTCGGTCGTTCTCGACATGGGGGCCATGGCCGCCACCCGCTTCATCGACGAGACCGACCTTCTGGCCGGTTTCGACGCCGGCAGGAACGGGCTGGAAGCGGAGATTGAAGTCGCGGCCCGCGGGCTGACGATCGGCCACTGGCCGCAGTCCGTGGCGTTGAGCACCGTCGGCGGTTGGGCGGCGACCCGGGCCTCCGGTCAGTATTCCACCCTGCACGGCAATATCGAGGACATCGTCCATTCGATCGAAGCGGTGCTCCCGGACGGCGAGGCGGTGACGCTCGGAAAAGGCCCCCGCGCCGCGGCCGGGCCCGACCTGCGCCACCTCGTGATGGGCTCGGAAGGGACGCTCGGCGTCATCACCGGCGTGACCTTCTCCTTGCGGCGCGCTCCGGAATCCCGCTTGCTCTCGGCGTTCTTCGCCCCCGACATGGCCGCCGGTTTCGCCTTCCAGCGGGAGGTGATCCAGGCCGGCTGGCGCCCGCCGGTGGCCAGGCAATACGACGCCCGCGAGGCCGGCCGCCTCGACGCGCGCTGCGAGCAGCCGCTGATCTTCTTCGTCCACGAGGGCCCGGCGGCTCTGGTGGCCGCCGAGCGAGCTGCCGCCCTTGCCCAGGCTCCCCGGCATGGCCTGACGCCCGCGCCGGAGGACATCGCCGCCCACTGGCTCGAACATCGCAACACCGTGCCGAACTGGAACGTGTTCCTGGAGCGGAATGCGATCGTCGACACGGTCGAGGTGTCGGCCGCCTGGAGCGCCATCGGCCGGGTCTATGACGACGCGGTCGCCGCGCTGACCGCCCTGCCGGGATGCCTCAACGGCTCGGCGCACAGCTCACACGCCTATCGC
Source organism: Caulobacteraceae bacterium (assembly GCA_036491275.1). Lineage (GTDB taxonomy): Bacteria > Pseudomonadota > Alphaproteobacteria > Caulobacterales > Caulobacteraceae > Acaudatibacter. The sequence continues at coordinate 7,084 of DASXCH010000017.1, forward strand.
AGCGGGCTCAACCTCTATTTCAGCTTCGCCATCCGGGCCGAGGACCCGGCGACCCTGGAGGCCAGCTATTTCGCGGCCTGGCGGGCGATCATGGAAGCGACGGCGCGCCACGGCGGCAGCCTGGCGCATCATCATGGTATCGGTCGGGTGCGGGCGCCGTGGCTGGAGACCGAGCTGGGCGCTGAGGGCCTCGCCTTGCTGCGCAAGATCAAGACGGCGCTCGATCCCACGGGCATGATGAATCCGGGCGCGCTGCTTGGCCATGGCTGAGCTGATCCTCGCGGTCGATGTCGGGACGACGTCGGTACGAGCGGCGGTGTTCGCGCCGGACGGCGCGATCCTGGGCCTGGCCGCACAGCCCCTGGTTTCGCGCTCGCCCGCGCCAGGTCTGGTGGAGCAGGATGCAGAGGCGGTGTGGACCGCGACCCGCGTCGCCATGGCCGAGGCGTTCGATCGCGCTGACCACGCCGCAGCCGACCTCGCCGCGTTCGGCGTCACCACCCAGAGAGCCAGTGCGGTGGTCTGGGATCGCAAGACCGGAGAGGCGGCATCGCCCCTGGTGGTTTGGAACGACCTGCGCGGCGTCGAGCGGTCCCGCGACCTCGCCGCCGCCGGTTTCCTGCTGGCCCCGCAACAGGCCGCGACCAAGCTCGAGTCGATCATGGCCTCCGCCGGGACTTCGAACCCCGCCTGGGGCGCCATCGACAGTTTTCTGATCCATCGCCTTTCCGGCGGCGCCGCCCACGTCACCGACCGCAGCCAAGCCTGGCCGACCGGTTATCTCGATTTCGCCAGCCTCAACTGGAACGAGGCTCTGATCGGCTTCCAGAAGCTGGATCCGGCGATGTTTCCCCGACTCGTCGACACCTGGGGCGCGCTTGCCGTGACCTCGGCGAAGGTCCTGGGCGCGGCGATCCCGATCACCGCCGACATCGCCGATCAGCAAAGCGCCCTCATGGCGCACGGCGAGGCGCCCGGAACCGCCAAGCTAACCTTCGGCACGGCCGGCGTGTTCGATCTCGCCACCGGCGGCGACTTCGTCTTTCCAGGCCCCGGCACGCCGCCCCTGATCGTCTCGTCGGTAGGCGGCGCCACCCGCTTCTGCGTCGAAGGCATCGTCCTCTCGGCCGGTCAGGCTCTGGACTGGCTGCGCGACCGGTTTGGGCTGGGCGCGCCGGCGGACTTCGACGCCCTGGCCGGATCGGTGAGCGATGCCGCAGGCGCGGCCTTCCTCCCGGCCCTGCAGGGTCTGGGCGCGCCGGATCAGGATCCCCGGCGGCGGGCGCTGCTCGGCGGCCTCTCCACAGCCGTGGACCGCGCCCATCTGGCGCGAGCCGGCCTGGAGGGCGTGGCCTTCCGCACCCGAGAAATCCTCGATCATATCTATGAGCGGGTTGAACTCGCTCCGCCGGACGCCTTGGGGATCGACGGCGGCCTCTCGCGCAGCGGCGTTTTCCTGCAGATCCTGGCCAATCTCACCGGGCGCACCGTGCGGCGGCACGCGACGCCGGAAGCCACGCTGCTCGGCGCGGCCATGGCGGCCGGGCGCGGCGCCGGCTTGCTAACCGACAGCGACCTGCAGGCGATGAGACGGTTCGAAGCGCCGCTGGCGCCGCGGATCGAGGCGGACGAAGCGTCCGCGCGGTTCGCCACCTGGCGCGCCCAGGTCTACAGCTGAAGCCAGACGGAGGCGCTCGCATGCAATACGGCAGGCTCGGATCCCTCGATCACGTCAGTCGCCTGACCCTGGGCGGCGGGGGCCTGGGCCGTCTCTGGGGCGAGACCACGACCGACGAGGCCGTGGCGACTGTGTTTGCGGCGATCGACGGCGGGATCACGCTGATCGACACCGCGCCCATGTATCGCGATTGCGAGGCGGTGATCGGCGAGGCCTTCAACGGCCGGATTCCGGACGGCGTGCGGATCACCAGCAAATGCCAGCTTGGCGCGCCGCCGGCGGGCGAGTCGGCCCGGAGGCTGGAAGCCTCGCTGGACGCGAGCCTCACGGCCATGCGGCTTTCGCGCGTCGACATCTTCTTCCTGCACAGCAACATCCGGCCGGACGACTACGTCTATGCCCGCCACGACGATCGCAAGGACCTGTTCTCGACACCCTGGCAGACCTACGCCAGCGAGGTCGTCCCGGCGCTCGAGTCCCTGAAGGCGCAGGGTCGCGTCGGGGTCTGGGGCATCACCGGGGTAGGCGTGCCCGTCGCGATCCAGGCGGCGCTAGCCTACGAGCCGGCGCCGGACGTGGTCCAGGCCGTGGCCAACCTGATGGACAGCCCCGGCGGCATGCGGAATTACGCCGAGCGGGCAGCCCCTCGCAGCATCATCGCGGCGGCCAAGGCCCACGGCGTGGGCGTGATGGGCATAAGGGCGGTGCAGGCCGGGGCCCTGACCTCGGCGATCGATCGGACGTTGAGCCCGAACCATCCCGAGTCGCAGGATTTCCAGCGCGCCGCGCCCTTCCGCGCCCTGTGCGCCGAGTTCGGCGAGGATCCGGCCGACGTGGCGCACCGTTATTCCCTGGGCATGGCCGGCGTCGACACGGTGATCCTGGGCGTCAAGAACAGGACAGAGCTCGCTCAATGTCTCGCAGCCGAGGCCAAGGGGCCCCTGTCGGCAGAGGTCATGGCGCGGATCGACGCCCTGGGCCTCAGGTAGGAAATCTCTTTTCAAGCATGGCCGGCAGGGTCGCCGCCAGGCCGTCCAGCGGACCTGAAGAGAGCAGCAGCACCACCTCGTCGCCGTTGAGATCCGCCTCCAGCGTGGCGATCGCCTGCGCCCCGCTCTCCACGCCTGTGGCTTCGATTCCGGCCCGCCGGACGCGCGCGAGGATGTCGTCCTGCGAGAGCTGGGCATGGCCGTCGGCGCCATGGACGGGCGGGCTGAGGACCAGGACGCGCGCCGCACCGTCGAAGACGTGGTCATACCAGGCGAGCGCCGCGGCGTTGCGCCAGCTGAAGGTGTGGGGCTCGAACACCACCACCGCCGGGCGATCCGGGAAGTGGAGCTGGATCGCGTCCAAGGCCGAGCGCGCCTTTTCGTAGCTGGAACCGAAGCCCTCGTAGGCCGGAACGCGGGAGCTGCGGGTCTTCTTGTCGAGGCGGCGCTCGACCCCGTGAAAGGCGGCCACGCCGCGTTGCAGGTCCGCCGCGCCGATCTCTTTGCGCTCGATGAGGAGGGCGGCGACGCCGACGATGTTTTCGATGTTGTGCCGCCCAAGGAGCTCGGTCGTAAGGACGATGGCTTCGCCGGACGGCGTGACCAGCTCGAAGCGGGTGACCTCGCCGATCTGGATATCGCGCGCCCAATACCCGTCGCATGGCTCCGGTCCATACCAGACGACTTTCCGGCCGGACGTCAGGCGGCGGAGGGGTTCATAGGCGTGGGCGCAGACGAGGAGGGCGTCCGCCGCGAGGCCGTCGATCAGGCCGGCGAAGGCCGCCTCATAGGATTCCATGGTCGGATAGACGTTGACGTGGTCGTGGACGATCGAGCTGATCAGCGCCGCGCGCGGATGATAGAGGGCGAACTTCGGCCGCCGATCGTCGGCGCCGATAACGTATTCGTCGCCCTCGAGGAAGAAGGTCGGATCGGTCCCGGCGTGGCCGGTGGTCGGTAGGTCCAGCGGCACGGCGCCGATGAAGTAGCCGGGGTCGCGGCCGCCGGCCCGCATCAGCACGGCCGCCAGGGCGGTGAGGGTCGATTTGCCGAAGCTGCCGCCGATCACGACATTGTCGCGCTCGCGGGTGTAGCGGCCGAGGAAACCGGCGAAGCTGTGGCGCGGGATGCCGCGGCGGACGATCTCCGCCAGCTCCGGATTGTGAGCCAGATCGAGTTTGGCGCTCGAGCCGATGATGGCGACGTCGATGTCGCTGGGGATCTGATTGGCGTCGAAGCCAGGCCGCCAGGGGATGCCCAACCGGTTGAGATAGTCGCTCACCGGCGGGAAGACCGCGTCATCCGACCCGGTCACGGTCCAGCCGTCCGAGACCAGGATGGAGGCGAGCGCGCTCATGCCGGCGCCGGCGATGCCCAGGAAAAAGGCCTTGCCGCTCACGTGACCTGCCCGGGGATGCGGGCTTGCGCCTGCCTCCAGGCGCCCCCGGCCATGATCCCAGCCAGGACCTCCACCGCCCGCCAGATGTCCTCGAACGAAAGATAGAGCGGGGTGAGGCCGAACCGGACAACGTCCGGCTCGCGGAAATCGCCGATGACGCCGCAGGCGATCAGCGCCTGCATGATCCTGAATCCCTCGGGATGGGCGTAGGCGATATGGCTGCCGCGCTGGACCGGATCGCGCGCCGTCAGAAGGCTGAAGCCCTGGCTGGCGAGGCGCGTCTCCATCAGTTGCGCAAACAGGTTCCAGAGGTCCTCGGCCTTGCGGCTGAGCGCCGTCTGATCGACCTCGAGCGACAGGTCGACGCCCGCTTCGAGCCCGGCGAGGCCGAGGATCGGCGGCGTGCCGGTGAGGAAACGGCTGATCCCTTCCGCCGGCCGCCAGTCGTCGGAGAAATCGAACGGGGCGGCGTGGCCCATCCAGCCAGTCAGGGCCGGGGAGAGCGAGGCGTGATGACGCTCGGCGACGAAGAGGAAGGCCGGCGCGCCCGGGCCGCCGTTGAGGAATTTGTAGCCGCAGCCGACGGCGAGATCGGCCTCGCTGCCAGCCAGATCGAGCGGCACGGCGCCCGCACTGTGGCTGAGGTCCCAGAGGATCAGGGCGCCGGCCCTGTGGGCGGCGGCGGTCAGGCCCGCCATGTCGCGCCGGTCGGCGGATTTGTAGTGGACGTGGGTGACCAGGACGACGGCCGTATCGCCGTCGATAGCCGTTTCGAGCGCCGCCGGATCGACGGCCTTCACGCGGGCGCCGGCGACGGCGGCCGCGGCGCCGTGGGCGACATAGAGGTCGGTCGGAAAATTGCCGGTCTCGGTCAGGATTGTCGCTCGCCCGGTCTGCGCGCGCAGCGCCGCCACGAGCAGCTTGTGGAGATTGACCGAAGTCGAGTCGGCGACCACCACCTCGCCGGGCCTGGCGCCGATGAGATGTGCGATCTTGTCGCCGACGCGCTGCGGCGCCTCGATCCAGTGCGCGTCGTTCCAGCTGCGGATCAGGCCCCGGCCCCACTCGCGCTCGACGACGTCGGCGATCCGGACTCTGGCAGCCTTGGCGAGCGGACCCAGGGAATTGCCATCGAGATAGATGACGCCCTCGGGAAGTACGAAGCGGTCGCGGAGGCCGGCGAGGGGATCGGTTCGATCGAGATCCCGGGCCATTTCGAGCGTCACTTTGGGAACTCGCGGAGCACCGCCCGCACCGGCGAAGCGTCGAGGCCCTCGAGCTTCAGCGGCAGGGCGATGAGCTCATAGTCTCCCGGCGGCACGTCATCCAGGACGAGACCTTCGAGAACGCGCATGTCGGCGGCCAGGACCGCATGGTGCGCGTCCATGGTCTTTGATGCCTGCGGATCCAGGGATGGCGAATCGATCCCGATCAGGCGCACGCCGAGCGCGGCGAGGACGCGGATCGCCTGTGCGTCGACGGTGACGAAGTCGTCCTTCCATACCCAGACCGGGAATCGCTCATAGGTCCGAAACAGGACCCTGGGCGGTGGGTCGACAAGAATGCGGGCGACGAAGGCGGCGGAGATGGCTCCTTTCTCGCCGCGGGCGTCGATCAGGCGGCAGGCTCCGAGATAGGGCTCCAGGGGCACCTCGGCCACGCTTGGCCCCTTGGGGCTGTAGTGAAGCGGCGCGTCGGCATGGGCCCCCGCGTGGACGGTGGTCGAGAAATAGGAGACCGTCACCGGTGAGCCGCCGCTCTGGGTCCAGCGTCGGCCACGCGCGAAGGGCGTATCGCCCGGCCAGACCGGAAGGTCCGGCCGCAGGGCCTGGCTGATGTCCCAGATGCGCGGTTCGGTGCTCATGGCTGGGGCCGGGGCGCCGATCTGATTTCGTGCAGGGTCCAGTCGAGCGGGCTGGAATCCACGCGCACGAGGCCCGCGCGCGGGCGATTGAAATCGACGGTGATGACCATCGCGCCGCTCCACATGACGAGCAAGAGGGTGGTCAGCATGACCTGCCGGGCGTTGCGCTGACCCATCTCAAAGCCCATCGCGCCGATGGCGATCATCGAGCCGACGATCATCATGTCCAGCATCGCGCCCGGAGATTCGCCCAGGAACGCGAAGCGCTGTGACTGGGCGTCATCGAACATCTCATTGAGGGCAGTGATCAAGGTGGCGGTGATCGGGGTGGGCCCCTTGCGGGCCGCGTCGGTCGCCAGGCGCCAGATGGCCGCCTGCTGCTCGCCGGCGCGCTGGTTGATCGCCGCGATCAGTCCGTTGGCGTCGGCGGTGGTGAATTCGCGCCGGGTTTCGGCGTACTGGCCGATCAGATCGGCGATGGCGTTTCCGTCCGGGCCGCCGACCAGCCGCGCCCGCAGCCACGCTGTGCCGATGGCGTTGGCCTCGGTCACGACCATGTCCCTGCGGGTTTCAAAACGGCTCTGGGCGTAGTTGACCGACAGCCCGAGGATAAAGGCCAGCAAGGCCGCCATGCCGGAGGTGAGCGTGGCGGTGACGGCATGCTCATGGTCGTCGGGACCGACGCGACCGCGGCGCACCCGACCGAGCCGAAACCCGACCTCGCAGGCCGCCGCGAGGATCAGAAACAGGACCAGCCCCAAGGCCAGGGCGCCGAACCCGAGCAGCCAGCTGAACAGGTTGCCCATGACGAGCCAAAGTCCCCAATTCCCGATCCCTGCGGGTTTAAGCGGGCGCGCGCCGTCTGGAAAGTTCCGTCATACGGATGAGCAGGGTCGTTTTCGCCGCGCACGCCTGCCTATATCTTGCGGCCATGGTCGCGATGTCTGTCCTCGATCTGGCCCCGATCGTCGAAGGCGGCGACGCTGGCCAGGCGCTACGCAACAGCCTGGCGGTGGCGCAGCAGGCCGAACGGCTCGGCTATCGGCGTTATTGGATGGCGGAGCATCACAATATGCCGGGCGTGGCGAGCGCCGCCACCTCCACGGCCCTCGCCTTCATCGGCGCGGGGACCAAAACCATCCGCATCGGCGCCGGCGGGGTGATGCTGCCCAACCATGCGCCGCTGATCATCGCCGAGCAGTTCGGCACGCTGGCCGCCCTGTTTCCGGGCCGCGTCGATCTGGGCCTTGGCCGGGCGCCCGGCACGGACGGCCTGACGGCCCGGGCCCTGCGCCGCACCCTGGTCGGCGGCGAGGAGCGCTTTCCCCAGGATGTGATCGAGCTGATGCGCTTTCTCGCCCCGGCCGAATCGGGGCAGGCGGTGAGGGCCGTGCCGGGCGCCGGAGAAGAGATTGACGTCTGGATTCTCGGTTCCAGCACCTTCGGCGCCCAGCTGGCGGCGATTCTCGGCCTGCCCTACGCTTTCGCCTCGCACTTCGCACCGTCGGAGATGATGCGGGCGGCGGAGGTTTACCGGACCCAGTTCCAGCCGTCGGAACGACTGGCCAAACCCTACCTGCTGTTCGGCTTGAACGTGGTCGCGGCGGCCAGCGACGAGGAGGCGGAGTTCCTGTCCAACTCGATCATCCGGGCTTTCCTGGCCCTGCGCTCCGGTCGGCCGGGCCCCCTGCCGCCGCCGATCCGCAACTTCGAACCGCAAGTCGACGGCGAGCCCAGCCGCCGCCTCGGCGGCGCCATGGCCGAGGCGATCGTCGGCTCGCCCGCGACGGTCGAGGCCCGGCTGGCCGATTTCGTTTCTCGCACCGGCGCGGACGAGATCATGATCACCAGCTCGATCTTCGATCACGCCGCCCGGCTCCGCTCCTTCGAAATCATCGCCGAGGCCGCGGGCCGCGCCTTCGCCTCGGATGGCGTCGCGCCGGCAAGCGTGGCATAAGCCGCCGCGGAAAGTGGCGGGCGCAGTCTCGCCGGCGCGTCGCCACTTCGGAAAGATCCCCTCACGCATGAATTCAACCAAGGCATATCCGGCCTTCGCGGCGGCCATGATCGTGGGGCTTGCCGGAGCGGCCCACGCCGAGGCCTGCGAGGGGACGCCGACGGCGGCCCGGCTCGAGGTGTTGATCGAAGGCGTCAGGTCGAGCGCGGGACACATGGCCGGCTCGATCTATCCGGGCGATCCCTCGCAGTTCCTGATCAAGGACGGCGCGCTGAAGGTCTGGCGCGTACCGGCGCAGGCAGGCGTCACCCGGATGTGCATCTGGCTGAAGAATGGGCCGGGAATCTATGCCTTCGCCGTCTACCACGACGCCAACGACAACGGCCGCTGGGACCACAATCTGCTCAAGGGAATCGAGGGGTACGGATTTTCCGACAATCCGCACACGCTGTTTTCCGCGCCGAGCTTCGATGAGGTCAAGTTCAGGGCGGGTGAAGGCGTGACCACCTTGCACGTTCGCCTGCGCTACCCATAAGTGTACTGGGGTAATTGCAGCGTGGGACGGGAATAGGGGCGCGAATGGCGGGAGTTACGATCGGCGACGGCCTGAAGGTGGCCGCGCACGTCCTCGCCTCCAGGCGACGGCCCCTGCTCGCGCACCTCGTGGTGACCCGCTACTGCAACCTCGATTGCGCCTACTGCTCGGAATACGACAAGGTCTCAAAGCCCGCGCCGATCGAGCTCCTGCTGGAAAGGGTGGACGCGCTGGCGCGGCTCGGCACGCAGATCGTGACCCTGACCGGCGGCGAGCCGATGTCGCATCCCCGGCACGACGACGTCATCCGGCGGATCCGCGAGCGCGGGATGATCGCCACCACGATCACCAACGGCTTCCTGCTCACCGAAAAGAAGATCGCCGGGATGAACGCGGCGGGCCTGCAGGAACTGCAGATTTCGATCGACGGCGTGAAGCCGGACAAGATCTCCCTGAAGACGCTCAAATCCCTGGCGGGGAAACTCAAACTCCTGGCCAAACACGCGCAATTCCACGTCAACATCAATTCGGTGCTGGGCATTTCCGAGGAGCGCACGCAGGACGCGCTCGAGGTGGCGCGCTCAGCCAAGGCGCTCGGCTTTTCGCACACCGTCGGCGTGCTGCACGACGAGGAGGGAACCCTGGCGCCGCTGTCGGCCACACAGCGCGCGGTCTATGACGCCCTGACCCGCGGCGCCTCGGTGACGCACTTCATCAACTATCTGATGTTTCAGAAGAATCTGATGGCCGGGAAGCCGAACGCCTGGCGCTGCCGGGCCGGCGCCCGGTATCTCTACATCTGCGAGGACGGGCTGGTTCACTACTGCTCGCAGCAGCGCGGCTCACCCGGCATTCCGCTGGCCGACTACACCGAAACCGACATCGTCCGCGAGTATGAGACGGCCAAGGCCTGCGCGCCGTTCTGCACGGTGAGCTGCGTCCATCAGGCGAGCATCCTCGACGCCTGGCGGCCGCAGAAGAAGGCCGCCGCCTAAAAGCCCTCGACCGCTCGCCGCTTCCAGATCCGCGCGGCGACAGCCACCACATTGGCGATGCGAAGTTTCACGCGCGCCACCAGCCCCGCCAGCGGCGTGACTTCGCCCTGGCCGGTGGCCGCCGCTTCGGCCGGGTCGATCACCTCGCGGCGAAAGGTCTCGATGAGGGCCGGATCGCGGATGATCGCCGCCAGCTCCTCCTCTGCGGCATGGCCGGCGAAATCGAAATTGCAGGAGCCGATCACCAGGATCTCGCCGTCGATCAGCAGGCCTTTGAGATGGCTCATTTCCGGCAGGAGCTTCACCTCGAAATGATGGCGACGGGCGAAGTCCAGCAGGTAATCGCGCAGCAGCGGCTTGTTGTTTTCCCACGGCGTGATCAGGCGAACCCCAACGCCGCGGCGGACGGCGCGGCCGAGGGGCCGGGCGTAGGGAAAGGTGAGATAGGCGCTCAGCACGACGACCTCGCGTCTGGCCGAGGCCAGGAGACGCTCAATCTCCGCCAGGAACCGCCGGTTCGTCCGGCCATCCAGGGTGACCAGGCGAAGTCCCTCGAGGTCGAGCGCGGCCGCTCGCGGGCCGCCGTCCCAGGTGGCATGGAAATCCGCCGCCAGGAAATCGACGGCGTCAGCGCCTTCGACCCGGAGCATGAAGTCGCGCCAGGAAAAGTTGTGCTCGCTGAAATTGATGCCGCCGACGTAGGCCACGTCATCGGCGATGATCAGTTTCTTGTGGTTGCGGGCCGGATAATTGGCCAGGAACCAGTCCACCGGATTGGTCACCCGCACGCCGACGCCGGCGGCGGCGAGGCCGTCGAACATCGCCTGCGTCGCGCGTTTTTCGGCCCGCAGGGCGTCGGTCATGCGCGCCATCGGCCAGCGGGCCCACTGATCGCTCAGCACCACCCGGCTGTAGCCATCGACGATCACCCGGCGGTCCCTGGCGGGGCTGGACGCTATGTCGGCGGCGACCCGCTGGCCAACCGAATCACCTTCGAAGGTCATGACCTCGACCAACAAGCGGCGGGAGGCGCGGGCGCAGTCCTCCGCGGCGCGGCGCCAGAAGGCGTCCGCCCCCACCAGCAATTCCATACTGACTGCCCTCGGAATCTCCTCCGCGGCGCGGCGCCACAAGGGATCTTCCTTCACCAGCAATTGCATGTCGGCCAAACCCGCCCCCAAACTCGATCGGTCGTTGCCTCCCCGCGTCCCGCCCGGCTAGAAGCCGCCGCAGGGACCAGCCCAGGGATTCTGGGCGGAGCAATTGGGGGCCATAGCATGAGCGAACGCATCCGCGTCATGCTCTTGCTGTCTTCCTTGCACGGCGGCGGCGCCGAGCGTGTCGCCGTGCACCTGCTCAATCAGAGCGATCCAGCCCACTTCGACGTGCGCATGGGCCTCTTGAGGCGCGCAGGCCCCTTCCTCGACGAGGCCGATCCGACTCGCATCGATTCCTCGCCGATCGGCCAAGACCTCCTGGTCTTCGAAGGTCATAACTCAGGGTTCTATCGACCCGACCGGCTGCTGGCGGCGACGACCCTGGCGCCGATCAACTTGGCGCGGATGATCGGCGGCCATCGTCCCCATGTGGTGATGAGCTTCCTCAAGGGGATGACACTGATGACCTGGGCGGTGCTTGGCGCCATGGGCGGCCATCGTCCGGCCTGGATCGCTCGCGAAGGCAACAACACCGACGCGGTGATCGACGACGAGCTCAGCAATCCGGCGGCGCGGGCGGTCATCAGGGGCATCACGCGCCGGGCCTATCGCCGGGCCGACTGCTTTCTCGCCAATTCGCACGAGATGGCGCGAGGCCTGGAAACGAGCCTCGGCCTCGATCATCGCCGCGTGAGGGTGATCCACAACCCGATCGACATCGCAACGGTCCAGCGGCTCGGGCGCGAGTCGCTGCCCTTCGAGCAGGCGCGGCCGTTCATCGTCAGCGTCGGCCGCCTGGAGCGCCAGAAGGGGCACGACCTGCTCCTCAAGGCCTATGCCGCGAGCGGGCTCAGCGAGGCCCTCGATCTAATCATCGTCGGGCGCGGCACCCGGGAAGGCGACCTGCGGCGCCAAGCTGCGGAACTGGGGCTTGGCGCGCGGGTGAAATTCGTCGATTTCACCGACAATCCGTGGGCGTTCGTCTCCAGGGCCAAGCTGTTCGTCCTGCCCTCGCGCTGGGAAGGCTTCCCGACCGCCCTGGTCGAGGCCCTGGCCTGCGGCGCGCCGGCCCTGGCCACGGCCTGCGAATTCGGCCCCGCCGAGATCGTCGAGCACGGAGCGAGCGGCTGGATCGTCCCGCCCGAGCAGCCGGAATCCTTTGGCCGAGCCATGGCCGACCTCATTGCCCGGCCTGAGTTGCTGTCGTCTTTCGCCGCGGCCGGACCGGCGCGGGTCGCGGCCTATGATCTCGACTCGATGGTCGCCGACTACGGGCGCCTTTTCGTCGAGCAGGCGCAGACCCAGCGCGCGCCCTTCCGCCTGCCGGTCGCCGCCGTGCCGGAGCCGGCCGCGGCTTAGGGCATTTTCGCGATTTGAAGGTTTAGGCGCTCAGACGCTCAGCGTGGCCGTGGGTGGCGGCGTCATCGATGTCCAGCCAGAAGCGATTGCCGATGTCGAAGGTGAGGGCGCGGCCGTCGGCCGCCAGGCGCCGCATGCCCTCTGAGATGCCGCCGACCCCGCCGGCCTCGACGTCTGCCTGGACCGCCGCGATCAGGGCGTGCGAGGCGAGGAAGACACCGGTGTCGAAGGCGTCGTAGTCGGCCAATCCCTTGCCGATGGTGAGGATCCGGCCGGCGCCGTCGGTGCCCACGCAGGTCACATCGCCAAGGTCCACCAGGGGATTGTCGAGGCGGCGGTCGATGGCCAGCGTCACCGTGTCCGCAGCGCCCGGCAGCGCCAGGAGATCGGCGTAGATCGAAGGATCGACCAGATGGTCGGCCATCATCAGGACGAAGCGGTCTTCGAGCCGCGGCGCGGCGGCGGCGACCGAGAGGCCGTTGGCCCGCTGCCACTGGGGATTGCGGACCGTTTCGATGACGACGTCCTTGCGCTCGGCCAGATCCTCGAGAAAGGTCTCGAGGCGGTCGGCCTCATAGCCGGTCACCACGACGAAGGCGTCGATCCCGCCGGCCCGGGCGTTGCCGATCACCTTCTCGATCAGGGGTGTGCCGCCCACCAGCGCCAACGGCTTCAGGCTGGCGACGCTGCGAAGTCTCGTCCCCTGTCCGGCGGCGACGATCAGTCCCTGCATGGGCCTATTGCGCCGCGACCTGCACCGTCTCGGGGCCGATGAAGGCGTCGGTGAGGCGCATGGCCTCATCATCGGTGTACTGCACCGGCGGGTGTTTGCAGAAGAAGGCCGACGGGCCGATCAGCGCGCCCGCATAGCCGCGGTCGAGCGCCAGCTTGCAGCAGCGGATGGCGTCGATGACGACGCCGGCTGAATTCGGCGAATCCTCCACCGACAGACGCACCTCGATGTTCATCGGCACATTGCCGAACAGCGCGCCTTCGAGCCGCAGGAAGCACAGCTTGTTGTCGTTGAGCCACGGCACGTAATCGCTCGGGCCCACGTGGATGTTCTCATCCGCCAGTCGCTCGGCCATCACCGCCTGGACGGCTTCGGTCTTGGAAATCTTCTTCGAGATCAGCCGGCCGCGATCCATCATGTTGAGGAAGTCGGTGTTGCCGCCGGTGTTGAGCTGATAGGTGCGGTCCATGCGCACGCCGCGCTGGCGCATCAGGTTGGTGAGCGCCCGATGGACGATGGTCGCTCCGAACTGGGCCTTGATGTCATCGCCGATGATCGGGATGCCGCGGGCCTTGAAGCGCTCTTCCCACTCCGGGTCGCTGGCGATGAACACGGGCATGCAGTTGACGACCCCCACGCCCGCCTCGAGCGCGCATTCCATGTAGAAGCGCACGGCGTCTTCCGAGCCCACCGGCAGGAAGTTGACCAGCACTTCGGCGCCTGAGCTGCGCAGGGCCTCAACCACCTTGGCCTTGTTGGGCTCCGGCTCGGTCGCCTTGACGAAGCCGCGATCGGCGCCGACGGTCTCCATGTGCTCGGCGACGCCGTCCAGCACCACGCCCATGCGCACCTTGACGCCGGTTTCGGGCACCTCGGCGAAAACCGCCGTACAGTTGGGCTTGGCGAAGATGGCCGTGGAAAGATCAGCGCCGACTTTTCTCTGGTCTATGTCGAAGGCCAGCACGAATTCGACGTCGCTCGGCTCGTATCCGCCGAGATTCCAGTGCATCAGTCCGGCGCTATTGTCGTTGGCCGCCCTGTAGAAGGCCACGCCTTGCACCAACGAGCTCGCGCAATTGCCCACCCCGACAATTGCAGCGCGGATCTTTGTCATTCCTAGTCCCTTCTGGGATTTTTTGCTTCGCCGGCGTGGAGCGTCCCCGAACGATTCACGCTAGCGTTTGGCAATCGTTGTCACAAGACTGCCATATGCGAGCCGCCTGTGGAGACCAAGCCCCCGCCGATGTCAATTGCTCCAGGGACGGACCCTGAGGGGGGTTCTAAGGGAGCGGCCGCGCCGGGCCGCCCGGTTGAGGTCGAATCAGCCAGCAATCGGCTAGTCATCCACCCCGTCTCGCGTGCCCTGGCCACAGTCCTGGCGCGGACTCCGGTGACGCCCAACCAGGTGTCCATTTCGAGCGTTGCCGTATCGGGCGCCGGCGCCTGGATCTATCTGACGGTGGCGTGGCCGTGGAACGCGCTGGCCGGGCTGGCCTTCCAATACCTCTGGCACGTCCTCGATGGGGCCGACGGCGACCTCGCCAGGCGGACCGGCCGGGCCTCGCCCGTGGGCGAGCTGGTCGACGGTGTCTGCGACCATTTGAGCCAGGTGCTGGTCTATGTCGCCTTGGCTTTGATGGCTCAACGGACGATCGGAGGCTGGGCCTGGGTGCTGGCGTCAACCGCCGGGGCGGCGCATTTCGTCCAGGCCAACGCCTATGAGACGGGTCGCAAGGCCTATCGCCATTTCGTCTATGGCGCGGCATGGATGCGTCAGACGGGGGCCGGGGAGGGCCGCGCCGGCGCCGCCCTGGCAAAGATCTATCTCACCGTCTCCCGATGGATGAATCCCGGCGAGGACCTGGCCGAACGCGCCATGCAAGGCGCAGACGGCCACACCCGCCAGCACTACCGCGGGATTTTCGCCCCGCTCGTGAAGGCCAGCGGCCTTTTGAGTTCCAACACACGCACCCTGGCCGCCTTCGTAGCGGTGTTCGTGACGTGGCCGGCCGGCTTCTTCGTCTTCGAGCTGACGGCGCTCAACCTGGCGCTTGCCGTCTTCGCCATCTGGCGCTGGCGGGCGAACCTGCGCCTGGCCGCCGATCTCGCGGCGGCGACGCCAGTTCAGGCGGCGGCGGAGCCGAACTGAAGCCGGGCGAGGCGGGCGTAGAGGCCGCCCCTGGCCAGGAGATCGGCGTGGCGGCCGGCTTCCACCACCTTGCCCGCCTCCATGACGATGATTCGGTCGGCTTCCAGCACCGTGGCCAGGCGGTGGGCGATGACCAGGGTCGTTCGGCCGGCCATGGCTTCATGCAGGGCGCTCTGAACCAGACGCTCATTCTCGGCGTCGAGGGCGCTGGTCGCCTCGTCGAGAAGCAGGATCGGCGCTTGTCGCACCAGGGCGCGAGCGATGGCGATCCTCTGCCGCTGGCCGCCCGAGAGCAGCTTGGCGCGCTCGCCCATCAGGGTGTCGAATCCGAGCGGCAGACGTGAGAGGAAGCCCTCGGCCTGGGCGGCGCGGGCGGCGGCGCGGATCTCGGAATCAGCTGCGCCGCTGCGGCCAAAGGCGATGTTGTCGGACGCTGAGGCCGAGAAAAGCGGCGCATCCTGCGCCACGAAGGCGACGCGGGACCGGGCCGCGCCAGGATCGGCCTCGCGCAGGTCGACCCCGTCGATGCGGACGGAACCCGCCTGGGGATCGTAGAAGCGCAGGAGCAGGCGGAAGACCGTGCTCTTGCCCGCACCCGACGGGCCCACCAGGGCGACACGCTCGCCGGGCCTGACTTCCAGCTCGAAGCCGTCGAGGGCGGGGGCGTCGCGACCCGGATAGACGAAGGAAACGTTCTCGAAGCGCACCTCGCCGCGGGCCGGGAAGGGCATGGGCGTTGGCCTGGCCGGAGCGGCGATCGATGGCGAAGTCTCCATCACGTCGATGATCCGCGTGGCGGCGCCCGAGGCGCGCTGGACCTGGCTCCAGATCTCGGAGAGGTCGCGAACACAGGTCGCCGCGACGAACGCCAGGATCAGAAGCTGGAACAGGTTCCCCGGCTGCAGGGTGTGGTGGACGATCACGGCCAGCGCGCACTCGTAGAGCAGGATCAGCATGCCCGCGAAGATCAGGGCGATCATCAGGCACGACATCAGGCCACTGACCCGCAGGCGGGAGCGGGAGGCCTGGAAAGCGCGCTCGATGGCGGCGTTGAAGCGGCCGGCGATCAGCTCCTCCTGACCAAAGGCCTGGACCGTATCAATCGCCTCAAGGCCCTCCCCA
>DASXCH010000018.1:0-5229 GCA_036491275.1 Caulobacteraceae bacterium
CGGTGTTCACGGCGGACCTGCAGAACCTCGGGACGATGCCCGGCTACGCTACGATGGATCTGTCGATCGGCGCTGAGCATGACAAGACGTCGATTGAGTTGTTCGTCAAAAATCTTTGGGACGAGCGCGGCCAGGTCAACCGCTACACACCTTGCACCACCTCGGTCTGCGCGCCGGGCTACCCGGCCGGCGTCGGCTCGAATGGGATTCCCTATCCGGCGACACCACCGGCGGTCTATGTCGTGCCGATCCAGCCGCTGACCATCGGGATCCGACTCGGCCAGAAGTTCTGACGAACCAGGACGAACGTTCGCAGCGGCGGTGCGTGTTATAGCCGCGAGATGAGCGAAGCTCAGACGGCGTCCTTCGAGCAGGCGGTCGCGCACGCCCAGAAGCTGCTGGACGTGAGCCCCGATCTCGCCGAGCGACAGGCCCGGGCCATCCTGGACCAGGTTCCGGCGGAGCCCCGCACGCGACTGATCCTGGGCGCCTCCTTGCGGCGGCAGGGGCGGCCGGACGCAGCGCGCGAGGTCCTCGAGCGGCTTGCCGGTGAGCAGCCCTTGTCAGCCCAGACCCGCCTGGAACTTGGCCTCGCGCTTGCCGCGCTCGGCGAGCGCGAGGCCTCCCTAGCCGCGCTCCGCGAGGCGGCGCGCCTCAAGCCGGATCATCCCGACGCCTGGCGACTCATCGCCGAGCAGCTCCATCTGGACGGAGATGCGGTGGGGGCGGACGCGGCCTACGCCCGGTACATCCAGAGCGGTGTCCAGGACCCGGCGCTGCGCGCCGCCGCCGACGCCCTCGTCGAGGAGCGGCTGAATGTCGCCGAGCGGCTCCTTCGTGACCGCCTCACGACCCATCCGTCGGATGTCGCGGCCATGCGCATGCTGGCCGAAGTCGGGACGCGCTTGGGCCGCTATGCCGACGCCGAAGGCTTGCTCGAGGTCTGCCTCGAACTCGCGCCGAGCTTCCAACCCGCCCGGCACAACCTCGCCATCGCCCTTTTCCGCCAGCAGAAGGCGCTGGACGCCCTGCCGCATGTCGAGGCCCTCCGCGCTCTGGACCCGTCCGAACCCAACTGGCGACTTCTTCACGCCAGCTGCCTGGCGCTGATCGGCGACTATCCTGGGTCGGTCGCCGTCTTCGAGGAGGCTTTGGCTCAGGCGCCGCGTCAGCCCCGTGTGTGGCTCTCGCTAGGCCATGCCTTGCGCACCGAGGGCCGCAGGGCCGATGCGGTGGAAGCTTATAAGCGGGCCATCGCCCTCGAACCCAGCCTCGGCGACGCCTACTGGAGCTTGGCCAATCTCAAGACCGAGCCCTTCGCCGTTGACGAAGTTGCCGCCATGGAGGCCCAGCTCACTAAAGAGACAGTCGTCGGCGAGGATCGCTTCCACATCAATTTCGCGCTCGGCAAGGCGTTTGAGGACCGGTTCGACTTCGCTGCGTCCTTCACCCACTACGCAGAGGGCGCGCGGCTCCGCCGCCTCGAGGCGCAATACGATCCCGACGAGATTGAAGGCCTCATCGCCCGATCCAAGGCGCTCTTCACGCGCGGATTCTTCGCTGCGCGCAAGGATTGGGGCGCCGCCTCGCCGGCGCCGATCTTCATCGTCGGCCTGCCGCGCGCGGGGTCGACGCTCGTCGAGCAGATCCTCGCCAGCCACTCGGCGGTCGAGGGCACCATGGAGCTGCCCGAAATCGGCGCGATCGCCCGCGGATTTGTGCGTGACGCGGGACGCGGAAGAGGCGCTCCGTATCCGAACGTTCTCGCCGACCTGGACGCAATGAGGATTCGTGAACTTGGCGAGGAATTCCTTGAGCGGACGAAAGTTCACCGAAAGCGAGGCACGCCCTTCTTCATAGATAAGATGCCGAATAATTTCCACCACTTGGGACTTATTCTACTGATCCTACCCAACGCCAAGGTGATCGATGCGAGGCGTCATCCGATGGCGTCGGGTTTCTCGGCCTTCAAGCAGCACTTCGCGCGTGGACACCACTTCTCATACGATCTTTCCGATATCGGACGATATTACCGCGCCTACATCGACCTGATGGCCCATTTCGACGCGGTTATGCCGGGCCGCGTCTGCCGCGTGATCCACGAGGACCTGGTGGACGACACGGAGGGCGAGGTTCGCCGCCTCCTCGACTATCTTGGCCTGCCCTTCGAGCCCGCCTGCCTCGAATTCCATCGTACCGAGCGCGCTGTGCGCACCGCCAGTTCCGAGCAGGTGCGCCGGCCCATCTATCGCGAAGGCCTCGACCACTGGCGGCACTACGAGCCCTGGCTGGGGCCGCTCGCCGAGGCGCTCGGGCCTGCCCTGACGGACTGGCGAGGCGAGACGTGAAGACCGCGGGGGGCGGCGAGATTTCGCTCGGACTGATCGAAGGCTTCTATGGTCTGCCCTGGAGCCCTCTGGCGCGGGACGAGACCATCGCCTTCCTCGCGCCCCACGGCTACGGCTTCTACATCTACGCCCCCAAGGCCGATCCCTACCTGAGGAAGCGCTGGCGCGAGCCGTTCCGGGACTCGGATGCGCGGCATCTGAGCGCCACAAGTGAGCGGTGCCGCGCTCTCGGCGTGCGCTTCGGCGTCGGCCTCAGTCCCTTCGAGATCTATCGCAGCTTCGATGCGGCCACGAAGGCAGACCTCGCCCGCAAGCTCGCCGAACTGGACGCCATCGGCGTCGACGACCTCGCCGTCCTCTTCGATGACATGCGCGGCGACCTGCCGGGTCTAGCGCGTTCCCAGATCGAGATCCTCGACTGGATCGGCGGCCGCACGCGCGCCAGCCGCCTCATCTTCTGCCCGACCTATTACAGCGACGATCCGGTGCTCGATCGCGTCTTCGGGGCCATGCCGGCCGGCTATCTCGAGGCCCTGGGGACGGGGCTTGACCCTTCGGTCGACATCTTCTGGACCGGCGAGGAGGTCTGCTCGCGCGCCTACGGCGTCCATCACCTGGAGCGGGTCTCTCACTCCCTGCGGCGCGCGCCAATGATCTGGGACAACTATCCGGTCAACGACGGTCCGGTGATGAGCCGGTCGCTGCACCTCCGCGCCTTTACCGGGCGGCCCGCGGAAATGGCCGGCTCTATCAGCGGCCACGCGGTCAATCCCGCGAACCAGGCGGTGCTGAGCCGCATCCCGGCCCTGACTCTCGCCGAAAGCTATCGTGAGGGCGCCGCCTATGACTATGGCGCGGCGCTCGCCCGCGCCGCCGAAGCGGTTCTCGGTCTGGACCTCGCCGCCTTGGTGCGCGGCGACCTGGCCCAGCTGCAGGACGCCGGTCTCGACCGCCTGGGCGAGAAGGCCAAGGCGCGGCTGCGAGAGCGCTATGCCGCCTTCGACCATCCCGGCGCGTGTGAGATCGTCGCCTGGCTGGATGGCGTCTGGACCATCACCCGGGCCGAGATGGAGTCTGCGTGAGCCAGCCCCGCCGCCGGGTGATCGGCTTCTGGGACCTGACGCTCTACGCCGTGGCCGTCGGCTTCGGCATTCGCTGGATCGCCTACGCGGCGGCGGCGGGCCCCGCCTCCCTGCCACTCTGGCTGGTCGGCATGATCGGTTTCATGATCCCGCTCGTCGCCGCCACTGCGGAGCTGGTCGGACGCTTCCCCGGGGAGGGCGGGATCTACGACTGGACGCGCGAGACCATCGGCCCCTTCGCCGGCTTCATCACCGGCTGGCTCTACTGGACGTGCAACCTGCCGTTCTTCTCGGCCCTGCTCTATTTCATCCTCGCCAATTTCGCCGCGGCGATGGGGTCGGCGGCGACGCACGCCCTTGACGATCCGTGGCTCTTCGCCGGCGTCGCCTGTGGTGTGGCCATCGCCGTCGGCGGCCTCCACTGGATCGGCCTCGGCGCCGGCAAGTGGCTGACCAATTTCGGCTCCATCGCCGCGGCTCTTCTGATGGCGATCCTGCTGGCCGTCGGACTCGCCGTGGCCCTTCGTTCCGGACCGGCGACCGATTTCGTCCATGCTTCCTATTCCCCGCCGCTGACCGCCGACGGCGCCGCCCTGTGGGCGATCATGGTCTTCGCCTATGGCGGGCCCGAGGCCCTCGCCTTCCTGCGCGGGGACGTGGCTGGCGGGGTGAGGCAGATCGTGCGCGTGCTGATCCTCGTGGGGTTGGTGGTGTTCGCCGCCTACATCACCAGCGCCCTGGCCATGCTCTCGATCCTGAAGCCGGCGGACGCCTCGCGCCTCGCCGGCCTGCCCGACGCCTACACGATCGGCTTCGCCAAGATCGGCCTGAAAGGACTGGCGCCCCTACCGCCGCTTCTGCTCGGCCTGATGGCGCTGGGCGGCTACAGCGCCTGGTTCGGGCTCGCCGCGCGCCTGCCCTTCGCCATTGGCGTCGACCGCTATTTCCCGGCTTCCTTCGCCAGGAAGGACCCGAAGACGGGCGCGCCGACCACCGCCATCGCCGTCCAGGTGGTCGCGGTCGTCGCCCTGGTGATCCTCGGCCAGGCGGGGGCGAGCGTGAAGGCCGCCTACGACTTCCTCACCTCGATGAGCGTCATTTCCTACACCCTGCCCTTCGTCTTCCTGTTCCTGGCCTATCTGCGGGCCGACGGCCCCGTCTCGCCGGGCGTATGGATCGCGCCGGGCGGGCCGGCTGGCCGCAAGACCCTCGCCTGGATGGGACTCGTCATCACAGCCACCGCGATCGCCTGCACCCTGGTCCCCAGCCCGGACGCCACTGACAAGCTGGGCGCGGTGGTCAAGCTGGTCATTGCTTCCGCGGTGCTCATCGGCGTCGGCGCGGCGACCTACGCCGCAGCTTCGCGCCGCCGCGCGATCCAGGAGGCCGCCGGCTAGTACAGCCCGGTGGCGATCAGCAGGCGCCCGGCGATGGCGCCGCTGAGGCTGCCGCGCCTGATCCTGCCGGTGGCGGCGAACGCCAGGCGCCCGCCGAGCGACGCCTTGGACGAGACGAGCGTCTCGGCGCTGCGCCGGCGAGCGGGGTCGAGCGCCTCGCCCCATACGCGCAAGAACTCGGCCGCCTGGGCGTGCACCGGCCAGAATCGGCCGGGCCCCCGCGCGAAGATCCGCGCCATCCGCCAGGCTTCGGCGAGACGGCCGCTTCCCTGGCCGATCTCATTGCCGCCGTGCTGGCGATAAAGCAGGCCAGGCTCAGGGTCATAGATCACCTCGCCAAGGGCGCTCGTCACCAGCGCGCACCACCAGTCGTGCATGATGACCCCGGCTGTGGGCGGCCGG